>NZ_JBEPSD010000001.1:681046-1021570 GCF_040548735.1 Rhodanobacter soli | reverse complement strand
GATCCGCAGGATATGGACGGCTACAAGCCGCAGGACGATCCGCCGGAGCAGGTCAGCTGGATCGACGGCATGGCGCTGCTGCACGCCAAGCGCGCCCGCCACCAGGCATTGATGACCGGCGGCGCCGTGCCGATCCAGCCGGCGCAGTCCTCGATCGATCCGTTCTTCGAGGACGCGCGCTACACCACGGCCGATTTCTTTCCGATGTTCGAGGTGCCGTTCCTTTACGGACAGGGCTGGAACGCGGCCGACGATGAGGCCGGCGCGCGCGTGGCCGTGCTCACCCGCGAGCTCAACGACAAGCTGTTCGGCGGCAAGGACAGCACGGGACAGACGCTGCGCATGGACGACGTGGCATTCCGCATCGTCGGCGTGCTGGACAGCTGGCGGCCGACCCCGCACTTCTACGATCTCAACACCGGCAGCTACTCCTCCAGCGAGGGAGTGTTCGTGCCGCTGACCACGGCGACGGACCTGAAGTTCGCCCGCAACGGCTCGACCGATTGCTGGGGCAAGGGCTCGGGCGACAACATGAAAATCGCCACCTGCACCTGGCTGCAGTTCTGGGTGCAGCTGGACACGCCGGCCGAGGCCGCCGCGTACAAGCAGTACCTGGTCCATTACTCGCAGGAGCAGAAGGCGATGGGCCGCTTCCAGCGTCCGCCGAACGTGCGCCTGGACGACCTGATGGGTTGGCTCGACTACAACAAGGTGGTGCCCAGCGACGTGCATCTGCAGGTATGGCTGGCGTTCGGCTTCCTGCTGGTGTGCCTGGTCAACACGGTCGGACTGATGCTGGCCAAGTTCCTGCGCCGCTCGGGCGAACTTGGCGTGCGGCGCGCGCTTGGCGCTTCGCGCCGTTCGCTGTTTGCGCAGCTTCTGGTCGAAGCCGGTGCGGTCGGCCTGGTCGGTGGTACCGGTGGCCTGCTGCTGGCGCTGCTTGGCCTGTGGCTGGTGCGCAGGCAGCCCTCGGACTATGCCGCGCTGGCGCATCTGGATCTGCCGATGCTGCTGGCGACCTTCGTCTCTGCCGTCGTGGCCAGCCTGCTGGCCGGCCTGCTGCCTGCCTGGCGGGCCTGCCTGATTCCCCCCGCGCTGCAACTGAAGAGCAATTGACATGGACATCCTGCCCATTTTCTCGACCTTGCGCCGGCACAAGATCACCGCACTGCTGCTGATCCTGGAGATCGCGCTGACCTGCGCCATCGTCTGCAATGCCGTGTTCCTGATCAGCCAGCGACTGGAACGCAACGAGATGGTCAGCGGCGTGGTCGAGCACGAACTGGTGCAGGTCCAGGTCGCCAACATCGGCAAGCCGACCGACGCCAAGGCACGCGCGCAGGAAGACCTGGCGGTGCTGCGGCAGATTCCCGGCGTGACCGCCGCGGCGCTGGTCAACCAGGTGCCGTTCACCAACAGCTCGTCGAACACCAGCATCAAGCTCGACCCGGCGCAGAAGCTGCCCACGCTCAACGCCACCATGTACATGGGCGAAGGCCTGATCAGAACCTATGGCGCCACGCTGGTGGCGGGGCGCGATTTCAACGCCGACGAGTACCTGGACTTCGACGCCATGCGAAGCGATCCCGACCTGCAGAACAAGGTGGGCTCGGTGATCATCACGCAGGCGATGGCGGAGCGGCTGTGGCCCGGCGAGCAGGCCCTGGGCAAGAACATCTATCTCGGTGAGACCTCGGTGCGCGTGATCGGCGTGGTGCAGGCGCTGATCCGGCCGTCGCTGTTCAACGGCGACGGCACGGCGCAGTGGACGATGATCTTCCCGCTGCGCATGAGCACCGCCAGCGCGTCGCGCTATGTGCTGCGCACGGCATCCGGACAGCGCGAACGCGTGCTGGAGGACGCGGCCAAGGCGCTGCGCAAGGCTGACCCGCACCGCATCATCCTCAAAAAGAAGACACTCGACGACATCCGCAGCAACTTCTTCCAGAACGACCGCGCCATGGCCGGCATCCTGGTCGGCGTCATCATCGCGTTGCTGGTCGTGACCGCGCTGGGCATCGTCGGCCTGGCCAGCTTCTGGGTGGCGCAGCGGCGCCGCACCATCGGCGTGCGCCGCGCGCTGGGCGCGACCCGCCGCAACATCCTCAACTACTTCCAGACCGAGAACTTCCTGCTCGCCACCATCGGCATCGCGCTGGGCATGGTGCTCACCTACGGCATCAACCTGTTCCTGATGACCCGCTACGAATTGCCGCGCTTGCCGGCCATCTATTTCCCGGTCGGTGCGGTCGTGCTGTGGCTGATTGGGCAGCTGGCGGTGCTTGGTCCGGCCATGCGGGCGGCTGCCGTGCCGCCGGTGGTGGCGACGAGGTCGGTGTGATGCAACCCATGATTGGAGTCTGACGGATGCTTGCCTATTACCTCGACCTGGCCTTGCGCAGTCTCAGACGCAACAAGGTGCTCACTACGCTGATGGTACTGGCGCTGGCGCTGGGCATCGGTGCCACGATCACTACGCTGACCGTGCTGCGGCTGCTATCCGGCGACCCGCTGCCGCAGAAGAGCGCGCATCTGTTCTACCCGCAACTCGATCCGAATGCGAAGGATGGCTACATCGCCGGACAGACCAAGCCGGCGCCGACGATGACCTACGTCGACGCGATGAACCTGCTGCACGAGCATCGCGCCACGCGCCAGGCGGCGATGGCGCTGAGCCAGGCGAAGATCCTGCCAGAGCAGGGCGGAAAGCATCCGTTCTTCAGCGACGCGGTGATGACCACGGCGGATTTCTTTGCGATGTTCGATGCGCCGTTCCAGTACGGCGGTGGCTGGACCGCCGCGGACGACGACAGCGGTGCGCAACTGGTGGTGATCGCGAGCTTTCTCAACGACAAGCTGTTCGGCGGTGCCAACAGCGTGGGCAGGACCATCCGCCTGAACGATCGTGACTTCCGCATCGTGGGCGTGCTGAAACCATGGGCGCCGCAGCCGCGCTTCTACGCGCAGGACCTGGGGGGGCGCAGTTACGGCGATGGCGATGCGGCGTTCCTGCCGCTGAGGACGGCGCGCGCGACCGACATGGGCCCGCAGGACACCGAATGCTACGCCGCCGTCACCGACATCAAGCATCTGGAAACGGCGCCCTGCATGTGGCTCGGCGTGTGGGTGGAACTGGCCGATGACGCCGCCGTGGCCAACTACAAATCCTTCCTGTCCAGCTATGCGCAGCAGCAGATTGCGCAGGGCCGCTTCCAGCGCCCCGAGACGGCATTGCTCGATCTGATGGGATGGCTGCGCGACCAGCAGGTGGTGCCCGACGACGTGCGCCTGCAGGCCGGGCTGGCATTCGGTTTCCTGCTGATCTGCGTGGTCAATACGGTCGGCCTGCTGCTGGCCAAATGCCTGCGGCGCTCGCAGGAGATCGGCGTGCGTCGTGCGCTCGGTGCCACCCGGCGCGAGATCTTCACGCAGTTCATGGTCGAGGCGGCCATCGTCGGCATGGCCGGTGGCGTGCTGGGGTTGCTGTTCGCCGAGCTCGGCCTGCTGGGCATCCGTCACCAGCCGGCGGAATACGCCAGCCTCGCGCATCTCGACCTGGGCATGTTCTTTTTCACCTTCGTCGTCGCCCTGGTCGCCAGCCTGATCGCCGGCATCCTGCCGGCCTGGCGCGCCTGCGTGCTGGCGCCGGCCCCGCAACTGAAAGCTGCCTGAGGTGGCCATGGAAATCCGTCCGATCTTCGCCAGCCTGCGCAAGCACCGCATTCCCGCCTGCCTGATCGTGCTGGAAATCGCGCTGGCCTGCGCGGTGCTGTGCAACGCCGTATTCATGATCAGCCAGCGCGTGTCCGACATCCACCTGGGCAACGCGATCGACGAACAGGGTATCGCCACGGTGGTCCTGCGCGGCACCGACGACAAGCTGGTCGGCAGCGACATTCCGCGCAATCTCGCTGCGTTGCGCGGCATCGCCGGCGTGAATGCGGTGGCGGTGACCAGCACGCTGCCGCTCAGCCACAACAACTGGGGCTGGAGTTTCGGCCTCGATCCCGACGCCACCATCAGCGACCAGAAGAGCCACAACGTTTCGCTGTACTTCGTCGGCGAAGGCGCCGACCAGGCGCTGGGTCTGCGCCTGCTGCAGGGGCGTTTCTTCAACGGCGACGAATACGCCGGCAGCAAGTTCGACACGGCACCCCTGCCGGAAACCCATGTGGTCGTCATCACCCAGAGCCTGGCCAAAAAGCTGTGGCCGGGACAGTCGGCGTTGGGCAAGACGCTGTATTCGATGCCGCATTACTACACCGTGGTCGGTGTGGTGGCCGACGTGCTGCGCCCGGCATTTGGCAACCAGGCCGGGCCATACATCTACGACAGCACGTATTACCCGCTCAGTGCCGGCGGCTCCAAGGGCGTGCTGGCCTACTACGTGATCCGCAGTGCGCCGCAGGACCGCGAGCGCATCATGCGCGAGGCCGAGCAGAAGCTGGCGGACCTCAATCCCGGCGCGGTCACCAAGGCCCAGACGTACAGCGACATCCGCGAGAAATATTTCGCCGACATGAGCAGCATGGCCTGGATGCTGGTGCTGGTGTGCGTGGTGATGCTGGCGGTGACGGCCTTCGGCATCGTCGGCCTGACCAGCTTCTGGGTCGGCCAGCGGCGCCGGCAGATCGGCATCCGCCGCGCGGTGGGCGCCACGCGCGGCCACATCATGCAGTACTTCCAGACCGAGAACCTGTTGCTCACCAGCGTCGGCGTGGCCATCGGCATGGGATTGGCCTTCGGCATCAATATCTATCTGATGCAGCACTACGAAATGTCGCGCATGCCCTGGTACTACTTGCCGGGCGGTGCGCTGTCGCTGTGGCTGCTGGGCCAGGCGTCGGTATTCGGGCCGGCGCAGAAAGCGGCTTCCGTGCCACCGGTGGTGGCGACGCGGTCGGTGTGATGCAAATCGTTATTGGAGCCTGAAAGATGTTTGCCTACTACCTCGACCTAGCCTTGCGCAGCCTCAAGCGCAACAAGGTGCTCACCGCGCTGATGGTGCTGGCCATTGCCGTAGGCATCGGCGCCAGCATGACCACGCTGACGGTGGTGCACCTGTTGTCCGGCGACCCGATACCCGGCAAGAGCGGCGTGCTGTTTTTCCCGCAAGTCGATCCGGAGAACCCCGCCAGGGCGGACCACACGGAACCCTATCCCGCCATGGACTATCGCTCGGCGACGGACCTGTGGAACGCACACCGCGCCGACCGTCAGGCTCTCGTCACCAGCAGTCCCGTGAAAGTGCGGGCGCCGGGAACGGGGCGCCCGCCGCTGATCCTGAGCATGCTTTCTACCACCACGGATTTCTTCCCGATGTTCGAGGTGCCGTTCCAGTACGGCGCCGGCTGGAGTGCTCAGGACGATGCGAATCGCGCTCGCGTGGCCGTGATCTCGGCCGATCTGAATGCCAAGCTGTTCGGCGGCGCCAACAGCGTCGGCCGCAGCCTGCGGGTGCGCGACACCGACGTCCGCATTGTCGGCGTGCTCAAACCGTGGCGGCCCACACCGCTGTTCTACGACCCGTGGAGCCAGAACTTCAGCAAGACGGAAGACGTATTCGTACCTTTCACTAGCAGTATGGAAATCAACGAGGGCAACTTCCAGGCCTATACCTGCTGGCATGTGCCGGACGACACGCACCACCTGCAGAACTCGGATTGCGTGTGGGTGTGGCTGTGGGCGGAACTGGACAGCCCAGCGAAGGCCAGCTCCTACGCGCGCTTCGTGGCTGATTACGCGGAGCAGCAGAAGGCGATGGGGCGTTTTGCGATAGGCAAGGAGCACGTCCGGGTGCGCGATGTGATGACGATGCTGACTGCCCGCGGCATGGTGCCGGACGACGTGCGCCTGCAGGCGTGGCTGGCATCCGCATTTCTCGCCATTTGCCTGTTCAACGCGGTGGGTCTGCTGCTGGCGAAATTCCTGCGCCGCAGCGGCGAGATCGGCGTGCGCCGCGCGCTTGGTGCAAGCCGCCGCGCGATTTTCTCGCAGTGTCTGGTCGAAGCTGGCGTGATCGGTCTGCTGGGTGGCTTTTTCGGCTGGCTGCTGACCCTGACCGGCTTGTGGCTGGTGCGTCAGCAGCCGGTGGACTACGCGCATCTCGCGCATGTGGATACCGCCATGTTTCTAACCACCTTCGTGACGGCGGTCGCGACCAGCCTGCTGGCCGGGCTGATCCCCGCGTTGCGGGCCAGTCGCGTGGTTCCCGCCTGGCAACTCAAGGCGCTGTGAGGAGAACGCACATGCAGATTCGACCCATACTCGCCGCCCTGCGCCGCCACCGGCTTGCCACGTTGCTGATCGCGATGGAGATTGCACTGGCTTGCGCGGTGTTGTGCAACGCCTGCTTCCTGGTGGTCCAGCGCTGGAAGCTGATCCAGACGCAGAGTGGCGTCGACGAAAACTCGCTGGCCGTATTGACCGTAAATGGCTTCGAGCCGACCCAGGCTGCGGATGTCAACGCCCGCATGCTCGTTGGCCTGCGTGCGATACCAGGCATGCAGGCGGTAACCCTGATCAACCAGGTACCGTTCGGACCGCAAACAGGCGCTGCAGGCATTTCGCGCGATGCCGACAGTTTCAAGAACACGATTGGTGTCGTGGATTTCGTACTGGCCGAGCCGGGTACGTTCCAGGTCTTGGGTCTGAAACTGGTCGAGGGCCGCATGCCGCAGGCGGACGATTATCGTCCCGCCACCAATTTCGCTCCCATGGACGCGCAGGTGCTGGTGAGCCGCGCGCTGGCAGAACACGCCTGGCCGGGAGAAAGCCCGATCGGCAAGGAATTCTGGTGCGACAAGCTGCACTTCCGCGTGATGGGCGTGGTCGACCATTTTGCGCGTGCGCATCCGCGCGAATGGGGCGCGCAGGCGGCCGAGTGGACGGTGTTCACACCGACGCTGCCCGGAGGTTCACTGGCCGGCACGTATCTGCTGCGGGCCAGTCCGGCCGATCTGCCGCGCGTGCTGCGTACCGCGCGCGATGCCGTGGCGAAGATCGCGCCGGACGTGGTGCTCGATCAGGAAAACAGCCAGACCATCACCGATCTGCGCACGGACTATTTCAAGTCCGACCGTATCATGATCGACCTGCTGATCGGCGTGATCGTCACCATGCTCGGCGTCACCGCGCTGGGCATCGTCGGTCTGGCCAGTTTCTGGGTGCAGCAGAGACGCCGGCAGATCGGCGTGCGGCGTGCGCTGGGCGCCACCCGCGGCGACATCCTGCGTTACTTCCAGACCGAGAATTTTCTGATCGTCACCGGCGGCATCCTGCTCGGCATGCTGCTGGCATTCGCGTTGAACCTGGCACTGATGACGCACTACGAGCTGCCGCGCCTGCCGTTCTATTACCTGCCGATCGGCGCGCTGGTGCTGTGGGGGCTCGGCCAGCTAGCCGTGCTGGGCCCGGCCCTGCGCGCGGCGGCGGTGCCGCCGGTGGTGGCGACGAGATCGGTGTGACAGGCGGGTGCGCTCCTACAGCGTGGTACGTGATTTCAATGGTTGATGGGGGTACACGGAATGTTCGGCTATTACTTCGATCTGGCGCAGCGCAGCCTCAGGCGCAACCCGGTGCTCACCGCGCTGATGGTGCTGGCGATCGGCCTGGGCATCGGCGCGAGCATGACGATGCTTACGGTGCTGCATGTGATGTCCGGCAACCCGTTGCCGGAACGCAGCACGCAGTTGTTCTATCCGCAGCTCGATCCGCGAGGTATGGATGACTATCGCGTAGGCGAAGAGCCGCCCACGCAGATGGCCTGGATCGACGCGACGAATTTGCTGAAGGCGCGCAAAGGCACCCATCAAGCCGCCATGTCGGGTGGTCAGGTGACGGTGCGCCCGGCGCAGGGCGGCAACCGCGCCTTCTACGTCGATGCGCGTTTTACCACGGCGGATTTCTTCGCCATGTTCGACGTGCCGTTTGCACGTGGCGGTGGCTGGTCGTCATCTGACGATGACAAGCAGGCGCGGGTGATCGTGGTCGCGAAGACACTGGCCGACAAGTTGTACGGCGGAGGGCAGGCTGTCGGAAAAATACTGCGTCTGGGTCAAAACGACTTCCGTATTGTCGGGGTGATCGAACCGTGGAGTCCGGTACCGCATTTCTACGACCTTACCTCGGGCGGTTACCAGGACGGCGAGCAGGTGTTCATGCCTCTATCCACCGCATTGGCACTGCATCAAGGGATCGGCGGCAGCCTGGAATGCTGGGGATATATGTCGTTCAACAACCTGGACCGCAAGACGGCCCCGTGTTCCTGGTTGCAGTTCTGGGTCCAGCTGGATACGCCAGCGCAGCAGCGGGCCTATCGCGAATTTCTGGTGAGTTACTCGCAGCAGCAAAAGATGCTGGGACGTTTCGTGCGGCCACCCAATACGCGTCTGCACGATCTCATGGGCTGGCTGGACTACAACAAGGTGGTGCCGGGGAGCGTGCAACTGCAGACGCTGTTGGCACTGGGGTTCATGCTGGTGTGCCTGGTCAACACGGTGGCGCTGCTGCTGGTGAAATTCCTGCGACGCGGCGGTGAGATGGGCGTGCGCCGTGCGATGGGCGCATCGATGCGTTCGATCTTTGCGCAGTTGCTAGCCGAGGCAACGCTGGTGGGCTTGTGTGGTGGCGTGGTCGGCGTGCTGCTTGCGTTGTTCGGCTTGTGGGTGGTGCGACAGCAGCCGGCGCAGTACGCGGGCTTGGCGCATCTGGACGCACCGATGTTGTACGCAACTTTCGTACTGGCGCTATGCACCACCGTACTTGCCGCCATGTTCCCGGCGTGGCGCGCCTGCCGGCTGCCACCGGCGCGCGCGCTGAAGATCCAGTGAGAGCCACGATCATGCATCCCATCCTTTCCGCACTGAAACATCACAAGACCACCGTAGTCCTGGTGATGCTGGAGATCGCGCTGACCTGCGCCATCGTCAGCAACGCGCTGTTCCTGATCGGTGACCGTCTTTCGGATATGCAATTGACCACTGGGGTGGCGAACAATGAACTCGTCTGGGTCAATAGCGACAGTCTTCGCGAGGACGGCAACCCAGCCAGCAGGATGAGTCTGGAACAGGCCGATCTGACTGCCTTGCGCGACATGCGGGGTGTCACAGGAGTGGTCAGGGTCAATTCGTTGCCGCTGTTGGATGCCGCCATGTGGCGCAGCGGTATCTCGGTCCAACCCGGCCTGCCCAAGGCCACGTTCAACAACATCGCGATGTACCTCGGCACGCCTGGCATCGTCGGCGAATTGGGCATCAAGCTGGACCAGGGGCGCGACTTCCTGCCGCAGGAATATGCCGATTACAGCCCTTCCGCGAATCAGGCGCCGCCTTCGGCGGTGATCGTCACGCGCGCGCTGGCCGATCGTCTGTGGCCCAGTCAGAGTGCATTGGGTCAACCGATCTTCATGGGCGAAAAGGGCAAGTACGTCACCCGCGTCGTCGGTGTGACGAGGCACCTGCTCAATCCGACCCTGTCGGGCCGCACCAACAGCGAAGACAACCTGCTGTTGCCGGTACGCTCGATACCCGGCGGCATGTATGTGTTGCGTATGGAGCCTGCCGCACGCGATGCGGTCCTGCGCGACATCCCGGCCGTGCTAGACCGCGTGGACAACGATCGCATCATCACCGGCAGCAACAGCTATGCACGCACCGTGTCGGATTACTTCCACGACGATCGCGCACTGATCTGGCTGCTGCTGGTGGTGATCGGCTGCCTGCTGGCGTTGACTGCGTTGGGCGTGGTCGGGTTGTCCAGCTTCTGGGTGCAGCAACGCACCCACCAGATTGGCATCCGCCGCGCGGTCGGCGCCACCCGCAACGACATCCTGCGTTACTTCCAGACCGAGAATTTCCTGATCGTCAGCGGCGGTATTGCGCTGGGATTGCTGCTTGCTGTCGCGTTGAATTTGTTATTGATGAAGCACTACGAACTGCCGCGGTTGCCGCTGTACTACCTGCCGATCGCCGCGCTGGTCTTGTGGGTGCTTGGACAGCTAGCCGTGCTGGGCCCCGCGCTGCGCGCGGCGGCGGTGCCGCCGGTGGTGGCGACGAGATCGGTATGAAAAGTGGATCTGCGGGTATACGCATGACCATAGTCATGGCAACCTTTCAGGCCGGAGCGGCATCCATGTCCGCATGTGCAGAAGAAAGATGCGAACCGTCCTGATCATCGACGACAACCCGGCCGTGGGCGAGGCGCTGTCGCTGGCGCTTTCGCTCAACGAGATCCGCCCGCTCACCGCGCTGACGCCCGACGAGGGGCTGGCGCTGCTGCAGCGCGAGGCAGTCGACGTGGTGATCCAGGACATGAATTTCACCGCCGACACCACCTCGGGCGAGGAGGGCGTGGCGCTGTTCCGGGCGATCCGCGAGCGGCATCCGGACCTGCCGGTCATCCTGCTGACCGCGTGGACGCACCTGGAGACCGCGGTGGAACTGGTCAAGGCCGGCGCCGCGGACTACCTGGCCAAGCCGTGGGACGACAACAAGCTGCTGGCCACGGTGGAGAACCTGCTGGAGCTGTCCGAGTCGACCCGCGAGGTGAGTCGCAGCCGCCGTGAACGGCGCCAGCGGCGCGAGCAGTTGCAGGGCAAATACGAACTGGACGGCCTGGTCTTCGCCTCCGAGGCGATGGCGCGCACGCTGGATCTGGCCTGCCAGATCGCCCGCTCCGACGTACCGGTGCTGATCACCGGCCCGAACGGCACCGGCAAGGAGCGCATCGCGGCGATCGTGCACGCGAACTCGGCGGTGAAGCGCGGCCCGTTCGTGGCGGTGAACTGCGGCGCGCTGCCGGGCGAGCTGATCGAGGCCGAGCTGTTCGGCGCCGAGGCCGGCGCGTACACCGGCGCGAACAAGGCGCGCGAGGGCCGCTTCGAGCTGGCCGACGGCGGCACCCTGTTCCTGGACGAGATCGGCAACCTGCCGCTGCCCGGCCAGATGAAGCTGCTGCGCGTGCTGGAGACCGGACAGTTCGAGCGCCTGGGTTCGGGGAAGACGCGCCAGGCCAAGGTACGCGTGCTGTCGGCGACGAATGCCGATCTCAAGGCGATGATCCAGGCCGGCACGTTCCGCGAAGACCTGTACTACCGGCTCAACGTGATCGAGGTGAACCTGCCGCCGCTGAGCGAGCGCAACGACGATATCCTGCCGCTGGCCGAATTCTTCCTGGATGGCCGCGCCGAGTTCGGTGATGCCGCGCGCGAGGCGCTGCTGGGCTATCCGTGGCCCGGCAACGTGCGCGAGCTGAAGAACGCGATCGAGCGCGCCGCCTTGCTGGCCGGCGGCCACCCGATCACTCCCGAGCTGCTGAACCTGCCGCAGCATGCGGCAACGGCCGCTGCGCGCAACCTCGACGAACCCAGCCGCGAGGCGGTGGAGACCGCATTGCACAAGGCCGATGGCGTGGTCAGCCGCGCGGCACAGAGCCTGGGCCTGTCGCGCCAGGCGCTGTATCGGCGGATGGAGCGCTACGGCCTGGCGACCACGGCTTGAGCGATATGTGACGGCGATGCTTGTCCTCGACTGGAAGGCGTAGAAAGATGGCTGCATGCATCCAGCAGGGGAGGGGCCATGCGATATCGCCGGATCATGCTTGTTGCCGCCTGGCTGACGGCCGGCGCGGCCTTGGCGCAGGCGCCATCGGGTTCCCGCGAGGACTGGGCGCTGCAGGCCGCCGCCAGCCCGGCCCGGTATCGGCTCGGTTCGCCGGTGGTGCTGGCGGAGTCGAAGAAAAGTCCGTTCAGGTTCAGCGACGGCAGCGATGGCGGCGTGCTGAACAAGCCGCCGCCGCGTCCGATGGATCGGGCCGCGGTACTCGGCACCGAGCGCGCCTGGGTAGGCGGCCGGCCGCCGCTCGACTGCGCGATGACCCCGATGGACGCCAGGTGCCATTGAATCGGCTTTCCCCCGTCGAGGAGAACAGCCGATGTGGCGTCGCCTGAATTCGCTGCAGGGGCGCCTGACCTTTCTGCTGGCCGTGGCCGGCCTGGCCGGTGCGCTGATCTACGCCGGCGTCACCCAGTGGCCGCTGCCGCAGTTGCTGGTGTGGCTGCGCAAGGACCTGGCGCTGTCGATACGTGCGCCCATGCAACTGGGCATCTACGGCGGCCTGCTGGCCAGCGTGATCGTGCTGCTGCCGCTGTCATTCTGGCTGGCCGGCCGGGTGATGGCGCCGGTGAGCCGGCTGCTGCGCGCGCTGGAGGGCGCGGTGGCCAGTTATCGCGACGGCGATTTCACCTTCTCGATCGCGGTCGACCGGCGCGACGAGCTGGGCGAGCTGATCCGCATGCACAACGCGCTGGGGCACACCCTGCGCGAACAGCGCCAGCACCTGGTGCAGCGCGAGCTGCTGCTGGACACGGTGGTGCAGAACACGCCGGTGGCGCTGGTGCTGACCGATGCGATCGGCCGGGTCGCCTACGCGAACATCGCCTCGCGACACCTGTTCAATGAAGGCCGCACCCTGGTCGGGCTGGACTTCGCCGAGTTGCTGGCCGATGCGCCCGAAGCGCTGCGCAAGGCGGTGGACAGCGGCGAGGATGCCCTGCTCAGCGTGGAGATGGACGGCGGCGAGGAAACCTTCCACCTGTCGCAGCGCGCGTTCCGGCTGCAGGGCCGGCCGCATCGGCTGCACCTGTTCCGGCGCATGACGCGCGAGCTGTCGCGGCAGGAGGTGGCGACCTGGAAGCGGGTGATCCGGGTGATCAGCCACGAGCTCAACAATTCGCTGGCGCCGATCACTTCGCTGGCGCACTCCGGTGCGGAGCTGGCCCGCCGCGGCCAGATCGAGCGGCTACCCGGCGTGTTCGCCACCATCGGCGAACGCGCGCTGCACCTGCACCGCTTCATCGCCGGCTACGCCAGCTTCGCCAAGCTGCCCACGCCGCAGCCGGTGGAGATCGAGTGGAAGCCGTTCCTCGACGGGCTGGCGCTGCATTGCCAGTACCGCCTGGCGACGCCGGTGCCGGATCGGCCGGGGCATTTCGATGCGGTGCAGATCGAGCAGGTGCTGATCAACCTGATCAAGAACGCGCACGAGTCGGGCGGGCCGGACGACGAGGTCACGCTGTCGATCCTGGATGTCGGCAACGAGTTGCGCATCGAGGTGGCCGATCGTGGCCCCGGCATGAGCGAGACGGTGCTGGCGCAGGCGCTGCTGCCGTTCTATTCGACCAAGCGCTCCGGCACCGGGCTGGGCCTGGCGCTGGCGCGCGAGATCACCGAGGCGCACGGCGGCCGCGTGCTGCTGGCCAACCGCGAAGGCGGCGGCCTGCGGGTGAGCCTACGCCTGCCGCAGGCAGCTGCCCGATAGCGCTCGAAGCGGTACGGCCTCGCCTATACTCAAGTCTTCTTCAGGACATGGGGTGGGCAATGGGACAGCTACTTGCGTTGGTTATCGTGGTCGTGGTCATCATCGGCGTGGCCAAGCTGGTGCGTATCGTGCCGCAGGGCTTCGAATGGACGGTGGAAACGTTTGGCAAGTACACCCGCACGCTGAGCCCGGGGCTGCATTTCCTGATCCCGATCTACCAGGCGGTGGGTCGCAAGATCAACATGATGGAACAGGTGCTGGACGTGCCCAGCCAGGACGTGATCACCAAGGACAACGCGGTGGTGCGCGTCGACGGCGTGGTGTTCTACCAGGTGCTGGACGCGTCCAAGGCGGCATATGAGGTGTCCAACCTGGAGCAGGCGTCGCTGGCGCTGATCATGACCAATATCCGCACCGTGCTCGGCTCGATGGATCTGGACGAGTCGCTGAGTCAGCGCGATGCGATCAACGCGAAGCTGCTCAAGGTGGTCGACGAGGCGACCCATCCATGGGGCGTCAAGGTCAACCGCATCGAGATCAAGGACATCGCGCCGCCGCGCGACCTGGTCGACGCGATGGCGCGGCAGATGAAGGCCGAGCGCGAGAAGCGCGCCAACATCCTCGACGCCGAGGGCTTCCGCCAGGCCGCGATCCTCAAGGCCGAAGGCGAGAAGCAGTCGGTGATCCTGGCCGCCGAAGGCGAGAAGGAAGCCGCGTTCCGCACGGCCGAAGCGCGCGAGCGTTCGGCCGAGGCCGAGGCGAAGGCGACCACGATGGTGTCCGACGCGATCGCCAACGGCAACGTCAACGCGCTGAACTACTTCGTCGCCAACAACTACGTCGAGGCGCTGAAGGAAATGGCCAAGTCGCCGAACCAGAAGATGCTGCTGCTGCCGATCGAGGCCACCGGCATCCTGGGTTCGCTGGCCGGCATCGCCGAGCTGGCGAAGGAGTCGCTCGGCCAGCAGCAGAAGCCGGCCGCCATCCAGCCGCCGCTGCGCTGAGGGTACGACGATGTGGGAGCTTTCGACGCATTACCTGTGGTGGATCCTGGCGCTGCTGCTGATCGCCGGCGAGTTGCTGCTGCCCGGCTATTTCCTGCTGTGGATCGGCCTGGGCGCCGCCGCGATGGGCGTGGTGCTGTGGGTCGATCCGACGCTGGGCCTGCTGGTGCAGGCGGTGCTGTTCGGCCTGCTCGCGTTCGCCTCCTGCGTCGGCTATGCGCGCTGGCTGCGGCCCAGGCTGGAACGTCGCGTGCCCGGTGACGAGCGCCTGAACCGCCGCGCCGAGCAGTTGATCGGCCAGCGTTACGAGCTGATCGAGCCGATCGTCAACGGCCGCGGCAAGGCCCGCGTGGGCGATGGCCAGTGGCTGGTCAGCGGGCCGGACCTGCCGCTGGGCACCACGGTGGAAGTGGTCGCGGTGGAGGGCGCCACGCTGCAGGTACGCGCGGCGGCATGAGCGCAGGCGAGACCATCAGCCAGCAGCAGTTCGCCACCACGGCGTCGGCCACGCGCATCGCGTTCGTGCTGGAACTGGCGCGGCGGCTGCATCAGTACGGCACCTCGGCGCCGCGGCTGGAGATGGCGATCGCCGGCGCGGCGCAGCGGCTGGGGCTGTCCGCCGATGTCTGGTCCAGTCCCACCGCGATCATCATCTCCTTCGCCGACCTGGCCCATGGCGAGGAAGGCGTGGCGCAGACCACCCAGGTGATGCGGTTGGCGCCGGGCGAGGTGAATCTGGAGCGGTTGTGCCAGGCCGACGACATCGCCGATCGTGCGATCGCCGGGGAGCTTGGCCTGCGCGAGGGCTTCCGCCTGCTGCGCGAGCTGGGCCGGCCGGACACGCGGCGCGAGAAGATCGGCTCGATCGCCAGTTACGGCCTGTCTGCCGCCAGCATCGCGGCGTTGTTCCTGCACAGTTCCTGGGTGGACCTGGTGGTGGCCGGCGCGATCGGCGTGGTCATCGGCTGCATCACCCTGCTCGCAGCCAGCCGGCCGCGGCTGGCGGTGGCCAGCGACGCGATCTGCGCGCTGGTGGCGACCACGGTGACGATCGTGGTGAGCGCGTTCGTGGTGCCGCTGGCGATCAAGTCGGTGGTGCTGGCCAGCCTGATCATCCTGGTGCCGGGCATGTCGCTGACAAACGCCGTGCGCGAGATTTCCAGCGGGCACCTGGTGTCCGGCATGGCGCGCATGGGCGGCGCGATGTCGACCCTGCTCAAGCTCACCTTCGGCACCATCGCGGCGACCCAGCTGTGTGCCGCGGTGGGCATCACGGCCCGCGACTTCGCGCTGCCGGCGTTGCCGACCTGGACCGATTTCCCGGCCCTGCTGGTCGCGGCGATCGCGTTCGCGATCCTGTTCCGCGCGGCCCGACGCGACTGGCCGGTGGTGATCGTGGCGGTGGTGGTGGGCTACCTGGCCACGCGCTGGGGCGGTGCGATCTCCGGCTCGCTGCCGGGCGCGCCGGTGGGCGTGTTCCTGGGCGGCCTGCTTTTGGGCGCGCTGGCGAACGTCTATGCGCGCTTCGCGCATCGCCCGGGCGCGGTCATCCGCGAGCCGGGTATCCTGCTGCTGGTGCCGGGCAGCGTGGGTTTTCGCAGCGTGTCGTTCCTGCTCGAACGCGACACCACGCTGAGCGTCGATACCGGCCTGCTGCTGGTCACCCTGCTGGTGTCGCTGGTGGCGGGGCTGATGTTCGGCGACCTGCTGGTTTCGCCCCGGAGATCTCTTTAAATCAAAAGCGGCCGAAGACGCTGGCGATCTCGTTTGCCTTGCACGTCAAGACGACGAGACTGCACGGCACCTTCGCCTCCTCCACTGCAAGGCAGGGGAGGATTGAGGAGGGGTTGCTCCTGGCTAAGGCCAAGATCAAAAGCCACCCCCTCCTGGCCTCCCCCTGCTTTGCAGGGGGAGGAATCAAGCGAATATGGCCTTGCCCTGGGCCAACAAAAAAGCGCCGGCATCAAGCCGGCGCTTTTCATTGAAGCGGCCAACGGAACAGCGATCAGATCGCCAGATCCTTTTCCTTCTTGCCGGCCTTCAACGCATCATTGAACCAGTGCGGACGCTTGCCGCGGCCGGACCAGGTCTGTGCGGGATTGGCCGGGTTGCGGTATTTCGGCGCGACCGTCCCGGTGCTGCGCTTGGCCTTGCCGCGCGTGCCGCCGAAGATGTCTTCGAAGGTATAACCCTCGGCCTTGATCAAGGCATGCACTTTCTCGCGCAACTTGACGACCTTTTCCTTGCGCAGTTCATTCTGGCGAATCTGCGCCTTGCTGATCAGGTCATTGAGTTGGTTGTGATTGAGGTTCTTGATATCGACGGCCATGATTTGACTCCCGGGGGTAAGTATCGACAATTGAACGGTCTGGCTATGGTCTGGCCATTATTGGGAACAAAGCCGGACGCATTTGAAGTTGTTGCAATACTGATTCTCGCTGATTTGCGGAATCCTTGTAAAGCGCAGTGCACTTGTGAAATGTACTTTCACATTAAGCATAATTAATAGTGTGACCAGTTTCGAATTAGCACAACAAATGCAAAAAAACGGCCGCACTGGGCGGCCGTTTTTGTTAATGCGGCGGCTGGCCGGTTCAGCCGAGCAGGGCAAACAGTTCGTCTTCGCTGAGCGGGCGGCTTTCGCTGTCTTCGCGGGCGCGATATTCCAGGGTGCCCGCGGCCAGTCCGCGCTCGCTGACCACGACGCGGTGCGGAATGCCGATCAGCTCCATGTCGGCGAACATGCTGCCGGCGCGTACGCCGCGATCGTCCAGCAAGGCCTCGATGCCGCGCTGGCCCAGCGCCTGATATAGCGCCTCGGCGGCCGCGCTGACGGCTGGCACGTTTTTCGGATTGATCACGCACACCACGACCCGCCACGGCGCCATGGCTTCCGGCCAGAGGATGCCGGCTTCGTCGTGGCGCTGCTCGATCGCGGCGGCGACGATGCGGCTGACGCCGATGCCGTAGCAGCCCATGGTCATCACCTGCGGCTTGCCGCTTTCGTCCACCACGGTGGCGCCAAGCGTCTCGGCGTATTTCGTGCCCAGCTGGAACACGTGGCCGACCTCGATGCCGCGGGCGAGGTGCAGCACGCCCTTGCCGTCGGGGGAAAGGTCGCCTTCGACCACGTTGCGCAGGTCGGCGATGCGGGTGATGCGCGCATCGCGCTCCCAGTTCGCGCCGGTGCAGTGCGTGCCGTCGACATTGCCGCCGCAGACAAAGTCGGCGAGCACGGCAGCGTCGCGGTCGACGATCACAGGGATCGACGCCGGCAGGCCGACCGGGCCGATGAAACCGGGACGCGTGCCGGTGGCGGCGCGGATTTCCTCTTCGCTGGCGAGCACCGATTCGTCCGGCAGCTCGGCCAGCTTGCCGGCCTTGACCGCGTTGATCTCGTGGTCGCCGCGCAGGCACAGCGCGACCAGGCCGTCGCGACCGCGCACCAGCAGGGTCTTCACGCACTGCTGCGGGCTGACCTTGAGGAAGCTGGCGATGTCGTCGATGGTCTTCTGCGTGGGCGTGTCGACTTGCTGCAGGGCGGCGGCAGGAGCAGGGCGTTGGGCAGTCGGCGCCAGCGCCTCGGCCTTCTCGATATTCGCGGCGTAATCCGAACCGTCGGAAAACACGATGGCATCCTCACCGGAATCGGCCAGCACCTGGAATTCGTGGCTGGCATTGCCGCCAATGGCGCCGGTGTCGGCCTGCACCGCGCGGAAGGTCAGGCCGAGGCGGGTGAAAATGCGCGAATAAGCCTGGTACATCGCCGCATAGGTCTCGGCCAGCGATTCCTGGGTCAGGTGAAACGAATAGGCATCCTTCATCAGGAATTCGCGCGCGCGCATCACGCCGAAACGCGGGCGGATCTCGTCGCGGAACTTGGTCTGGATCTGGTAGAAGTTGACCGGCAGCTGCTTGTAGCTTTTCAGCTCGTTGCGGGCAAAGTCGGTGACCACTTCTTCGTGGGTCGGGCCGTAGCAGAATTCCTGGCCCTTGCGATCCTTGATTTTCAGCAACTGGCCGCCGAATTTCTCCCAGCGGCCGGTTTCCTCCCACAATTCTTTCGGCTGCACCGACGGCATCAGCATTTCGATCGCGCCGGCGCGGTCCATTTCCTCGCGCACGATGTTTTCCACCTTGCGCAGCA
The DNA here is from genome assembly GCF_040548735.1 of Rhodanobacter soli. NCBI lineage: Bacteria > Pseudomonadati > Pseudomonadota > Gammaproteobacteria > Lysobacterales > Rhodanobacteraceae > Rhodanobacter > Rhodanobacter soli. The sequence goes on along the minus strand of NZ_JBEPSD010000001.1, from coordinate 1,003,102 downwards.
CGCGCAGGCCCAGCGGGCTCCAGGTGTACAGGCCGGAAGCGAGCTTGCGGATCATGCCGGCGCGCAGCATCAGCTGGTGGCTGGCGATTTCGGCGTCGGCAGGGACTTCCTTGACGGTGGCCAGGTGGAATTGGCTGAGGCGCATGCGGGCGGTTCCGGCGTGAATGAAGACGCCCATTGTAGCGGGCTGCCGTCACCGTCGCAGACCATGGCCGGCACCGGCCGGCCCGATGCCGGCGGTGCCGCAGCCTGGGTGATGGCTTAGCGGACCTGCTGGCAGAACTGGTCGTATTGCGTCTGCGCCGCGGCGGTCTGCTGCTTGCGCTGGGCATCGTCGAGCGCGACGGTCTTGCCGCCCTGCTGCATCACCACCGGACCACCGGCCTGCAGTGCGGTGAGGTTGGCCTTCAGCGTGTCGCACATCTTGCTGCGGTTTTCCGGCGTGTCGGCCACCGGTTTGGCGGGCTCGGCCGTGGCCTCCCTGCTTTCCGCCGTCTCGCTGGGCGCGGGTGCGACCAGCGGTTCCACCGTGCCGGTGGTGGTCACCTTCACATACTTCGTGCCCTGTGCCGGCGGCGCTTCCGAGTAGTGCACGGTGCCGCTGGCGTCCGTCCATTTGTAGACCTGGGCGGCGGCCAGCGGGGCCAGCAACAGCAGCGCCACGGCAATCAGCGAACGATGCATGGTGTTCTCCATGTTTGCGTGAAATATCAGGTTCACCTTGTTATCACCCCGGCGTTCCGGACTCAAGCAGCCGATGGTTTACACTGCGCGCATCCTGTCACGGATTGATTCATGAGCGAGCCACTGCCCGTCCGCCCGCCCCGCCACCGGGGTATCTACCTGCTGCCGAACCTGTTCACCACAGGGGCGATGTTTGCGGGTTTCTACGCGATCATCGCCAGCATCGGCGGCCGTTATACCGAGGCGGCGGTCGCGGTGTTCATCGCCGCGCTGCTGGATGGCATGGACGGCCGCGTGGCACGGATGACCGGCACCCAGACCGAGTTCGGCGTGCAGTACGACTCGCTGTCCGACCTGGTCAGCTTCGGGCTGGCGCCGGCGCTGGTGATGTATACGTGGTCGCTGTCGACGCTGCGCGATTTCGGCCCGCTGTGGGGCAAGCTGGGCTGGGCCGCCGCGTTCATCTACGCCGCCTGCGCCGCGTTGCGGCTGGCGCGCTTCAATACCCAGGTCGGCGTGGCCGACAAACGTTATTTCCAGGGGTTGGCCAGCCCGGCGGCGGCGGCGGTGTGCATGTCCTTCGTGTGGAGCGTGGACAAGTTCGGCCTAGCCGGCAGCGATTTCTGCTTCATCACGCCGGTGATCGCGATCGTGGTCGGCCTGCTGATGGTCAGCCGTTTCCGCTATTTCAGCTTCAAGTCGCTGCCGATGGGCGATCGCCAGCGGGTGCCGTTCGTGTGGATGGTGGTCGCGGTGCTGCTGCTGGCCTTGCTGATCCTGGACACGCCGCGCGTGTTGTTCGTCGGTTTCACGCTCTACCTGTTGTCCGGTCCGGTATGGACCATCTGGAGCCTGGCCACCCATCGGCGCCGGGCACGGCGCAGCGCGGCATGAGCGCCCTGCCACGCCAGCACGTCAGCGCCGACCATCGCGCCCGCGTATTGCGCGCGCTGGGTGTGACGCCATGGCAGCGGCGCGCGGTGCCCGCCGCCGTTACGGCAGGCGAGCAGGAGTACGCGACCGCCGACATGGCGGCGAACGTCGCCTGCGTGGTGGTGTTGCCGCAGGACTGCAGCGCGCGCGAGCTCGACCTGGTCGGCCGCGCCCTGAATGCGTGCGGCGCCGCCCTGGCGCGCGCGGCGCGGGTCACGGTGAGCGGCGGCGAGCTGGCCGCGGGCGTGCCCGAGGCACAGGCCTACCTGGTGTTCGGCGAAGCGCAGGCGCACGCGCTGGGTCGCGCGCTGCCGGCGGCGGTGATGCATCAGGCGCAGATCGTGCTGGCCGACGAACCGGCGCTGGTGCTGACCAGTGCCGATGCCAAGCGACGGCTATGGAACGCGCTGCGCAGCGTGCGCCGCGCGCTGGCCGCTGCGGGCGGCTAAGCGCCATGGTCGCGGTGATCAAGCCGGTGATCCAGGTGCGCGGCATGCGGGCCGAAGACCTGGATACGGTCAGCGCGCTGGAAAATGCCTCCTACGAATTCCCGTGGTCGGCAGGCATCTTCAGCGATTGCGTGAAGGCCGGGCACCCGTGCTGGGTGCTGTGCGTGGACGAGGCGATCGCCGGCTACGGCATCCTGTCGATGGGCGCCGGCGAGGCGCATGTGCTGAACCTGTGCATCGGGCCGGACTGGCGTGGCCGCGGCCTGGGCCGGCACCTGCTGGGGCGCTTGCTGGACATCGCGCGCTGGAACGGCGCCGAGCGGGTATTCCTCGAGGTGCGTCCGTCGAATCCGCTGGCGAAGACGCTGTACGAGTCGGTGGGCTTTCGCGAGATCGGGCGTCGGCCGCGCTATTACCCCGCGCGCCATGGTCGCGAGGACGCGATCGTGATGGCACTCGAGCCCAATCTGGCCGAAGGCCATATTGGGAAATAGATGAAGAGGCTTCGGGTGCTTCGAAGCGCTTGATCCCCTCCCAGCCTCCCCCTGCAAGCAGGGGAAGGGGCGATCATCAACCCTGCAGCTTCGCTGCCTGTTCGCGCAGCGCGCCCAGCGTGGTATTCCAGTCGGCGATACGCTGGCGCTCCTGGGCGACCACCTCGGCCGGTGCGTTGGCGACGAAGCTGGCATTGCCGAGCTTGCCTTCGCACTTCCTGATCTCGACCTCGATGCGGGCGATTTCCTTGGCCAGGCGCGTCTTTTCGGCGCCGAGATCGATCAGTCCGGCGAGCGGGATCAGCACGCGCAGCGTGCCGACCACGGCCGCGGCCGCGGCGGGTTCTTCAGCCCCGTCCTCGATCCACTGCGGCATTTCGGTGCGGGCGAGGAAGGCGATCTGGGCGGCGAACTTCGTCACGCGGGCACGGTCGCCGGCATCGCCGTCGGCCAGCAGCAGCGGGATCGTCTTGCCGGGCGAGATGTTCATTTCGGAACGGATCTTGCGGACGCCCGAAAGCACGTTCTTGAACCACTCGATCTCGGCCGTGGCCGCGTCGTCGGCAACGATGTCTTCGGCACGCGGCCACGGTCGCTGCATCAGGCTGCCTTCGCCGAGGCCGAGCATCGGCGCCACCGACGCCCACACTTCCTCGGTGATGAACGGGATCACCGGATGCAGCGCGCGCAGCACGCTTTCCAGCACCACCAGCAAGGTGTGCCGGGTCGAAGCGGCCGCGGCGGCGTCGCCACCGTTCAAGGCCGGCTTCGACAGCTCCAGGAACCAGTCGCAATATTCGTTCCAGACGAATTCGTACAGCGCCTGCGCCAGCAGGTCGAAGCGGTAGCTGACGAAGTGCTGCTCGACTTCACCCAGCGTCTGCTTGAGGCGGGTGAGGATCCACCGCTCGGCTTCGGTCACCGGCGCACCGGCCGGCGCGGCGATCTCACCGTCCGGCAAATTCATCAGCACGAACCGCGCCGCGTTCCACAGCTTGTTGCAGAACGCCTTGTAGCCTTCGGCGCGCTTGATGTCGAAGTTGATCGTGCGGCTGTAGCTGGCCAGCGCGGCGAAAGTGAAGCGCAGCGCGTCGGTGCCGATCGCGGGGATGCCGTCCGGGTAATCCTTGCGGATGCGCTTCTCGACCTTGGCGCGCACCTGCGGGATCAGCAGCGACCGGGTGGATTTTTCCACCAGCGGCTCCAGCGCGATGCCGTCGATCAGGTCCAGCGGGTCCAGCGTGTTGCCCTTGGACTTGGACATCTTCTGGCCTTCGGCATCGCGCACGATGGCGTTGATGTAGACCTCGCGGAACGGGATGCGGCCGGTGAAGTACTTGGTCGCCATCACCATCCGCGCGACCCAGAAGAAGATGATGTCGAAGCCGGTGACCAGCACCGCGCTGGGCAGGAAGATCTGGTCGTCCTTCCAATTCGCCACGATCTCGCCGCGCTCGTTCTTCACCGGGCCATCCGCCGGCCAGCCCAGGGTGGAGAACGGCCACAGCGCCGAGCTGAACCAGGTGTCCAGCACGTCATCGTCCTGGCGCAGCGCGCCGACCGGCGCGGTGCCGGCATTCGCACGCGCGTCGGCCTCGTTTTCGCCCACGAAGATGTTGCCCGCCTCGTCGTACCACGCCGGGATGCGATGGCCCCACCAGAGCTGGCGGCTGATGCACCAGTCCTGGATGTTGTCCAGCCACTGGGTGTAGGTGGTCGACCAGTTCTCCGGCACGAACTTGATCTCGCCCGAACGCACGGCATCCAGCGCCGGTTCGGTGATCGCCTTGCGGCCGCCGGGACGTCCATCCTTCTGGACGTCCGAAGTCAGATCGACGAACCACTGGTCGGTCAGCATCGGCTCGATCACCGCGTCGGAGCGCTGGCTCACTGGTACCTGCAGCTTGTGCGGCTTCGTCTCGACCAGCAGGCCGGAGGCTTCGAGGTCGGCCAGCACGGCTTTGCGCGCGTCGTAGCGATCAAGGCCGCGGTATTTTTCCGGCGCGTTGTCGTTGACCTTCGCATCCAGCGTGAAGATGGTGATCGGCGCCAGCTGGTGGCGCTGGCCGATCGCGTAGTCGTTGAAGTCGTGCGCCGGGGTGATCTTCACGCAGCCGGTGCCGAATTCGCGGTCCACGTAATCGTCGGCGATTACCGGAATCTGCCGGCCGGTCAACGGCAGGTGCAGCATCTGGCCGATCAGATGGGCATAACGCTCATCCTCCGGATGCACCGCCACGGCCACGTCGCCCAACATGGTTTCCGGGCGCGTGGTGGCGACCACCAGCGACGCGGCGCCGTCGGCAGTCATGTAACGGATCGACCACATGTGGCCATCGCGCTCGACGTTGTTCACTTCAAGGTCGGAGACGGCCGTGCCCAGCAGCGGGTCCCAGTTCACCAGCCGGTTGCCGCGGTAGATCAGACCCGCGCGATACCAGTCGATGAACACCTTGCGCACCGCGGCCGACAGGCCCTCGTCCATGGTGAAACGCTCGCGCGACCAGTCCGCGGCGGCGCCGATGCGGCGCATCTGGTTGGTGATGGTGGAACCGGATTCCTCCTTCCACTGCCACACCCGCTCGACGAACGCATCGCGGCCCAGGTCGTGCCGGGTCTTCTCCTCGACCGCCAGCTGGTTCTCCACGATCTTCTGGGTGGCGATGCCGGCATGGTCGGTGCCGACCTGCCACAACGTGTTGAAACCGCGCATGCGGTGGTAGCGCACCAGCATGTCCATCACCGTCTGCTGGAACGCATGTCCCATGTGCAGCGTGCCGGTGACGTTCGGCGGCGGCAGGAGGATGCAATACGGCGCGCCCTTGCCCGACGGCCGGAACGCGCCGCTGGCTTCCCAGCGCTGGTACCACGTCGACTCGATCTGGGCAGGCTCGAAACTCTTTTCCATCTGAATTGCGCTCGGTGGCGCGCGCGGGACGCGCGCTTTGTCATGGGCTAAAGCGGTAATTGTACGGGGCGGGGGCTGGGCTGCCAAAAAAACGGCCATTGCCGCGGGCACGTTCGGCGCCAAAATGGCTACTTCAGGCGCCGCAGTCGATGGCGGCTCAGGGCAGCAGGTCGATACCGAAGCGCCGCATCAGCAGGGCGAATGCGCCGAAGCACACGACGGTGATCAGCACGCAGGCCAGCAGGGTCGGCCAGAAGCCCAGCCGCGGCAACAGCGCCGGGAAGGCGAGGAACATCGGCAGGGTCGGCACCACGTACCAGAAGGTGTACCAGGCGTGGTTGGCGATCTTGGTCTGCGACTGATGCTCGACGTGCAGCCAGATCAGCGCCAGCACGGTGACCAGCGGCAGCGCCGCGATCAGCCCGCCGAGGCGGTCGCTGCGCTTGGCCGCTTCGGACACGACCACCACCACCGCGGCGGTGATCAGGTATTTGCTGATGAGCCAGGCCATCGGGCGCTCCGCGAAAGGGAAGTCTGCCGGCGGGCGCGAGTCAGTGGGCCGGCGCGGAAAGGCCGCGCAGGAAGGTGGTGAAGCTCGCCAGGTTGGCCTGCCAGCCGCCGGGATCGCGCGCCGCGACCAGGGTCGAGGCGCCGTGCACGCCGACCTTGGGCTGGTAGTGCACGATGTTGGCGCTGTGCGCGTCGCGCAGTACCTCGGCCACGTTGTCGGCCTCGTCCGGGTCAGTGGTGATGTAGAACGGCACGACCACCTTGGCGGCTGCGTGCTTGATCAGATTCTTGTCGTCGAAATATTCGCCCGACGAGAAGCTGGCGATGGCGCTCAGGCCTTGCGGATGTTTCGCGGCCAGCATGATCACCAGCGAGGAACTGTAGGAACTGCCCACCGCGACGATGCGCGCGTAGTGCTGCGCGCGGGCCCAGGCCAGGGCGGCCTCGAGATCGGGCAGCGCGGCCAGGTAATCCGCCGACGCGCCGAGCTTCGCCACGGTTTCGTTGTGGCCGCCGAACAGGTCGCCGCCGGAGCGCTGGTCGATCGCGAGCGTGTCGAAACCCAGTTTCTGCAGCGCCGGTACCACGCTGTCGTACTCGTGCCGGTTCGCGTGGGCCTGATGGAACAGCAGGACGATGCTGCGGCCGTGCGGCTGCGCCCGGCCGAGCGTGCCGTACACGGTCACGCCATCGGCGGCGTGCAGGGTCAGCGGTTCGCCGGCCAGCGCGAGGGCGGGCAGGCAGAGCAGGATCAGGCAGGTCCAGCGGACGAGGCGGGCGTGGCTTGCGATGGTCATGGTCATCACACAGCTCCTCGGGGATACCCGGCGCAGGCTACGTGAGGCGTCGGGCAAAGGCCAGCGGCGGCGCAGCGACTCAGCGCGCGCGCAGCTCGCGGCCGTAGCCGTGCACTTCGTCGACCAGCACCTTCACGTGCTCCGGATTCACTTCCGGGGTAATGCCGTGGCCCAGGTTGAACACGTGGCCGGGGTGGTTGCCGTAGCTGTCGAGCACGGCGCGGGCCTCGCGGCGGATCACCTCGGGGTTGGCGCGCATCACGGCCGGATCGAGGTTGCCTTGCAGGGCGACCTTGCCGGCGACGGCGCGGCGGGCATCGGCGAGATGCATGGTCCAGTCGACGCCGAGGGCGGCGCAGCCGATGTCGGCCATGTCCGCCAGATGCTGGCCGGCACCTTTGGAGAACAGGATCACCGGCAGCTCGCGCGCACGAGTGTCGGCTTTCAGCGCGGCGACGATCTGCGCCATGTAGCGCAGCGAGAATTCGCGGAACGGGGCGGGGCCGAGCAGGCCGCCCCAGGTATCGAAGATCATCAGCGCCTGCGCGCCGGCGGCAGCCTGGGCGATCAGGTAGGCGGCGACGGACTGCGCCAGCGTGTCGAGCAGCTGGTGGGCGAGCTTCGGCTCGTTCCAGCACATCGTCTTCAGCGTGGCGAAGTCGCGCGAGCCGGCGCCCTCGACCATGTAGCAGGCCAGCGTCCACGGGCTGCCGCTGAAGCCGATCAGCGGCACGCGGCCGTGCAGTTCGCGGCGGATCAGCCGCACCGCATCCATCACGTAGCGCAGCTCGCCGTCCATGTCCGGTACGGCGAGTTTCGCGATGTCGGCAGCCGTGCGCACCGGGCGCGCGAACTGCGGGCCTTCGCCGTGGGCGAACGACAGGCCCAGGCCCATCGCGTCGGGGATGGTGAGGATGTCGGAGAACAGGATCGCGGCGTCCAGCTCGAAGCGCTCGAGCGGCTGCAGGGTGACTTCGCAGGCGTACTCGGGGTTCTGCGCCAGGCCCATGAAGCTGCCGGCACGCTCGCGGGTGGCGCGGTATTCGGGCAGGTAGCGGCCGGCCTGGCGCATCACCCAGATCGGTGTGGTGTCGGTGGGTTCGCGGCGCAACGCGCGCAGAAAGCGGTCGTTCTTCAACACATCGGTCATTTCAATCAACGTCCGTACGGGCCTTCCAGCCCCTGGGCAAACATCAGGCGGAAGCCGCGCTTGAGCTGGGCGTCACGGGCTTTCTCGAAGGCGGCGACCGCCTCGTCGCGCTCCAGGAACTGTTCGCGCTTCATCGTGGCGCGGCCGCCCTGGGTGCCCGATTCGCGGTACAGCGTCCAGCCGCCGAGCAGGTCCTGCTCCAGCGTGATCTGGACGTAGCGGGGTGCGTCGGTACTGCCGGGCACGGTTTGCAGATAGAGGCGCATGGGTTCCAGGGATGCAGCACGAACGGGCGCGTAGCCGGACGCCACAGTTTATAGGATTTGCGCGGGCGCACCCGCGGCCCGGCCGGGCCATGTCGTCACACCCGGCGGTTCATCCCGCGGCTTGCAGCACGGCCAGCACGTCGGTCTCGTCCACGCCGCCGACGATCTCGGCCCGCCCGATGCCGCGCCACAGGATCAGCCGCAGCGTGCCGGCGGTGTTCTTCTTGTCCAGCCGCATCAGCGCCAGCAGTTGCTGTGCGTCCATGCCCGGCGGGATCGTGACGGGCAGGCCGAGGGTTTCCAGCAGGCACCGCAGGCGGGCGGTGGCGGCCGGTTCGCTCATGCCCAGGCGTTCGGACAGCCGGGCGGCCAGCAGCATGCCCACCGCTACGCCTTCGCCATGCAGCAGGGTGGTGTAGTGGCCGGCGGTCTCCAGCGCGTGACCGAAGGTGTGGCCGAAGTTGAGCAGGGCGCGTTCGCCCTGCTCGGTCTCGTCGCGGGCGACCACGCCGGCCTTGTACTGGACCTTGCGCGCGATCGCTTCCAGCACGGTGGCGGGGTCACGCGCGGCCAGCGCGGCGGCGTGTCGTTCCAGCCAGGCGAAGAACGGCTCGTCGCCGATCGCCGCGCCCTTGATCACCTCGGCCAGGCCGGCGCGGTATTCGCGATCGGGCAGGGTGGCCAGAGTGTCGATGTCGGCGATCACCGCGCGCGGCTGATGGAATGCGCCGGCGAGATTCTTGCCGACCGGCAGATTCACGCCGGTCTTGCCGCCGACCGAGGAATCGACCATCGCCAGCAAGGTGGTCGGCATCTGGATGAAGTCGATACCGCGCATCCAGCACGCCGCGCTGAAGCCGGCCAGGTCGCCGACCACGCCGCCGCCCAGCGCGATCACGCAGGCGTCGCGGGTGGCGCCGAGCTGGCCCAGCGCTTCCAGTGCGCGGCCGACGTTGGCGAACGTCTTGTGTGCCTCGCCGTCGTCGAGCAGGAAGGACGACCAGCGCAGGCCGTCCAGCCCTGCCTCGATGCGCGGCAGGTACAGCGGTGCCACCGTGGTGTTGCTGACCACCAGCGCATGCCGGCCGCGCAGCATGGCGCGCCAGCGCGCGTGATCGCCGAGCAGGCCGGCGCCGATCCAGACCGGATAGCTGCGCTGGCCGAGGGCGACGGTGATCGTCTGGAATGCCGGGTCGTTCATGCGGTCTGCCTGGGCGAGGCGCCGGGGCGCTGCCAATGATGGTCGATCAGCGCGATGCAGCGTTCGCTGGCGGCGGCGACGCTGCCGTGTTCGCCGGGTACCGCAAGATCGGCGAGTTCGCGGTAGATCGGCTCGCGCACCTGCGCCATTGCCTGCAGCCGTTCGTGGCGGTCGGGCACCGCCAGCAGCGGGCGGCGGTGGTCGCGTTCCAGCCGCTCCAGCTGCTGTTCGATCGTGGTCTGCAGCCACACCACGTAACCGCGCTCGCGCAAATGCTGGCGGTTGTGCGGCGCAAGCACCACGCCGGCGCCGGTGGCCAGCAACACGCCGGGGCGGCGGCTGCATTCGTCCAGCAGCGTGCTTTCGCGCTGGCGGAAACCGGCCTCGCCCTCGATCTCGAATACCGTGTTCACGTCCACGCCGCAATGACGTTCGATCTCCTGGTCGAGATCGACGAAGGTCAGGCCATAATGCGCGGCAAGCCGTCGCCCGATCGAGGTCTTGCCGGCACCGGTGGGACCGATGAGGAACAGGTTGTGCGACGGGTTCATGGGCAAATGCTAACAGGGCGGATCAACCTGGGCAGATCGACAGGAGGGTGGTGGTGAGCGAACGTATCCTGCTGGCCGGATGCGGCGATCTTGGCGAACGCGTGGCGCAGCGCCTGCGTGCGCACGGCGACGAGGTGTGGGCGCTGCGGCGCCGGCCGCCGGCGCGCGGCATGCACGGCATCCATTGGCTGCGCGGCGACCTGACCGATCCGGTCAGCCTGCGCGAACTGCCGGCCGGGATCACCCGGCTGGTCTACCTGCCGGCCCCGGCGACGCGCGACAAGGCGGCGTACCGCGCGATCTTCGTGGACGGCCTGCGTCACCTGCTCGACGCGCTCGATCGCCGCAAGCTGGCACGGGTGCTGTTCGTCTCGTCCAGCGCCGTGTACGGCGAGCACGACGGCGACTGGGTCGACGAGGCTACCCCGACCGACCCGCCGGGATTCAACGGCGCGGTGTTGCTCGAGGCCGAGCAGTGGCTGGCGGAGCAATCGCTGCCGTCGACCGTGCTGCGGCTGGCCGGCTTGTACGGGCCGGGTCGGCTGCAGCTGATCGAACGCCTGCGTGCGGGGCAGCTGCGGGTGCCGCGCGAGACGCCGCACTGGGCCAACCGGATCCACGTCGACGATGCCGCGGCGGCGATCGCGCATCTGCTGCGGCTGAAGTCGCCGCAGCCGCTGTATCTCGGCGTCGACGACACGCCGATGCCGCTCGACGAGCTGTACGATTTCCTGGCCGCCCTGATCGATGCGCCGTTGCCGGCCGAGGGCGCGGCGCCGGCCGGTGTGGGCAGCAAGCGGCTGCGCAATGCGCGGCTGCGCGCCAGCGGCTGGGCGCCGCAATGGCCGGACGCGCGCGAAGGCTACGCGGCGCTGCTCGACAGCTGAACCATCCACCACGGAGAACCGCCATGGCAAACACCGTTCCGCATCACCAGGTCAGCACTGCCAACGAGATTCCCGGCTGCCGCATCGTGCGTTCGTTCGGCATCGTGCGCGGCATCACCGTGCGTTCGCGCAGCGTGGTCGGCAATCTCGGCGCAGCGCTGCAGCCCATCGTCGGCGGCAACATCTCGATCTACACCGAGCTGTGCGAGAAGGCGCGCGAGGAGGCGTTCGAATTGATGCTGCGGCATGCCGCAGCGATGGGCGCGAACGGCGTGGTGGCGATGCGCTACGACGCGAACGAGGTGGCCCAGGGCGTCACCGAAGTGCTGGCCTACGGCACGGCGGTGCAGGTCGAAGCGTCAACGTGAGGTGATTTTGCAGTGCGGCTTGTCCTTGCGCACGGCGGCGGGTCAGACTCGGGCTTCAGGCGGGGGGAACGCAGCGTGCCGTTTGCACGATTCCACCGGAGAGTGTCGCCATGTCGGTAGCCAAGGTCATCGAAATCAACGCGTCGTCCAGCAAGGGCGTGGAAGATGCCGTGCAGCACGGATTGAAGAAGGCGGGGGAGTCAGTGAAGAACATCAAGGGCGCCTGGGTCAACGAGATCAAGGTGGTCACCAAGGACGACGGCACCATCGCCGAGTGGCGCGTCAACCTGAAGATCAATTTCGTCGTCGACTGATCGACCCGGACCAGGGATCAGGATCGGGGCGGCGCCATGCTTCCCCGTCCCGATTCAGCCGTGGCTGAGCCCGGTCACGTGGCGGTCGTCGTCGTATTCCACGCAGGTATCGGCCAGGGCCGGCAAGGTGGCCAGCGCGTGCCGGCTGAGCCGTTCGAAATGCGCCAGGAACCGCTCCATCGCGGTGGCGTCCATCGCCAGCGGCGCGTGCCGCGCCAGCAACTCCTGCTCCTGCTCGCCGCGCCAGCGCCGCACGATCTCCCAGTTCGGCGCCTGCAGCACGATCAGCGCATCGAACTTGCGCCATAGCGGCTGGTAGCCGCGCAGTTGCTTGTTGACCCAGTGGCGCCAGCTGCCGTCGGGGTCTTCGGTGCGTTCCAGTTCGTTGATCGGCCTGGTCAGCGCGGCCTGCAGCTGCGGCCGGATGCCCAGCGCCCAGCCTTCCACGATCACCAGCCGGGGCGGGCGCGTGGTGCGCGGCCAGCGCGACGGCGGGAAGCGGGTATCGCGGCCCTTGTCGAAGCGCGGGTGCGACACCGGCAGCTTGTCCGAGGCGTGCGGCAGGGCGGCCAGCACCGACATCATCAGCTCGATCTCGTGCGTGCCCGGCACACCGCGGGTGCGCAGCAGCGGGTGCACGTCGCGCGCCAGCGCCTCGCGGTCGCTGCGGGCGTAGTAGAAGTCGTCCAGCGCGAGCACCTCGGTGGGCCAGCCACGCGCTTCGGCCTGGGCCTTCATCACCCGCGCCAGGGTGCTCTTGCCGCTGCCCTGCAGGCCGGACAGGCCCAGGATGTAGGGACGGCGCGAGCGGGCGATGCGCCCGGCGTACTGGTCGAGCAGATGGCCGGCGAGGGCCTCGTTCTGCAGGTCGGCGTGGGACGTCATCCGTGGGACACCGTGGTTCCGGGAGGGATTTCCGCCACCGGCAGGCAGCGGCGGCGGGGCATCCCGCAAACGGGCATGTCGCTGCCGCCTTCACATTCCATGAGCGAAAATGGCGTCGCCATCCGGGGTGCGGCGGTACTGGATGAAGGGGGCATTGCACTATTATCGGTCAGGTTCATCCGCGCCATGATGGCGCGTGTCGGCCACGATGCAAAAGGAAAGTTTCAGACATCATGCTCAAATCCGAGATTCTCGACACCTTCCTGCACCTGCTGGACGAAGCCAAGGCCAGCGGCGACCGCGAGCCGACGGCGATGAACCTGGCTACCGTGGACGGTTCCGGCCGGGTCGCCTCGCGCATCGTGCTGCTCAAGGGCGCCGACGAACGCGGCTTCCGCTTCTACACCAATTACGAAAGCGACAAGGGCGGCCAGCTCGAAGCGCATCCGCAGGTGGCGCTGTGCTTTCACTGGAAGCAGGTGCGCGAGGGCGTGCAGGTGCGCGTGGAAGGCGCGGCGCGCAAGCTGCAGGCGGAGGAGTCGGATGCCTACTTCGCCAGCCGCCCGCGCGGCAGCCAGATCGGCGCGTGGGCCTCGCTGCAGTCGCAGACGCTGCCCGACCGTGACAGCTTCGAACAGCGTGTGGCGCGCTACGAGCAGCAGTTCGAAGGCCACGAAGTGACCCGGCCGCCGCACTGGGGCGGCTTCGTGGTCGAGCCGGACATGCTGGAATTCTGGTACGGCGCCGAGTTCCGACTGCACGAACGGGTGCGCTGGGATCGCCACGGCCAGACCTGGACCAGCCGGATGCTCTACCCATGACCCGGGCGCTGCCCGCGCAGCATGTGGCGCAGGGTGGCTTTGCCGTGCACACGCGCGGCCGCGGGTTCAGCGAGATCACCGCGCAGGTCGGCGACGCGGTGGCAGCCAGCCACGTGCAGACGGGCATCGCGCAGGTGTTCACCGCGCATACCAGCTGTTCGCTGCTGATCAGCGAGAATGCGGACCCCGCCGTGCGCAACGACCTGGAGCGCTGGTTCGCCCGTGCCGTGCCGGACGGCGACGCGATCTTCCAGCACGACGCGGAAGGCCCGGACGACATGCCGGCGCACGTCCGTTCGATCCTCACCGGGGTCAGCCTCAGCGTGCCGGTGCACGGCGGCAAGCTGATGCTGGGTACCTGGCAGGGCATCTACCTGTGGGAACACCGCATCGACCCGCACCAGCGCAAGGTCGTGGTGACCGTGTTGGGGAACTGAGCGCATGCATCACGTCGCACCGGATTCCGGCTTGCCGGACCACTTCCCGCAGCGCATCGTCTGCCTCACCGAGGAGCCCACCGAGGTGCTGTACGCGCTCGGCGAGGAGCGCCGCATCGTCGGCATTTCCGGCTTCACCGTGCGACCGCCGCGGGCGCGCAAGGAGAAGCCGAAGGTCTCCGCCTTCACCAGCGCGAAGATCGGCGAGATCCTGAAGCTGGAACCGGACCTGGCGATCGGCTTTTCCGACATCCAGGCCGACATCGCCCGCGAGCTGATCAAGGCCGGCGTCGAGGTGTGGATCAGCAACCACCGCAGCGTCGATGGCATCCTGGCCTACATCCGCCGGCTCGGCGCGATGGTCGGCGCCCACGAAAAAGCCGAAGCCTACGCGCAGCGCGCCGAGCGGCACATCGCCGACATCCGCGCCGCCGTCGCAGGACTGCCGCGGCGGCCGAAGGTGTATTTCGAGGAGTGGGACGAACCGATCATCACCGGCATCCGCTGGGTCGCCGAGATCATCGGCATCGCCGGCGGCGATGACTGCTTCCCCGAACTCGCCCGCGAACCGCTGGCGAAGCAGCGCATCCTGCCGAACGGCGACGAGGTCGTGCGGCGCGCCCCGGACATCATCCTCGGCTCGTGGTGCGGCAAGCGCTTTCGCCCGGAGAAGGTGGCGGTGCGGCCGGGCTGGGACACGATTCCCGCGGTGCGCGATGGCGAACTGCACGAGATCAAGTCGCCGATCATCCTGCAGCCCGGACCGGCGGCGCTGTTCGACGGGTTGGACGAGATCCATCGGATCATCGCGGAATGGGCGCTGCGCTGAGCCTTTCCGCTTTCCGTTTGTTGTGGCGCACTCTGTCCGCAAGGGACTTCCTTCGGTCGTGGCGATGTTCTTGCTCTCGTGGCGTTCAAAGCGAAAAGCATCAGAGGCAAGAGCTTTCGTGCGCCTGCGGCGCTCGAGTTACTTCTCTTTTGCTTGTCCAAAAGAGAAGTAACCAAGAGAAAACGACCCCCCGCTTGGCGCTTGCCGGGCATCGTGCCCGGCAAGTCCGTGAGTCGGGGCCGGGCTTTTCGAGCGGGCGTCGTGCCCGCTCGAAAAGGCGAGTCCATCCATGGACTCGCCCGCTGCGCGGCCTGTCGACCCCGTCTCACCGCCGCGCAAGGGACCCCGGTAGAGCAGCGGGCCATCCTGGCCCGCACTCGGTGATGAAGCGGAAAAGCAGAAGCCACAGCAAAGCGTCGCTTGCTGTGGCTTTGCTCCCGCTCCTGTCTTGATCTGGCTCTTCTGAAGAGTGCGCGCTGGGAGCGCGCTGCTCTACCCGGGGCCCCTATGGCGCGGCGGGTGGGCGAAGGAAAGCCCGCAGGGTGGCCGGCAGGGATGTCGGCCAGTTTGTCGCCAGGGCAGGCGAGGGCATGGATGCCCGAGTTGAGGCAACGCAGGAGCAGTTGCCCGATGCCCTGTCGACAAACCCCGCAGCCCACCCGCGTACCCGGAGGGCAGGATGCCCGTAGGGCGCGTCATCGGGTGGCCTTCTCTTTGGGTTACTTTTCTCTTGGCCACGCAAGAGAAAAGTAACTCGGCTGCCGCAGGCAGACGAAAGCTCTTCGCTTCAAAAGCTCTTACCAACCCATGAGCGAACTAGCGTCCGCTACGAGGGAGAAAGTTCAGGCGCCCAGCGCCAACCGCGCCCCCACATCCAGCAACGGCGCCGCCACCAGCAACCGCGCCAGCAGCAGCACGATCATCACCACCATCGGTGCGAAGTCGATCTGGCCGGCGATCAGCTTGCCGTGCAGCGGGCGCAGCAACGGGGCGACGATGCTGCCGGCGAGTTGCAGCAGTGGATGGCGGCGGTCCACCGAGAACATGCTCAACAGCGACCAGCCGAAGATCAGCACCAGGTAGAACAGCAGCACGAAGTCGAGCAGCTCGGCCAGCGACAGCACGATCAGGCCGAGCGGGTGCGGCATCACGCCCAGCAGGGCGAACAGCAGCAGGCGCTTGACCAGCATCGCCAGCCACGCCAGCAACAGGGCGGCCAGGTTGACCCGGTGCCAGTTCGGCAGCACGCGGCGGATCGGTGCCAGCATCGGGTTGGTGTAGCGGTAGACGAACTGGCTCAGCGGATTGTGGAAGTCCGCGCGGCAGGCCTCGGCGGCCACGCGCAGCAGCAGCAGGGTGACGACGGCATCGAACGCCAGGTCGAGCAGCAGGGCCAGTGCATTCAGCAGATAGCTCACGGCAGTCTGTCCAGTTCGGCAGCGAGTTCCGCGCCACGCCGGGTGGCGGCGGCGACGGCGCGGGCGACGATGTGCGGCAGGCCATCGGCGCTGAAGCTTTCCAGCGCAGCCTGGGTGGTGCCGTGTGGCGAGGTGACGCGCTGGCGCAGCACGGCGGGGTCCTCGCCGCCGTCGACCAGCATGCGACCGGCGCCCAGGCAGGTCTGCGCGGCGAGTGCGCGGGCGGTGCCGCGGGGCAGGCCTTGCGCCACCGCGGCCGCTTCCAGTGCTTCGACCAGGGCGAAGAAATACGCCGGGCCGGAACCGGACAGCGCGGTGACGGTGTCCATCAGCGCCTCATCGTCGATCCAGCGTGTGATCCCGGCGGCATCGAGGATGTGCTGCGCCTGCGCCTTCTGCGCCGGACTGACCCGGCTGTTCGCGCACAGGCCGGTGGCGCCGGCGCCGATCAGCGCGGGCGTGTTCGGCATGCAGCGCACGATCGGCAGGGTGGTACCGAACCAGCGCTCCAGCTGGTCCAGCCGCACGCCGGCGGCGATCGAGATCAGCAGCGGCCGGTTGCGCTGCAGGATGTCGCGCAGGTCGGCGTGGATCGCCGGCATCACCTGCGGCTTCACCGCCAGCAGGATCACCTCGGCCTCCGCCACGGCCAGCCGGTTTTCGGCATAGCAGGCAATGCCGAAATCGCGGCCGAGCGACTGGCGCGCCTCGGCCAGCGGCTCGGCCACGCTGAGGGTGGCCGGCGCCACGCCGGTTTTCAGCAGGCCGCCGATCAGGCTGCGCGCCATGTTGCCGCCGCCGATGAAGGCAAGTCGTGTCATGCAGGGCTCCTCGTCCGTCCAGACCGCGTACCTTACCGGAGCCGGCGCGATCGCGACGGATTTTGCCGTGCGGGGCGCCGGCGGACGGCGGCCGCGGATGCCGTGATCATGGCCGGATGACGATTTTTCGACCGGGTGCGCAAACCGGGTCGACAGTTTGCGTATTGACGGCGGAAAGACTGGCCGCACAGCCGGTTGCGCGAGTAGTATCGACGCGGCTACAGGGGGATTCGGGTAGTTCGTCCAGGTGGTGTCGTGGCGCCGGATGCCATGCGCTGCGGCGCACCACGCCTGCGAATGTCATCCGGCCCCGCATGTGGCATACGAATTCATGCCATCCAGACGATCGGTTGAGGGGAAACGACAGATGGACATTGCCGAACTGCTTGCCTTCTCGGTGAAGAACAAGGCCTCGGACCTGCACTTGTCCGCCGGGCTGCCGCCGATGATCCGCGTCGATGGCGATGTGCGCCGGATCAACATTCCCGCGCTCGAACACAAGCAGGTCCACTCGCTGATCTACGACATCATGTCGGACAAGCAGCGGCGCGACTACGAAGAGTTCTACGAGACCGACTTCTCGTTCGAGATTCCCGGGCTGGCGCGCTTCCGCGTCAACGCGTTCAACCAGAACCGCGGTGCCGGCGCGGTGTTCCGTACCATTCCGTCCGAAGTGCTGACGCTGGAAGACCTCGGCGCGCCGCGCATCTTCAAGGAACTGATCGAGCAGCCGCAGGGCCTGATCCTGGTGACCGGCCCGACCGGCTCGGGCAAGTCGACCACGCTGGCGGCGATGGTCGACCACATCAACAAGAACGAATACGGGCACATGCTCACGATCGAGGACCCGATCGAGTTCGTGCACACCTCGCAGAAGTGCCTGGTCAACCAGCGCGAAATCCACCGCGACACGCTGGGCTTCAACGAAGCGTTGCGTTCGGCGCTGCGCGAGGATCCCGACTACATCCTGGTCGGCGAGTTGCGCGACCTGGAGACCATCCGCCTCGCGCTGACCGCCGCGGAAACCGGCCACCTGGTCTTCGCCACCGTGCATACCAGCTCGGCGGCGAAGACCATCGACCGCATCATCGACGTGTTTCCCGCCGGCGAGAAGCCGATGGTGCGTTCGATGCTTTCCGAGTCGTTGCGCGCGGTGATCTCGCAGTCGTTGCTGAAGAAGGTCGGCGGCGGCCGCATCGCGGCGCACGAGATCATGGTCGGCATCCCGGCGATCCGCAACCTGATCCGCGAGGACAAGGTCGCGCAGATGTATTCGTCGATCCAGACCGGCCAGCAGTTCGGCATGCAGACGCTGGACCAGTGCCTGCAGGATCTGGTCAAACGCGGCCTGGTGACGCGCCAGCAGGCGTTCGCCTACGCCAAGAACAAGGACAGCTTCAAGTGATTGGTGGCCCGTCCCGATTTTCGCTACTCCATTCCCGATCCCCGGGGGCAACGTCATGAGCGACTTTGATTTCACCTCATTCCTGAAGCTGATGGTGCACAAGAAGGCTTCCGACTTGTTCATCACCGCGGGTGTCGCCCCTTCGATGAAGGTGCAGGGCCGGATCGTGCCGATCACGCAGAGTCCGCTCAGCGTGCAGCAGTCGCGCGACATGGTGCTCAACGTGATGACGCCAGGCCAGCGCGAGGAGTTCGAGAAGACCCACGAGTGCCAGTTCGCGATCTCGGCGCAGGGCGTGGGCCGTTTCCGCGTCTCGTGCTTCTACCAGCGCAACTGCGTCGGCATGGTGCTGCGCCGGATCGAGTCGAAGATTCCCACGATCGAGGAGCTGACCCTGCCGCCGGTGATCAAGCAGCTGGCGATGACAAAGCGCGGCATCATCATCTTTGTGGGCGGCACCGGCACCGGCAAATCCACCTCGCTGGCGTCGATGATCGGCTACCGCAACCAGAACTCGACCGGCCACATCATCACCATCGAGGACCCGATCGAGTACGTGCACAAGCACGAGGGCTGCATCATCACCCAGCGCGAACTGGGCATCGACACCGACAGCTGGGACAACGCGCTGAAGAACACCCTGCGCCAGGCGCCGGACGTGATCATGATCGGCGAGGTGCGCACGCGCGAGACGATGGAGCACGCGATCAACTTCTCCGAGACCGGCCATCTGTGCCTGTGCACGCTGCACGCGAACAACGCGAACCAGGCGATGGACCGCATCCTGCACTTCTTCCCGGAAGATCGCCGCCAGCAGCTGCTGATGGACCTGTCACTGAACCTGAAGGGCATCGTGGCGCAGATGCTGATCCCCACCCCCGACGGCAAGGCGCGCCGGGTGGCGGTGGAAGTGTTGCTGGGCACGCCGCTGGTACAGGACTACATCCGTCAGGGCGAGATCCACAAGCTGAAGGAAGTGATGAAGGAGTCCACCCTGCTCGGCATGAAGACGTTCGACCAGAGCCTGGTCGAGCTGTACCACGCCGGCGAGATCAGCTACGAGGACGCGCTGCGCCACGCGGACAGCTCCAACGAGGTGCGCCTGCGCATCAAGCTGGCGCAGGGCGGCGACGCGCATACCTTGTCGCAAGGCCTGGACGGCGTCGAGCTGGAGGAAACCCGCGACGCGCATAACCTCGGTGGCGCCAACTTCCTCAATCGCTAGAGCTGCTGCTGTAGCGACAGATGAAAAAGGCGCCCGCGGGCGCCTTTTTCATTGGCTGCATGTCCCATGCGCCTACTTCTCCGTGGGCGGCATGCCGCCGATCGTCAGGCCGCTGCTGTCCACGCTCTTCACGCCCTTGACGAGCTGGGCGACGCGCTCGGCGCGCTCCTTCTCGGCTTGCGAGGAGACCGTGCCGCTGAGCGTAACGACGCCATCGTGGGTCGAGACCGAGATGTTGGTGGCCGAGATGCCCTTGGTGGTGCCGAACTCGGATTTCACCTTGGTGGTGATCCAGGCATCGGCTGCCTTGTCCGGCACGGTCTGGTTGTCGGACGATTGCTGCATCCGCGCGCCGGCGTCCTGGGCCATGACCTGGCCGAACGGGATGGCCGCAAAGGCGAACATCAGGGTGGTGGCGTACAAACTGTTGCGGATCGTGGAAGTGCGCATGGCGATCTCCTTGGTGTAATGGCGATGCCTGTCGGAGGAAGGACAGACGGGATGCCGTGGTTGCCATGGCAACAGCCGCGTCGTGAACGCCGCGTGGCCGCGGCCGCTGCCGGTTCAGCGCGGGATTACGGATGCGAAGGGTGGGTCACGGCGATGTTGGAATCGCGTTGAATGGCGTGGGCCATGCATGAAAAAGCCGGGGCGCCGCAGCGCCCCGGCTTCTCGTCGAGCGCCGTCGCTTACTTCAGCAAGGTCTGGCTGGTGATCACCATGCCACCGGTGTCGACGCGCATCTCCGCATCGATGCTGTCGACGCGTTCGGCCTGGGACTTCATCGCGGCGAACTGTGCCTTGGAGCGTGCCAGCTCGGCGGCGGCGTCGGCGGCATCGTCGCGGTCGCTGTCGTCGATCGACGGTTCGTCGCTCTTGCTGAGCGTTGCGGTCGCGGCGGCAAGGCTGTCGATCTTCTGTTCCATCAGCTGCAACCAGCTCAGGTACATCGCGCCGCTGATATGCATGCGACCCATTTGGCCGGCGTCGCCGACCGGGGCCTTCAAGGTGTCGCTCAGGCGTGCGTCCTCGCCGGCACCGACGCCGAGCGCGAGCGCCTTTTCGCCCATGGCAATCCACGCCGGCTGGCCCAGCATGCCGACCATCTCCTTCGGCAGCGGCAGCGGCTTGCCGTCATGGGCGGGCTTCAGCTGAGCCAGCGCCGGCACCATCACCTGACCCATCGCGAGCAGGCCTTCGGGATTGCTGGTGCCGAGCACGAGACGCCCGGTGAACGTGGGCAGGCCGGCGTCCTTGCCCGGCGCCAGTGAGTCCAGCACGATGCGCAGGCCGAGCATGTCGCCGAATGGCGGGATCGCCGCCTTCTGCATGGCCGGGCCGAGCTTGGCGAAACTGTCGTTGAGATCGGTCAGCGAGGGGCAGCTGAACGGCTTGGCGGCCACGGCATCGGCCTGGGCCAGCCAGAACGTGCGCACGTTGGAAACCGGCAGCGCCACGCTGAGGTCGAACGGCGCGGCGCCGGCGCTGCCCAGACCAGGCAACTCCACCTTGAGGCCGGCAAACGCCTTGCTGATGTCGTCGGCCAGCGCCACGTCGAAACGTACGTCCTGGTGCTTCGCGTCCAGCTTGGTGTAGCCGAAGCTCACCGCCGGAACGCGCGCGGCGATGCGTGCGGCGTCGGTGGCGCAACTGGGCGAGGTCTGCAGCTGGGTGGCGACCGGCTCGCCGGTCTTGGCGGCGATGGCTTCGGCATGGGCTTTCTGGATCGCGCCGACCAGCGGGTCCTTGCCGCTGACCGCCAACGGCAGCGCGCGGGTCAGGTCCAGTTCGCCGACCAGCCACTTCTGATAGCCCTTGGCCTTGGCCAGCGTGGCGAGCCGGCCGTCATCCTGCAGGCTCTTCTGCGGCCGGTCCAGGCCCAGCGCCTGGCGCAGCATGGCCGGTGAGGCGTTCGCCGGCAACAGCGCAGCCACCGCCTGCTTGTTGACCGTGGCCAGCACCACCTCGGTGCCGGAAGCGGGGAACGCGTACTTGCGGTAGCTCTGCTTGTCCACGTTGGCGACATCGAGCTTCTTGCCGTAGGCGGTTTCCAGCCGGCCGACGAAACCTTCGAACGCGCCCGGATCGCTCAATTGGAAGCGCAGCACCGGTGCCAGGCCCAGGCCATAGAACGCGGAGTAACCCTTGAGGTTCAGGCCGGCACCCTGGGCGAAGGTCTCGATGGTCTTGCCGTCAAATTCGGTGCGCAGCGCACGCAACAGGCGGGCGCCATCGGGATCCTTCTTGGCCAGCCGTTCGGCGCTGGCGTCGAGCTGGGCCAGCTGGGACGGCAATTGCGCATCGGCCTGGGCGAGCAGGGCGCCGCGGGTGGCGTCGTCCATGATGTCGAGGTTGGCCACCACGTACGGCGTGTCCGCCGGTACGAAAGCCAGGGGTGCATCCTTGTCCTTGTGCCCGCAGGCCGCCAGCATGACGCCGGCGAAACCCAGCGCGATGTATCGCGTCGTCGATCGCATGTTGATCCCCAGTGTGGTGAATGGTGCGCCGGTCATTATGCCCGCTTGCCCGGGGCGCTGCCGTGGCCGGCAGCGGGCAACTGCAGGCCTGGCGAAACGGTTCAGCGGGCCAGCACTTCGTTGAGCACGGCCATGCGCACGAACACGCCGTTGCCGACCTGTTCGAGGATGCGCGACTGCGCGCCGTCGGCCACGTCCGAGGCAATCTCGATGCCGCGGTTGATCGGGCCCGGGTGCATCACCAGGCAACCCGGGGCGGCCAGGCCCAGTCGTCGCCGGTCCAGCCCGTAATGGGCGAAATACGCCGCTTCGTCCGGCAGCTCGATGCTGGCCATGCGCTCTTTCTGCAGGCGCAGCATGATCACTGCGTCGACACCGTCGATGGCCTGGTCGAAATGGTCGTAGCGGCGAGCTTGCGGCGCCTCGTCCGCTGCCGGCATCAGTTCGGCCGGTCCGCACAGACGGATTTCCTTCATTCCCAGCGCGGCGAACGCATTGATGTCCGAACGGGCCACCCGCGAATGTTTGATGTCGCCGCAGATGAGCACGCTGAGGTTCTCGAAATCCGGCCGGTGCTGGCGGATCGTCAGCGCATCCAGCAGGCCCTGGGTGGGGTGCGCGTTGTTGCCGTCGCCGGCGTTGATCACGGATACACCGCTCATCGCGTGGTGCACCAGCATCTCCGGCGTGCCCGATTGCTTGTGGCGCACGATGATGGCGTCCAGATGCATCGCCTCGAGCGTGTGCAGGGTGTCGAACAGCTCCTCGCCCTTGCTGGTCGAGGACAGCCCGATATCGAAGTTGATCACGTCGGCGCCCAGCCGCCGTGCGGCCAGCTCGAACGAGGTGCGCGTGCGCGTGGACGGCTCGAAGAACAGGTTCAGCACGGTGCGACCGGCCAGCACGTCGAGCTTGCGGGTGCCGTGCGCGCAGGCATCGCGCAGGGACTCGGCGCGATCGAGCAGGCGCTCGATCGTCTCGCGCGGCAGGTTTTCCAGGGTGGTCAGGTGGCGCAGGCGAGGGCTCATGGCGGCGGGTCTGGGGTGGAAAGGGAAGGTCTGTTCAGTGGCCGGGGTTTTCGGCCACCGGCGAGCCAGCGCTCGAGGATGACCGCGGCCGCTTCGGCGTCGATGCCGGCGGCATCGCGGCGGCGCTTGAGCCCCACCGCACGGGCGGCGGCGAACCGCTGCGCGGCTTCCTGCGAGCTGTGCCGCTCGTCGACCAGCACGACCGGCAGGCTGTAGCGCTGCTGCAACTGGGTGGCGAACTGGCGGGCGCGGCGGCTGGCGGGCTGCTCGGCGCCGTCCAGGGTCAGCGGCAGGCCGACCACCAGGGTGTCGGGCTGCCATTCCTGACGCAGTGTGTCGAGGCGTTGCCAGTCCGGGTTGCCGTCGTCGCGCACGGTGAGGGTGGTCAGCGCGCGCGCGCTGGCGGTGAAGGTATTGCCGATCGCCACGCCGGTGAGCCGGCTGCCGACGTCGAAGCCGAACACACAGCTCATGCGTGACCCGCGTAGCCGGACAGCTGGCGCGGGTCGACCCCGACCAGGCCGGCAGCGGCGCTCCAGCGTTCCTCCAGCGGGGTGTCGAACACCACCCGCCCGCAGGCCTCGGCGGTGAGCCACGCGTTCGCCATCAGTTCCTGCTCCAGCTGGCCGGCGTCCCAGCCGGCGTAGCCGAGCACCATGATCGCCTGACGCGGACCTTCGCCGGCGGCCATCGCGACCAGGATGTCGCGCGAGGTGGTGACCGACCAGTGGTCGTTGATGCGGTAGCTGGAGTCCCAGTCGCCGGGTTCGCGATGCAGCACGAAGCCGCGCTCCTGCTGCACCGGGCCGCCGATCAGCACCGGCGCGTCGGCCAGTTCGCTGTCCATGCATTCCAGTTTCATCTGTGCCAGCACGTCGCCCAGGCGGTATTCGGACAACTGGTTCACCAGCAGGCCGACCGCGCCGTCCTCGTCGTGCTGGCACAGCAGCGCCACGCCACGCGAGAACGGCGGATCGGCCAGGTTCGGCATGGCGATCAGGAAATGCCCGGTGAGGGTCGAGGGCTGCACGGCGGTCATGTGCGCATTGTAAGCGCAGCGCGTGCCGTGCGCAGAAGATCGGCGCCTTCGTTCAGCGAGTCTGCAGCACGTTGTTCGGCTGAAAGCGCCAGGTGCGGGTGATATTGAGCTCGTCGATGCGCTCTGCGCTTCTGGGCGCCGGCGGGAACGGCGCGGCCAGGCGCACGATGCGCTCGGCGGCGGCGTCCAGCACCTTCTGGCCGGAACTCTGGATCACCTCGATGCTCTTGATGCTGCCGTCGAGGCTGAGCACCACCGTGAGCAGCACGTCGCCATGCAGGCCGCGGCGGCGCGCTTCTTCCGGGTAGTTGAGATTGCCGACCCGCTCCACGCGGTCGGACCAGCCGCGCATGTAGGCGGCGTAGGCGTATTCCCGGGTGCTGGCGGTGAGGTACTTGACCTTCGGCCGCTTGGCGTACGCCACCTTCTTCTGGCGCAATTCGGCGGCGAGCTGGGCGATCGCCTGCTGGCGCTTCAGTTCTTCGGCGGTCGGCGCCTGCTCCTGCGGGTCGACCTGGGTACGCGCGGTATCGCTGGTCACGCGGAAATCGGTGGCGCCACTGGTGGTGAGCATGCGCGTCGGGGTGGCCTCGCGCGGCCGCGGCGTGGTGGCTTCGACCGGTTGCGCCGCGATGCCGGGATCGGGCTTCGGAATCGCGCCGGAGAACAAATCCGACGGCCGCGCGGCACGGTCGCTCTGGCCGCCGCCGGCGTTGTTGGCCTGGGCCAGGAAATCCGCCTTGTCCGGCGCCTGCTGGTTGGCCACGTTGACCAGGGTCACGTCCAGGGTGGGCAGGCTCGGCGTGGACTTCACGAAATGGAACGTGATGCCCAGCAGCAGCACGCCGTGCAGCAGCAGCGAGAACAGCAGGGTGGCACCGATCGGGTCGGGTGGAGAGTTGACGGTTGCGGTGGCGCTCACGCTTTGCGGTTTCCGGTGACGTGCTGCTCGATGACGTCGAACAGCTGGCCGGCAATGTTAAGCCCGAACTGCGCGTCGAGTTCACGCACGCAGGTCGGGGATGTGACGTTGATCTCGGTCAGGTAGTCGCCGATCACGTCCAGCCCCACGAACAGCAGGCCGCGCCGGCGGAGTTCGGGCGCCACCTCGCTCACGATCCAGCGGTCGCGCTCGGACAACGGGACGCCGACGCCACGCCCGCCGGCGGCCAGGTTGCCGCGGAATTCGTCGCCCTGCGGGATGCGCGCGAGCGCGTACGGCACCGGTTCGCCATCGACCACCAGGATGCGCTTGTCGCCGGCGCTGATTTCCGGGATGTATTTCTGCGCGATCGCGAACTGTCGCCCGGCACCGTGGGCGTCGCCGCCGAGCAGGGTTTCCAGCATGGAGTTGAGGTTGCTGTCGCCGGCCTTGACCCGGAAGATGCCGCGCCCGCCCATGCCGTCCAGCGGTTTCAGCACCACCTCGCCATGTTCGGCGGTGAACCGGCGCAGTTCACCGGCATCGCGGGAGACCAGGGTCGGGGCGATGCATGCGGGAAACGCCAGCGCGAACAGCTTCTCGTTGCAGTCGCGCAGCGAGCGCGGGTCGTTGATCACCGCCACGCCGCCGCGCTGGGCCGCTTCCAGCACCATCGTGTCATAGATGAACTGGGCGTCGACCGGCGGGTCCTTGCGCATCAGCACCACGTCGAGTTCGCGCAGGTCGCGCCACTGCGCCGGACCCAGCGTGTACCAGCGCTGCGGGTCCTCGCGCACGTCGAGCGGCGCAATCCGTCCCCACGGCTCGCCGTCGCGCAGCGCCAGGTCGCCCTGTTCGAAGTAGTGCAGCGAGTGGCCGCGGCGGCGGGCTTCCAGCAGCATCGCGAAGCTGGTGTCCTTGGCCATCTTGATCGCGCCGATGGGGTCCATCAGCACGCCGACCGAAAGGGTCATCGTGGTTCTCCGTGGGTGGCTTGCCCGTGGGGGCGTGCAGCATCAGCCCGCTATACTAAGACGGATGGCTGCCGAGGCCATCGAATTGCGACAAAGCCGACATCCCTGCCGCTGTCGCCGGTGGCCAGATGGTGCCAATATGGGTCACCTTGTGCGTCGGTGGGTGGTGCGGGCGATTATTGCTTGACAGTCTCGGCGGGCAGGCAGTAAACAACAAAGCCATTGGATTCACCGTCATAGAGCGGCTGCCGGTGTCACGTTTTCGACT
This sequence comes from Rhodanobacter soli, assembly GCF_040548735.1. Lineage (NCBI taxonomy): Bacteria > Pseudomonadati > Pseudomonadota > Gammaproteobacteria > Lysobacterales > Rhodanobacteraceae > Rhodanobacter > Rhodanobacter soli. The sequence continues at coordinate 977,041 of NZ_JBEPSD010000001.1, read as the reverse complement.
TTTTTACATGCGCGCCGTCCGGCATGGCTGTTGCATGTCTTGGTGCCTATCCTGAGCTCGGGGCGGGCCGCAGGGGGAGTAAGTGAATTTGAACATGAGTGCTAATGACTTGGCTGGTCTCAAGGTCATGGTGATCGATGACTCCAAGACCATCCGCCGCACCGCGGAAACCCTGCTGAAAAAAGAGGGTTGCGAGGTATTGACCGCCGTCGACGGCTTCGAGGCATTGGCCAAGATCTCCGACCAGAAGCCTGCGATCATCTTCGTCGACATCATGATGCCGCGGCTGGATGGCTATCAGACCTGCGCGCTGATCAAGAACAATCCGCAGTTTCGCGCTACGCCGGTGATCATGCTGTCCTCCAAGGATGGCCTGTTCGACAAGGCGCGTGGCCGCATCGTCGGTGCCGAGCAGTATCTGACCAAGCCGTTCACGCGGGACGAACTGCTTGGTGCCATCCATCGCCACGTCAGCACGGTATCGAGCCACTGACTGCAGATTCTGAGGGGGACCTGTGGCCACCATTCTCATCATCGACGATTCGCCGACCGACGTGCGCGTGTTCACCACGCTGCTTGAACGGGCCGGGCACCAGGTCGTCGCCGTCAGCACGGCCGAGGAGGGCATCGAGCGCGTGCGCGCCGACATGCCCGACCTGGTCATCATGGACGTGATCATGCCCGGCATGAACGGTTTCCAGGCCACGCGCACGCTCACGCGCGACCCGAAGACCCAGAGCGTGCCGATCGTGATGATCACCACCAAGTCGATGGAAACCGACCGTGTCTGGGGCCTGCGCCAGGGCGCCAAGGCCTTCATCACCAAGCCGGTGAACGAAAAAGAGCTGCTGGCCTGCATCAACGAATTGTTGCCGAGCGAGAAATGAACCAGTCCGTCAACCGCACTCCCTTCGAGATCCTGGCCCATTACGAGCGGCTGTCGCTCGGGCATGCGTCGGATACGCAGGACAAGTTCGAGGCGCCCGGGTTGTGGCGCGGAATCGGTTTCCGGGTCGGTTCGCGCCTGCTGGTCAGCGGCATCGACGAGATCAACGAGCTGCTGGCGGTACCGGTGCTGACGCCGGTGCCGGGCACCCAGCCGTGGTTGCTCGGCGTGGCCAACGTGCGCGGCAACCTGGTGCCGGTGATCGATTTCGGCCGCTTCCTGTTCGGCGATCGCACGCAGCACACCGAACGCGCCCGCCTGCTGGTGGTGCGCCAGGGCGGCGGCAACGTGGCGCTGCTTGTGGACGAGGTATTCGGCCAGCGCACGGTGGACGAAGAACAGCGACGCGAGGCAGGGCGCGAAGACGATCCGCGACTCGCCCGCTTCGTCGACAGCCGCGTGGGCGAGCAGCAGTTGGCCATTTTCAGCATGAACCGGCTGGTGCGCGCACCGGATTTCCGGCAGGCCGCGGCCTGACACCGCGGCAGGCTGCAGTGACATGAAGGGCCGGCGCCCGCGTGGGCCGGAAACTTGGGACAAGCATTCCCTGGCCGGTACCCACTCCGCGGGGCCGGCAGCGTAATCAGTTAGACGGATGAGGTGAACATGAGCACTACAGGGGGCGTCAGCAGGGAACGCGGTTACACCGCACTTATTGTCCTGCTGCTGATTGCGATCGGTTTCGCGGCGCTGGACTTCTTCCTGCTCAACCAGAAGAACGGCGAGGATCGCCAGGCGATCGCGCTGACCACGCAGATCCAGGTGCTGTCACAGCAGACGGCGAAATTCGCGCTGGAATCGGCGGACGGCAACATCGACTCCTTCAAGGAACTCGAATCCACCCGCAATGCGATCGATTCGGCCGTGCAGCGACTGGACAAGGGCGACCCCAAGAGCGGCATGCAGCCCTATGCAGACAACAACGCCACGCCTGCGGGTCGCGCCGTAAGCGCGCTCGACGCTTCCTGGAAGCAGCTCGACGCGGATATCGGCAAGATCCTGTCCAACAAGGCGGTGGTGCTCGATTCCGGGCAGCGCGCGGGTACCCTTGCGCAGCAGATGCCGCTGCTCAACTCGAGCATGGAGCAGGTGGTCAACATCCTGCAGCAGCGCAACGGCAGTTCCGAACAGATGCTGGGCACCTCCCGCCAGATGCTGTCCGCCGACCGCATCATCCGCCGCGTGCAGGAAGTGCTGCAGGGCGGCGACAGTGCCCAGTCGGCGGCCGACGGCCTGTCCCGCGACGCGCAGCTGTACGGCAACGTGCTGAAGGGCCTGATCGAGGGCAATCCCGACAGTGGCGTGAAGCCGATCAACGATGCGAATGCGCGCAAGATCCTCACCGACATGGACGCCAGCTGGGCCCAGCTGGCCGACCCGGTGGCCAAGCTGGTCGCCGCCGCCGGCAACATCGCCGACGTGAAGCGCGCGGGCAACCAGGCCTCGCTGGATTCGCAGACCGTGCTGCTGCGCGCGAACGACCTGTCCGAACAGATCGGCAAGCTGCCGCTGCGCCGGCTGTTCCCGAATGTGTGGTGGGGCCTGCTCGGCGCGATCGCGGCGGTGGCATTCGCCCTGCTGCTGGTCATCACCCTGGTGCGCGACCAGCGCCGCCGGTTCGCCCAGAGTACCGAGCTGAACCAGCGCAACCAGGAAGCGATCATGCGCCTGCTGGACGAAATGGGCTCGCTGGCGGAAGGCGACCTGACCGTGAAGACGACGGTGTCGGAGGACATCACCGGCGCGATCGCCGACTCGGTGAACTACGCCATCGACGAGTTGCGATCCCTGGTGACCACCATCAACGAGACCTCCGAGCAGGTGTCGTCGTCGGCGCAGGAAACGCAGACCACCGCCCGCCACCTGGCCAACGCGGCCGAGCAGCAGGCGCAGCAGATCAGCACCGCGACCTCGGCGATCAACCAGATCGCCAGCTCGATGGATGATGTGTCGAAGAATTCCGCCGAGTCGGCCGACGTGGCCGAACGCTCGGTGAAGATCGCCTCGCATGGCGCCGAAGTGGTGCGCGAGACGATCTCCGGCATGGATTCGATCCGCGACCAGATCCAGGAAACCTCCAAGCGCATCAAGCGCCTGGGCGAATCCTCGCAGGAGATCGGCTCGATCGTGGAACTGATCAACGACATCGCCGAGCAGACCAACATCCTGGCGTTGAACGCGGCGATCCAGGCGGCTTCGGCCGGCGAGGCGGGCCGAGGCTTCGCGGTGGTGGCGGACGAAGTGCAGCGACTGGCGGAACGCTCGACCAGCGCGACCAAGCGTATCGAGACGCTGGTGCAGACGATTCAGTCCGATACCAACGAGGCGGTGAACTCGATGGAGCAGACCACCGCCGAAGTGGTCGCCGGTGCGCGACTGGCGGAGGACGCCGGCAGCGCGCTGGGCGACATCGAGCGCGTGTCGCACGATTTGTCCGCGCTGATTCAGAACATCTCCACGGCGGCGCGCGAGCAGTCCGCAGCGGCGACCGATATTTCGGTGTCAATGAATGCGATTCAGGAGATCACCTCGCAGACCTCGCAGGGCGCAAGCCAGACGGCTGACTCCATCGGTACGCTGGCGCAACTGGCGAGCGATCTGCGGCGATCGGTGGCTCACTTCAAGCTGCCGGGTTGACATCGGCCGTGCCAGTTTTCGGTTCGATTGAGAAAAGCACAAGACAGGGGGCAGTCTCGCTGGTTGCAGGATGCTTGCGTTGTGCAACCGTTGAGAGAGGCGCATGAGACTTCAAGACCACATCGATTTCACCACGCTGCAGTGGGTCAAACCGGAGCTCGACGACACCTTGTCGATCGCCCGCGAGGCACTGGAGTCGTACGTCGACAATCCGGGCAAGCGCGACTACATGCGCACCTGCGCGGATCACCTGCATCAGGTGCAAGGCACCCTGCAGATGGTCGAGCTGTACGGTGCGGCGATGGTGACGACGGAGATGGAGACGCTCGCCATCGCCCTGCTCGAGGATCACGTCGCCTATCGCGAGGAAGCCTACGCCGCACTGATGCGCGGCCTGATGCAGCTACCCGACTACCTGGAACGGCTGTCCAGCGGCCACCGCGACGTGCCGGTGGTGCTGCTGCCGCTGCTGAACGATCTGCGTGCAAGCCGCGAGCAGGAGCCGCTGCCCGAATCGGCGATGTTCCACCCGAATCTCGATGCGTTCCTGCCGGAGCAGGCCCCCGCGGCGATGAGCGAAGCGTATGCCGAAGCGCACCGCGGCGAGCTGGTGGACCTGCGCCTGCGCTTCCAGCAGCAGCTGCTCGGCTGGTTCCGCGGCCAGAATGCCGCGCAGCAGCTGGTCAACATGCGCAAGACCCTGCTGGCGATCACCGCGCGCTGCCATCACGTGCATGGCCGGCGCCTGTGGTGGATCGCCGCCGGCGTGCTGGAAGGCCTGGAACAAGGCTCCCTCAAGGGTCAGGCCGGCGAAGTGCGCCAGCTGATCGGCAGGGTCGATCGCAACATCCGCCTGCTGATCGAGCAGGGCGAAGACAGCCTGCGCGGTGGCGATGCGGACGACGTGGCCTGCAAGCTGCTCTACATCGTGGCCCAGGCCAAGCAGCGCAGCCCGCAGATGGAACTGCTGCGCAGTACCTACGCGCTGGACGGCCTGCTGCCGGATGCCGGCGAACTGGAACACGCCCGCGGCTCGATGGCCGGACACAACCGCGCGCTGCTCGATTCGGTGTCGCGTGCGCTGAAGGACGACCTGCTGCGCGTCAAGGAGGCGCTGGACCTGTTCCTGCGTCAGCAGAACGGCGATCCGGCACAGCTGGCCGCGCAGGGCGAAGTGCTCGAGCGCGTCGGCGACACGCTGGGCATGCTGGCGCTGGCGGTGCCGCGCCGGGTGGTGACCGAGCAGCGACGCGTGCTCGACGAGATCGCCAACCGCATGCGCGCAGCCGACGAGGAGACCCTGCTCGACGTGGCTGGCGCCCTGCTGTACGTCGAGGCATCGCTGGACGACCACATCGAGAGCCTGGGTTCCGAGGACGAGGCGGGTACCGGCGAAACGATGCACGCCCTTCCGCGCAGCGAGGCGCTGGGTGTCGTCACCACGCTGATGCAGGAGGCGATTGCCAATACCGGCAAGGTCAAGGACGCGATCGTTGCGTTCGTCGAATCCGGCTGGGAGCACGACCGACTGGCCGGTGCGCCGGTCCTGATGGACGAGGTCGCCGGCGCGATGCGCATGCTGTCGTCGCCGCGTCCGGCCGAGCTGGCCCAGGGCGTGGGCCGCTTCATCGGCAATGAACTGCTGGAAGACCGGCGCGTGCCGAGCGGTGCGCAGATGGACCAGCTGGCCGATGCGCTGGCGGCGCTGGAGTATTACCTGGAGGCCGCGCGCGAGCACCGCGGTGGCCTGGAACACATTCTCGACGTGGCCGAACACAGCCTCGGACTGCTCGGCTACTGGCCCGTGCCATCGGCGCGCGCGGCGTCCACGGCGGCTTTCGCGCCGGAAGCGGCGGCGCCCGTCGGGTACGCGAGCGAGGGCGAGCAGCATCCGGAGCTGTCCGAGTCCGTCAGCCTGTTGTCGGGCGACGACCTGGGCCACCTCTTCGTCGGCGACAGCCAGACGCCTGCAGCGCCCATGCACGACCTGGACGGGCTGCGCCTGGCGCAGACCGAAGCGACCGCACCGGATCACGACGGGTCCGACGAGCTGGGCGACGACTGGATCGAAGTCGAGGAAGAAGTGGTCGAGCAGGTGCCGGTGCGCGACGCGCTGGCGGCGAACACCAGTTTCAACATCAACGCCGAGGGCATCGACGACGATATCCGCGAGATCTTCCTGGAGGAGATGCAGGAGGAGATCGACAACCTGCGCAGCGCCGAGAAGGTCTGGCTGGCCGATCCCGCGCAGACTTCGTCGCTGGTCGGCATTCGTCGCTCGTTCCACACGCTGAAGGGTTCGGGCCGGCTGGTCGGCGCTGGTGTACTCGGCGAGTTCGCGTGGAAAGTGGAGGACATGCTCAACCGCGTGCTGGACAGCACCATCGAGCCGGGCGCCAATGTGCAGGCGCTGGTGCGGCACGCGATCGATGCGTTGCCGCCGCTGCTGGCCGCACTCAAGGGCGAAGGCGCGCCGAACGTGCCGCTCGGCGCGATCATGCACACCGCCGAGCAGCTCGCCGCCGGCAACCAGGCGCGTCTGGAAGACCATGCGCCGCAGGCCATGGAAACCGTGCGCCGCATCGTGCGCCGGCGCGTGCCGCGTGCCGACATGGCGGCAGAAGCGGCCGAGGCCGCCGTACCCACCGCGAGCCTGACGGATGCGGGTGCCGTATCCGCCACGCCGGAGCCGGCTGAACCCGCGCCGGCCATGGCGATGCCGGTGATGCCGCCGGTGGATCCGGTGCTGCTGGAGATCCTGCGCAGCGAAGTGGCGCAGTACCTGCAGACCATCCGCGCCGCGGTCCAGCGTTGCGACGACGAACTGCCGATCGGCGAAGAACTGCTGCGGGCGGTGCATACGCTGCATGGTGCGATCGCGATGGTCGACATCCCGCTGCTGACGCAGCTGCTGTCGCCGCTGGAAGGCCTGTTCAAGCGCCTGCGCGCCGCCAACCTGCCGCTGTCGTCCGATGGCGTGCGTCTGCTGAGCCAGTCGGTCGACGTGGTCGACCACGTGATGGGCCAGTTCGACGTGGCCGAGCCGCAGTTGCCGAACGCCGACGCGCTCACCGCGCAGATCACCAGCATGCGCGATTACTACCCCGAATCGAAGGTGGCGCACGTCGTGTTCGAGCCGCAGGCCGACGAAGTCGAGCCGGCGGAGGCCGTTACCCCGGCAGATCATGCCGGGGTCGACCAGGCGATCATGGCCGCCTCGCTGGAGGCCGGCATGTCCGAGGCCATGGCGGCGCAGGCTGAGGCAACCGGCGGGGCTTCGGCCGATGCCGGCGAAGCGCAGGAAATCCATCCCGACGAAGCACACCATGCCGAGCTGACTGCCGAATTGGTGGCGGCACTGGATGCCTTCGAACCCGAGCAGGCGGCTGCCAAGCTGGCAGCTGCCGAAAAGCTGGCGGCCGAGCAGGCCGCAGCAGAGCAAGCCGCGGCGGAGAAGCTGGCAGCCGAACAGGCCGCGGCAGAGAAGTTGGCGGCGGAGCAGGCAGCAGAACAGGCTGCAGCCGAACAGGCCGCCGCCGAAAAGCTGGCAGCCGAGCGAGCAGCGGCTGAGCGAGCCACGGCGGAGAAGCTGGCTGCCGAACAGGCTGCCGCCGAAAAGCTGGCCGAGGAACGGGCTGCCGCCGAACAGGCAGCCGCCAACCGTGCCGCGGAAGAAGTGACCGGTGCGGCGGCGCAGGAGCCGGCCTACGCCCTGGCCGGGTCTGGCCAGATCGATGCCGATCTGCTGGAAGTCTTCATCGACGAGGCGCGCGAGATTCTCGACCACGCCGATGGCGTGCTGGCGCAGTGGCACGCCGAACCGGCCGAACTGGTGCATGTGCCGGAACTGCAGCGCGACCTGCACACGCTCAAGGGCGGTGCGCGTATCGCTGGCCTGGTGCCGGTGGGCGATCTCAGCCACGCGATCGAGACGCTGCTCGAGAAGCCGATCCGCGACACCTCGAAGACCGGGCCACTGATCGCCGCCATGGAGGCGAGCTTCGACCAGTTGCACGCCTTGGTGCAGCAGGTGGCGCAAGGCCAGGCCACCGATTATCCGCAGGCCATGATCGACCATCTGCTCGCGCTGGCCGGCGAAACGGCGCTGGCCGACGACGTGGCGCCGGTGCCCATGCCGGTTCCAGCGGCGCCATTGCCGGCGGTTCCCGTCGCGGGCGATCTCGATCTGCCCGAGCTGATGCCGGAGGCAGAGGAGGAAATCCGCTCCTCGCAGGAACAGATCCGCGTCCGCGCCGACCTGCTCGACAGCCTGGTCAACCATGCCGGCGAAGTGGCGATCTACCGGTCGCGACTGGAGCAGCAGGTCGCCGGTTACCGCTTCAACCTGGTCGAGCTGGAACAGACCGTCGCGCGCCTGCGCAGCCAGCTGCGCATGCTGGAGATCGAGACCGAGGCGCAGATCATCGCGCGCTTCCAGCGCGAACATCGCGAAGCGGGCCTGACCGCGTTCGATCCGCTCGAGCTCGATCGCTACTCGCAGCTGCAGCAGTACTCGCGTGCGCTGGCCGAGTCGGTATCCGACCTTGTGTCGATCCAGAACATGCTGGACGAGCTGACCCGCCAGGCCGAGACCCTGCTGATCCAGCAGTCGCGGGTCAGTACCGAACTGCAGGACGGTCTGCTGCGCACGCGCATGCTGCCGTTCGACACGATGGTGCCGAACCTGCGCCGCACGTTGCGCCAGGCCGCCCAGGAGGAGGGCAAGAACGCCCAGCTCCATGTGGACGGCGCCCATGGCGAAATGGATCGCAACCTGCTCGATCGCATCAAGGCGCCGTTCGAACACATGCTGCGCAACGCGATCGCGCACGGTATCGAAACCCCCGCCGAACGCCGCAAGCTCGGCAAGCCGGCCGAGGGCGCGGTGCACATCACGGTCGCGCGCGAGGCCACCGAAGTCGTGATCCGGGTCAGCGACGACGGCCGCGGCCTGAATCGCGAGGCGATCCGCAAGCGCGGCATCGAACGCGGGCTGCTGCGTGCCGAGACCCGGCCCACCGACAACCAGCTGCTCTCGCTGATCACCCAGCCGGGCTTCTCCACCGCCAGCCAGGTCACCCAGCTGGCCGGTCGCGGCGTCGGCATGGACGTGGTGGCGAACGAGATCAAGCAGCTCGGCGGTTCGCTGTCGATCGAGTCCGAGGAAGGCAAGGGCAGCACCTTCATCCTGCGCCTGCCGTTCACCCTCGCGGTGACCCAGGCGATCCTGGTGCGTATCGGCGAGGCGACGTTCGCGATCCCGATGACCTCGGTACAGGGCGTGGCACGGGTCAATCCGGACGACCTGGCCGAATTGATGGCCGAGGACGAGCCGTCGTTCCGTTACGGCAACGAGGCCTACGGCATCCATGATCTGGCCGACTTGCTGGGTCTGCCGCCGGGTCTGCCGACCGAGGAAGAGCAGCAGCCACTGCTGCTGACCCGCGCCGGCGACCTGCGCGCGGCGATCCGCATCGATGCGGTGCTCGGCTCGCGCGAGATCGTGGTGAAGTCGGTCGGCCCGCAGATCAGCTCGGTGCCGGGCCTGCTCGGTGCGACCATCATGGGCGACGGTTCGGTGCTGATCATTCTCGATCTGGCGCCGCTGGTGCGCCACGGTATCATCCGCCGCGAACAGCGCCTGGCCGAAGGCCTCAGCGCGGTCCAGGCGCCGGTGGTCGAGGAAGTGCAGGTGCGGCCGCTGGTGATGGTGGTGGACGATTCGATCACCATGCGCAAGGTCACCAGCCGCGTGCTGGAGCGTCACGAGTACGAAGTCAGCACGGCGAAGGACGGCGTCGATGCATTGGAGAAACTGCACGAGCGCGTACCCGACCTGATGCTGCTGGACATCGAGATGCCGCGCATGGACGGCTACGAGCTGGCCACCCACATGAAGGCGGACCCGCGACTGCGCGACGTGCCGATCATCATGATCACCTCGCGCAGCGGCGACAAACACCGCCAGCGCGCGTTCGACATCGGAGTGGACCGCTACCTCGGCAAGCCGTACCAGGAGGCCGAGTTGCTGGTGCAGATCGGGGAGGTGCTGGAGCAGCGTGCGGTGGAGCCGGTTCATGATTGACACGGTTCCTGCGGTTGCCCTGCTGTTTGACGATACCGAACTGGGCGGCCAGCTGCGCGAGGCGCTGTGCGAACGCGGCGCGCGGATCGTGCATGAAGGCGGGGTAGCCAGCCTCAGCCGCGAATTGCTGCAGCGGGTGGGCGCCGACGTACTGGTGGTCAACCTGGACGACAGCGCCGACGACGCGCTCGACCGCCTCTACGAGGTGATCGACGACGACCGCCCGCGCGTGGTCTTCAACGACGCGCAGGCCAGCCGCGCGCTGGTCGGCTGGGATCGCGCCCGCTGGGCGCGCCACCTGGCGGTCAAGGTGATGGCGGAGGGTGATATCGATCCGCCGCGGCCGGGCGGTGCTCCCGGTGTCGAAGCGCCAGCAGTCGCACCGGCGGAAGCGGCGGCGGTCGAGGCTGCCGCGGTCGCGCAGCCGATGATCGCCGAGGCAGCGGTGGAGCCGTTGGCCGAAACGACGGTCGGTCCGGCCGCGGGTTCCGAACTGGAGCCCGATTTCCTGATGCACGACGACCTCGATGGTCAGCGCGGGCAGATTGCGGCGGCGGAATCGGAGAGCCTGGCGGCAGAACTGGAAGCCTTGCTGGCTTCCGGCGACATGCCGGCGGATGACGACGCGGAATCCGGTCCGGGCCTGCGCTTTGTCGACGACGAGGAACTGCCGCCCCTGCACGATGGAAACTTCGGGGCGCCAGCGCTGGATCCGGCTGCAGCGGCGCCGGTCGAGCCAGCCTCCGCTACGGCGGCCGCGGTACCGTCGGGCGTGACGCCACCGGCGTTCCAGGTGGATCACCTGCAATTGTCGTCATTGACGGACGACCCGGTTGCCACGATACCGGCTTCGGCGGCGCAGCCGGCGGTGGCCGACAGCGCGCCGCACGTGCGTGCGCCCGAAGGCTGGGCGCTGGTGGACGACGATGCTGCGCAGGCCGCCCCGGAAGCTCCCGAAAGGTTCGATGCCGCGGTGTTCGGGGTCGAGAAGCTGAGCGCTGCCGATTTCCTCGCGCCCGACGTCGAGGCAGTCGCCGCCGATCTCGAACCGAGGATGAGTCTCGAGCTGGTGTCGATGGAGGAGGCCATTGCGCCGCAGGCATACGTGCACGAACACGAACACGAACACGCGATGGTGCTCGACGAACTTGGCAGCGCGCTGAGCAGGGTCATATTGCTGGGCGCGGCGATCGACGGCATCGACGCGGTATGCACGTTCCTGGCGGCGCTGCCGGCATCGACGCGGTTGACCTTCCTGCTCACCCAGCATCTGGGCGGGCAGTCGGACGCCTCGCTGGTAGCGGAGTTTGCCGCGAACTGCGCGTTGCCGGTGCGGCTGGCCAAGGGTGGCCGGGCCAAGCCCGGCGAGGTGCTGCTGGTGCCGGCCGGGCAGCAGGTGCGGTTGCGCCGCGACGGCAGCATCGACCTGCAGGCGAACGACACCGAGGCGGCGCCGGAGCCGTCGATCGACGCCAGCCTGACCATGGCCGCGAACGCCTTCGGCCGCGACGCGCTGGCGATCGTGTTCGCCGGGCGCGGCAACGATGCGGTGGCCGGTGCGCAGGCGATCCATGATCGCGGTGGCCAGGTCTGGGTAGAGTCGTCGTCCGGGGAACATTTTGCCGACATGGTCAGTGGAATCTTCGCCGAACGACTGGTCAGTTTTTCCGGTACGCCGTCCGAACTGGCGGCGCACTTGCTTGAGGTGTTTCCATGAGTGATCCGTTGCCGCGTGAAATCCGCTGCGTCCTGGTGCCGGTGGGCAACCTGCGCCTGTTGCTGCCCAACGCCACCATCGCCGAAGTGATCACCCAGAGCACGCCCGAGCCGGTGGCTGGCGCGCCCGCCTGGCTGCTTGGCCGGATCGCCTGGCGCGGCTGGCGCGTGCCGCTGGTGTCGTTCACCGAACTGGCCGGTACCGAGGAAGGCGATGCCGAGCTGAGCGTGCGCGTGGCCGTGCTGAAGGCGCTCGGCGGCAATCCGAAACTGCCGTTCATCGCCGTGCTGACCCAGGGTTTTCCGCGCCTGACCACGCTGAACGCGGAGCTGATCATTCCTACCCACGACGGCAAGCCGCTGCCGCCGGGCGTGCGTGCGCACGTGCTGGTGCGCGACGACGTGGCGATGATTCCCGACCTGGAATGGATCGAGGCCACCTTGCTGGACCTGCTCGACGCCGCCGAGCCGGCGGAGTCCATGGAGTCGTCCGACTCGGACGACTGAAGCCAGCCGGCAGACGGCGGACTAGCCGTCGCCGTGCAAGGCCTGCAGCGCCGCCAGCGCGGCCAGCCCGGCGGTTTCCGTGCGCAGGATGCGCGGCCCCAGCCGCAGGCCGTCGAAACCGGCCGCCGTCAACGCACCGATATCGCGTTCGCCCAGCCCGCCCTCCGGCCCCACCACCAGCAGCCCGCCGGCCGCGGTGAATCGCAGCTCGCGGGACGAGCGACTGGCCGCCGGCAACAGCGCCAGGCGCAGCGCACCGTCACCGGCAAGCGTGTCCAGCCACGCTGCCAGCGGCAGCGCCGGGACGATCTCGGGCAGGCGCGCGCGACCGCTCTGCTCGCAGGCGCTGGCCACCACTGCGCGCCAGTGCGCCAGCCGCTTTTCCGCGCGGGCGGCGTCCAGTTTCACCTCCGAGCGTTCGGTCAGCAGCGGCACGATGCGCGCCACGCCCAGCTCGGTCGCCTTCTGCACGATCAGGTCCATCTTTTCGCCGCGCGCCACGCCCTGGGCCAGGGTCAGCGGCAGCGGCGACTCGTTCTGCAAAGCCTGCTTCGACTCGACCCGCACGGTCACCTCACGCTTGCCCATCGCGACGATGACCGCGGCGTAGTCGTGGCCGTCGCCGTTGAACAGGGTGAGCGGGTCGCCGGGATTCATGCGCAGCACGCGTGCCACGTGTTCGGCGGCTTGTGGCGGCAAGTTCGGTTCGCCGGAGACGGCGAGCGGCTGGTCGACGTGGATACGGATCGTGCGCATCGGAACGGGCTGGGCGGGAACGGCCGCCCAGCATAGCGCGGCGCGCGCCTGACATGTCCCGGCGGATGGCCGCGGGACGACCCGGGGCCTCCGCTTGCACCTGCTGGCGCGTCGTATCAGCATGGACAGCACTCCCCATGCGCGCTCGCCGCATCCCCCAGCGAGCTGGAGGCCACATGTCCAGGTTCGTTTTCGTTTCCGCCCTGCTGCTGGCAGCTTGCAGCGCAAGCACCATGCTGCTGGCGCAGGGTTCGCCGACTTCGCCGCCGTCCGCCGGATCGTCCAGTCAGCAGCCGGCGCAGCAGGCCGTTCGGCCGGACGACCGTAACTGCATCCGCGATACCGGCAGCCGGATTCCGGTGAAAAAGGGGCACTGCCTGCCGGTGAACGGACGCAGTTACAGCCAGCAGGATCTGCAGCGCACGGGCGAGTCCGAACTGGGCCGGGCACTGCAGAAACTCGACCCTCGCATCACCGTTCGCGGGCACTGAACGGCCCCGGATTCAGTCCGCGACGGCGCGCTCGATCCCGGCGATCGCGGTGTCGACCAGCAGGTCGATGTCCGATGCGTCGACTACGTAGGGCGGCATGAAATACACCACGTTGCCCAGCGGACGCAGCAGCACGCCGTGCTGCAGGCCATGCAGGTAGACGCGCAAGCCGCGTCGCTCCGCCGCGGGATACGGTCGCCGGCTGGCCTTGTCGGCGACCAGCTCGATCGCCGCGATCATGCCGGTCTGGCGCACGTCGGCGACGTGCTGATGCGCGCGTAACGGTTCCAGCCGCCGGGCCAGGCTGGCGGCCAGCTGGCGGTTGCGCTCCAGCACCGGCTCGTCGCGAAAGATCGCCAGCGTCTCCAGCGCCACCCGGCAGGCCAGCGGGTTGCCGGTGTAGCTGTGCGAATGCAGGAACGCCTTGCCGGCGCTGTACTCGGCGTAGAACGCCTGGTAGATCCGTTCGCTGGTGAGCACCGCCGACAACGGCAGGAAGCCGCCGGTGAGGCCTTTCGACAGGCACATGAAATCCGGCGTCGCGCTGGCTTGCTCGCAGGCGAACAACGTGCCGGTGCGGCCGAAGCCCACCGCGATCTCGTCGGCGATGAAGTGCACCGCAAACTCGTCGCACAGCGCACGCAGGCCGGTCAGGTAACCGGGGTGATACATGCGCATGCCGCCGGCGCACTGCACCAGCGGCTCGACGATCACCGCGCAGGTTTCGTGTGCATGCCGTTCCAGCAGCGAGCGCAGTTCGCCGAGGCGGCGTTTGGCCGTCTGTTCCGATGACTCGCCGGGCTCGCCTTCGTACGCGTCCGGCGACGGCGCCAGGAACGGGGTCAGCAGCAGCGGCGCGTAGGTCTTGCGATACAACGCCACGTCGCTGACCGAGAGCGCGCCCAGCGTTTCGCCGTGATAGCTGCCGGTGAGCGCGATGAAGCGGGTCTTCTCGCCATGGCCCTGGTTGAGCCAGTAGTGGAAGCTCATCTTCAGCGCCACCTCGATCGCCGCCGAACCGTTGTCGGCGTAGAACACCCGGTCCAGTCCGGGCGGCGTGATCCGCACCAGTTCCTCGGCCAGTTCGATGGCCGGTTCATGGGTGAAGCCGGCAAAGATCACGTGTTCGAGCGTGCGCGCCTGTCCGGCCAGCGCCGCGGCGATGCGCGGGTTGGCGTGGCCGAACAGGTTGGTCCACCACGAACTGATGCCGTCCAGGTAGCGTCGGCCGTCGGCGTCGATCAGCCAGGCGCCTTCGCCGCGCACGATCGGCACCATCGGTACGCTCTCGTGGTCGTGCATCTGCGTGCAGGGGTGCCAGACGTGTCGCAGGTCGCGCGCGGCGAGTGCGGCGTTGCCGCTTGCGGGGTTGTTCATCCGGCTATCATCGGCGCTGCGCGACGGGCGCTCAAGTCCGCGCATGGATCATTCCGGGAATCGATGCTTGAAGCCACTGCGAAAATGCCTGATCGGCCTCGGCATGCTGGCGCTGGCCGCGGCCGTGCTGCTGTGGTTCCTGCCGGCACGCTGGGCGCTGCCGTGGATCGAGCCGCAGCTGCACGGGCTGCATCTGCAGCGGGTGCAGGGCACGCTGTGGCAGGGCCGGGCCGACGAGGTGCTGGCCGTCGACGGGCAGGCGCTGGGGCAGTTGCAGTGGCAGTTGTCGCGTCGCGCCCTGCTCGGTCAGGTGCGGCTGCAGTTGCAATTTGAAGGGCCGCAACTCGCGTTTTCCGGCGGAGTCCGGCGGCTGCCGGACGGCCAAGTCGAGGTGAGCGGCGCGAATGTACGTGCAAAGCTTTCGGCGTTGGCCCATGGCGCGGTGTCGCCCTGGGGGCAGCCACGCGGCGAACTGCAAGTGAGGATCGACCGCGCCCTGCTGCAGGGCGGCTGGCCCCTGCAACTACAGGCGCAGGCGCAATGGCCGCAGGCGCTCATGCGCACGCGCGACGGCGACGTGGTGCTGGGCACGCTGCAGGCACAGGCGAGCGCGCAGAGTGGGGTGATACGAGCGCAACTGCACGACGACGGGCACGGCACGCTGCACGCCGATGGCGAGCTGCAACTGAGCCCGCTTGGCTGGCGACTGGACGCGACGCTGCGCGCCCGACAGACTGACCCGGCATTGCGCCGCTGGCTGGCCAGGCTGGGTCCGCCGGCGGCCGACGGCAGCGTGCACATCCGGCGCCGCGGCGGACTGGCCGGCAGCGCGCCGGCCCCATCCACGAACTGAAGGACGCGAGACGAGCATGAACCCGGATATCGCCGCAACGGCCCTGGCGGCCGCACGCGAGGCCGCTGCGGCCGCGGCCGACGTGATCAGGCACTACTGGCGGCGCGGCGTCGAGGTGGAGCTGAAGTCCGATGCAACCCCGGTGACGGTCGCCGACCGCGAGGCCGAGCAGGCGATCCGGCGGATCCTGCAGGCGGCGCTGCCGCAGGCCTCGATCTATGGCGAGGAGTTCGGCCTGGACGGTGAGCGCGGCGGCCTGCTGTGGCTGGTCGATCCGCTCGACGGTACCAAGAGCTTCGTGCGCCGCACGCCGTTCTTCTCCACCCAGATCGCGTTGATGGATGGCGACGAGCTGGTGCTCGGCGTGTCCAGCGCGCCGGTCTACGGCGAGACGATGTGGGCCAGCGCCGGCACCGGCGCGTGGCTCGACGGTGAACGCGTGCACGTGGCGGATACCACCGGGATGGCGCAGACGTCCATCTCCATCGGCAACGTGAAGAGCCTCACCGGCGACGCCCGCTGGGAGGCGCTGGGCGCGCTGATCCGCGACAGCAACCGGATCCGCGGCTACGGCGATTTCTGCCATTACCACCTGCTGGCGCGCGGCAGCCTGGACCTGGTGATCGAGTCGGACGTGAACATCCTCGACGTCGCCGCGCTGGCGGTGATCGTGCGCGAAGCCGGCGGCGTGTTCACCGACCTGGACGGCGCGCCGCTGACGCTGGACACGCGCAGCGTGCTGGCCGGTACGCCGGCGATCCACGCGCAGGCCCTGCCGCGTCTGCGGCGTTGAGCGGCCCGAGCTAGAATGCGCGGATGCCCAAGCTACCGATCATCCATGCCACGCGTGACGTCAGCGACAGCCGGTTTCTGCAGGTCGAGCAGCTCGACCTGGAGTTCTCCAACGGCGTGCGCCGCACCTACGAACGATTGAAAGGCAGCGGCCTGGGCGCGGTGATCATCGTGCCGATGCTGGACGACGACACCGTGCTGCTGGTGCGCGAGTATGGCGGCGGCGTCGGCCGCTACGAGCTCGGCCTGCCGAAGGGCCGGCTCGATCAGGACGAAACCGCCGAGCAGGGTGCCGAGCGCGAGCTGAAGGAAGAGATCGGCTACGGCGCGCACAAGCTGAAGATCCTGCACAACCTGTCGCTGTCGCCGTCGTACATGACGCACATGGCGCATGTGGTGCTGGCGCAGGACCTATACCCCGAGAAGCTGGCCGGCGACGAGCCGGAAGAACTCGAAGTGGTGCCGTGGAAGATGTCCGAACTGCACACCTTGCTCGGTCGCGACGACGTGACCGAGGGGCGTTCGATCGCCGCGCTGTTCATGGCCCGCGAGTATCTCGCCGGGCGTTTCCAGCGCACATGAGCATGCCGCCCGGAAGTACGCCACCCGAGCTGGCCCGGCAGGTCGGCGCGATCGCCCGTGCCGCCGGCGCGGCCATCCTCGAGGTCTACCACAGCGATTTCGCGGTGCAGACCAAGGCGGACGCGTCGCCGCTGACCGCCGCCGACCTGGCCGCCCAGCAGGTCATCATGGCCGGCCTGGCCGCGCTTGAACCGGTACTTCCGGTGCTGTCGGAAGAAGCGAAGGCCTTGCCGTGGTCCGAGCGCCGGCACTGGTCCCGCTACTGGCTGGTCGATCCGCTCGACGGCACGCGCGAGTTCGTCAAGCGCAACGGCGAATTCACCGTCAACATCGCCCTCATCGACGAGCACCGCAGCGTGCTCGGCGTGGTGCTGGCGCCGGTCAGCGGCGAGCTGTATGTCGCCGCGCTGGGGCAGGGCGCCTGGCTGCAGACACAGGCCGATGGCCCCTGGCAACGCATTCGCACGCGCCCGCTGGGACAACCGCCGCTGGTGGCCGGCAGCCGTTCGCATGGCGGCGCGCAGGGCAGCGTGCTGCAGCGGTTGATCGGCAGCGATTACCAGTTGGTGCCGCTGGGCTCGTCGCTGAAGTTCTGCCTGATCGCGCGTGGAGCGGCGGACGTTTATCTGCGCCTCGGCCTCACCAGCGAATGGGACACCGCCGCCGCGCAATGCGTGCTGGACGAGGCCGGCGGCGCGGTGCTCGACCTGGCTGGCCAGCCGTTCCGCTACAACCGCGGCGAGTCGCTGCTGAATCCCGAATTCATCGCCGTCGGCGACGGCACGATCGACTGGGCCGCACGGTTGCAGGCGCCATGAGCGAACCGGCCCGGCACAGTCTGGACGACCTGCTCGCGATCATGGCGCGCCTGCGCGATCCCGAGCGGGGCTGCCCGTGGGACGTGCAGCAGGATTTCGCCTCGATCGCGGCGTACACGATCGAGGAAGCCTACGAAGTCGCCGACGCGATCGACCGTCGCGACTGGCACGACCTGCGCGACGAGTTGGGCGACCTGCTGCTGCAGGTGGTGTTCCACGCGCAGATGGCGGCCGAGCAAGGCCTGTTCGGTTTTGCCGATGTCGCCCACGCGATCAGCGCCAAGATGCTGCGACGCCATCCGCACGTTTTCGGCGACGTGCGCTATGCCGACCTGGCGGCGCAGATGCAGGCGTGGGAAGAGATCAAGACGGCCGAGCGCGCGGACAAGGGCGAGCCGGCCGACGCCAGCGCACTGGCGGGCATCTCGGCGGGCCTGCCGGAATGGAAGCGGGCGCAGAAGCTGCAGCAGCGCGCTGCTGCCACCGGTTTCGCC
Organism: Rhodanobacter soli; assembly: GCF_040548735.1. Taxonomy (NCBI): domain Bacteria; kingdom Pseudomonadati; phylum Pseudomonadota; class Gammaproteobacteria; order Lysobacterales; family Rhodanobacteraceae; genus Rhodanobacter; species Rhodanobacter soli. The sequence continues at coordinate 958,987 of NZ_JBEPSD010000001.1, read as the reverse complement.
TGGCCCGATCCCGCGCCGGTGCTGGCCAAGCTGGCCGAGGAAGTGGACGAGGTGCGCGCGGAGTTTGCCAACGGCGCCGATCCGGCGCGTTTGCAGGACGAGATCGGCGACGTGCTGTTCGTGATGGTGAACCTGGCACGTCACGCCGGCGTCGATTTCTCGCAAGCGTTGCGGCACGCCAATGCGAAATTCGAACGGCGTTTCCGCCGGATGGAGCAGTTGGCGGCGGCCGACGGCGCGGCGTTCGGCGAACGCACGCTGGGCGAGCAGGAACAGCTGTGGCAGCGCGCCAAGCAGGCGGAACGCAAACCCTGAACCTGCGCGATGGCGCCTGGCCATCGCGCAGGTCGTGGACTTTCGTGGAAGTTACTTGGCCGCCGGCGCCGTCTTGTCGGCACGCTGCTGCCAGGCAGCGCGCATCTTCTCGCGCTCGGCACGCATCTTCGCCTCGTTGGCCAGGTTCTCGTCCAGCCCCTTGCGCAGCGTGGCGATCGCCTGGTCGACGTTGGCCGGCTGCGCCTGCAGGCGGGCCAGGCGCTTGTAGACGTAGTCGCGCACGTGCGGATCTTGCGACTTGGCCAGCACGTCGTTGTAGACCGACGCCATCTCCTTGCTGCGGCCGGATTGCATGTACAGCCGCTCCAGGCCGCGTAGGTCGCCGATCACGCCGTTGCGCCGGTGGTCGAAGCGGTGCATGCGCATGCCGTGGTCACCACGGTCGCCGTGATGCGCGCGCATGTCCTTGCCGGCCATCGCGGATGGGGTTGGCGACGGCGCCGGCGGCGTATTCTGCGCCATCACGAACGAGGTCGATCCGGCGATCAGCACGGCCAGCGCGGAAGCAAGCAGGGTTTTGCGGTGCATGGTGTGTCTCCTCGGTAGGTAGACTGGAGAACGCGGCCGGCTCAGGCACGTTGACCGGGGCGTTCATGCTCCCGTCAGGCTTGCAACCCTTTTGCGGCCGGCCGCATCCCAGACAGGTCGACAACCCAAGGAGAGTTCCATGCGCCGTCTTTTCACCGCAGCCCTGCTGCTCGCTCCGATCGCGGCCTTCGCCGCCAGCCCGTGCAGGTACGAGGCACCGCGCAACCTGCAGCTCGATCTCGCCGGCGTACGCAGCGTGCAGATCGATGTGAACAGCCAGGATCTGCACCTGACCGGCAGCGACAGCGCCAGGGGCCTCACCCTCACCGGTCGCGCCTGTGCCTCCGAGCAGGCGATGCTGGACAAGCTGCAGGTCACTCAGCGGCGCGAAGGCGACCAGCTGCTGATCGATATCGGCAACACCGGCGGTTTCAGCTTCAGCCTGTTCGGCGGCAATTCCTATTCGAGTCTCGACGTCACCGTGCAACTGCCGGCCAACCTGCCGGTCACCGTGCGCGTGGGCTCCGGCGACGCCGACGTCAGCGGCGTGCAGCAGCTGCAGACCAGCGTGGGCTCGGGCGACCTGCACGTGCGCCAGGTATCCGGCAAGTTCGGCACCAGCGTGGGTTCGGGCGACGTCAGCGCTACCGACATCGGCAGCCTGGACCTGGGCTCGGTGGGCTCCGGCGACTTCAAGGCCGAAGGCATCAAGGGCGACGCCCGCGTCGGCAGCATCGGCTCCGGCGACGTCACGTTGCGCAACGTGGGCGGCAGCGTGCACGCCGATACGCTGGGTTCCGGCGACCTCGAGGTGAGCGACGTCGGCGGCGATTTCAGCCTCGGCGCCAAGGGCAGCGGCGACGTCAACCACTCCGGCGTGAAGGGCAAGGTCAGCGTGCCGCACGACGACGATTGAGCGCGGGCCGTCAGCCCAGCCAGCGCCAGGCCAGGTACACCAGCGGCGCGCACACCAGCAGGAACGGAATTGACACCAGGTGCAGCAGCCGCAGTCCATGCGGCTGCTTCGCTAGGCGCAGCGCGATCAGGTTCGCCAGCGAACCGATCGCCACGCCGAAGCCGCCCACGTTCACCGCCACCGCCAGCGCGATCGCGTCGGGCGCGCGTTCGAGCAGCAGCACTGTCGCCGGCACGTTGCTGATCAGCTGCGAGGCGACGATGCCGCTGGCGTACAGCGTCAGCGGCTGGCCGAAGTCGAGCCGGTCCAGCGCCTGGTGCACCAGGGGCAAGTTCGCGAAATGGCCGAGGCCCAGGAAGATCGCGGCGAACGTGAGCAGCAGCAGCCAGTCGATCCGCGCCAGGCTCGACCGCGCCAGCAGCGCGAACAGCGCCAGCAACAGCAGCGCGCCCAGCGGCGCCTGGCCGTATTCCATCATCAGCACCATGCCGACCAGCGCGGCCATCGAGCACGCGCCGAGGCGGGTCGAAGCCACGATGCCGTCGATCCGTTCCGGGCTCAACGCCACGCGATCGCGCGGCAACCACAGCCAGGCGAACGCCGCCACCAGCACGAACATCACCGTCGCGGCCGGCAGCATGGCCGCCACGAAATGCAGGAACGGCAGTTGCGAGTGCTGCCACAGCAGCAGGTTCTGCGGGTTGCCGATCGGGCTCAGGGTGGAACCCGCGTTTACCGCCAGCGCCTCCAGCACCACCATGCGCAGCACCGGCAGGTTCGAGATGGCGCCGATCGCCAGGGTCAGCGGCACGATCAGGAACAGGCTCACGTCGTTGGTCAGCACCATCGACAGCAGCGCCGTCGCGGACACCAGCAACAGGCCCAGGCTGCGCAGCGAATGCGCGCGCGCCACCACGGCCACCGCCGCATGCTGCACCAGTCCGCTGTCGCGGATGCCCTGGATCGCGATCAGCAGACCCATCAGGCCGGCCAGGGTCGGCAACTGCAACCAGTGCCGATAGCTCGCCAGCGGCTGCGGGTCGAGCACCGCCAGCGTGATCGCCAGCGCCGCGAACAACCACAGCAGCCACTCCTCCTTGAGGCGCTGTCGTGTGCGGCTTGCAATCATCGGGAAGTCCGGTGGGGCGTCGGCGCACTTTATCAGCCCGTGCTTCGACGCCGGTTCAGCCCTCGCGCAGCAGCCGCATCGGCGGCGTGCGGCTGACCTTGCGGGTGCCGGCCAGGCCCAGCAGCATCACCACCAGTGCCGCGCCGACGGCACCGCCCACCAGCGGCCACAGCGGCGGCACGAAGTTCTCGATGTGGAACACCGCCTGGCCCAGCCATAGCCCGGCGCCGGCGGCGCCGAGTGCGGCGGTGAGCCCGGCGACCAGGCCGAGCAGGGCGAACTCGCAGGCGGCGGCTACGCGCAGCTGCGCGCGGCGTGCGCCCAGCGTGCGCAGCAGGGCGGCTTCGTGGCGTCGTTCGGCCGCGCTGGCGGCGAGTGCGGCGGCCAGCACCAGCGCGCCCGCGAGCAGGCTGAAGCCGAGGATCCAGCGCACCGCGTTGCCCACGCGGTCGACGATCTCGCGCACGCGGTCGAGCAGCGAGTCGACGTCCACCAGGCTCAGGTTGCTGTAGTCGCGCGACAGCTGCGCCAGTTCGGTCGCATGCCCGCGCGGCAGGTGGAAGCTGGCCAGCCAGGTATGCGGCAGCCCGCCGGTGTGGGCCGGGTCGAGCAGCAGGAAGAAGTTGACCCGGAACGAACTCCAGTCGACCTTGCGCACGCTGCTGACCTTTGCGTCGATGCGGCCTTCGCCCACGTCGAAGCGCAACGTGTCGCCGAGTTTCAGTGCGAACATGTCGCGCCACATGGTGTCGATCGACACCTCGGCCTGGGCCGGCTGCGCGCCCTGCCAGCGGCCGGCGATCACTTCGTTGGCGGGCGGCAGCGCGGCGGACCAGGACAGCCGCAGCTGGCGGTCGGTCCAGTCCTTCGCGCGTTCGTCGGCAAAGGCGAGCTGGTCGATCGGGCGGCCGTTGATCGCGGTGAGCTTGCCCACGGCCAGCGGCAGCATGTTGAGCTGGTCGCCGCCGATCCTGGCCAGCGCCTGCGCGAAGCCGGCGCGTTGGTCGTCCTGCAGGTTCAGCGCAAACCAGTTCGGCGTATCCGCCGGCAGCTCCTGGCGCCAGCCCTGCAGCAGCGCCGGCGCCACGATCGCCAGCAACAACAGCGCGCACAGGCCCAGGCTGAGCGCGGTGGCCTGGATCACGCTCAGCGCAGGTCGCCGCGCCAGCGCGGCCAGACCGAGCCGCAATGCCGGGTGCGCGCCCGGTGCAATACGTCGGGCCAGCCACAGCAGCGCTCCGGCCAGCAACGCCGCGATCAGCGCCACGCCGAGCAGGCTGGCGGCGAGGATGCCAGCCAGGGTGAGCGAGCTACTCTGGCTCCAGATCAGGCCCAGCGCCACCAGCGCGGGGATCAGGTACAGCGCATCGAAGCGCCGCACCCGCCGCTGCATGCTTTGGCGAAATACCGCCACCGGCGGCACCTCGGCCAGCCGCGCCAGCGGCGGCAGCGCGAAGCCAACCAGCACGGCGATACCCATCGCGGCGGCGGCGAACGACGGCGCCAGCGGCAGCACGGTCGGCACGTTGCCGAACAACTGGCTGGCCAGCAGCCAGGCCAGTTGCGCCAGCCCCAGCGCGAGCAGCACGCCGAGTGCGGTGGCCGGCACGGCCAGTGCGCCCAGCGTGCCCAGCAACAGCCCCAGCACGCGCCGACGCGGCGTGCCCAGCGCACGCAGCAGGGCGACTTCGGCGGTCTTGCGCCGCGCGTAGCGCTGCGCGGACAGCGCGATCGCGATGCCGGCCAGCAGCGCCGACAGCAGGGCGGTCAGGCGCAGGAAGGCGCCGGCGCGATCGAACGACGTGCGCATGCGCTCCTGGGTCTGTTCCGGCGTAATCAGCTGCGCGCCTTGCGGCAACGCGGTCGCCTGCGCCCAGTCGCGCCAGGCCTGCACCGCCGTCGGCGTGCCGGCCAGCAGCAGGCGGTGGCGGGCGCGGCTGCCGACGCCGAGCAGGCCGGCCTGCTCGGCGTCGGCCAGACTCATCAGTGCGCGCGGCGCCAGCGCCAGCAACTCGCCGCCATCGGGCTGGCGTACCAGTTCGGCGGCGATGGTCAGCTCGCGGCCGCCCAGTTGCAGCGGCTGACCGACCTGGAGGCCCAGCGCCACCAGGGCGCGATGGTCGAGATAGACCTCGCCCGCGGCCGGGGCGTGGCCGTTGTGCGTGCGGCCGGCGGCATCGCGCAGTTCCAGTGTGCCGCGCAGGGGATAGCGCGCATCGACCGCCTGCACGTCGAGCAACTGGGTCTGCTCGTGGGCGAACGCCACGCTGGGAAAGCCGGCGGTACGGGTGAGTTGCAGGCCATCCTGGCGCGCCTTGTCGGCGAACGTGTTTGGCAGGACCTGCGGCGATGACACACCGATGTCGCCGCCGATCAGTTCGGCGGCGCTGGCCAGCATGCCGCGCTCGATCCGCGTCGCCAGCGTAGCGACCACGCCCAGCGCCACCACCGCCAGCACCAGTGAGGCGGCCAGCGTGCGCAGTTCCGGCAGGCGCCATTCGCGGCGCAGGCTGCGCAGGGCGAGCAGCAGCATCTTCATGCCTGCACGTCCGTGCCGGACGCCACGACGCGACCTTCCTCCAGCTCGATCCGGCGATCGCAGCGTGCGGCCAGGGTTGCATCGTGGGTGACCAGCACCAGGGTGGTGCGGTGGTCGCGGTTCAGCGCGAACAACAGGTCGCAGATGTGGTGGCCGGTACGCTGGTCGAGGTTGCCGGTGGGCTCGTCGGCGAACAGCACGCGCGGGCCGTGCACGAACGCGCGGGCGATCGCCACGCGCTGCTGCTCGCCGCCGGACAGCTGGGCCGGATAGTGCCGCCGCCGCGCGCCCAGGCCCACGGCTTCGAGCGCATCGCGTGCGCGCTGGCGTGCATCGCTGCTGCCTTCCAGTTCCAGCGGCAGCATCACGTTCTCCTCGGCGGTCAGCGCGGGCAGCAGGTGGAACGACTGGAACACGAAGCCGACCAGGCGCCGGCGCAGGTCGGCACGGGCCTCCTCGTCCAGCTGCTGCAACGCATGGCCGTCCAGCGCAATGCTGCCGTCGTCCGGCGTGTCCAGCCCGGCCAGCAGGCCGAGCAGGGTGGTCTTGCCGGAGCCGGACGCGCCGACGATGGCGAAGCTCTCGCCCGGCTGCACCTGCAGGCTGACTTGGCTGAGGATCTCCAGTCTCCCCTCGGGGCCGTTGACCGACTTGCTAACATCACGGGCTTCAAGAAGAGGCCGGGAAGAATCACTCATGCGTCAATGCCTGTGGTTGCTGGTTTTTCTGTGCGGCATCGGCAGCGCCCAGGCGGCGGCGCCGAAAACCGTGCTGGTCCTGGGTGATTCGTTGTCCGCCGCGCACAACATCCCGGTCGAGGCCGGCTGGGTGCATCTGCTGGATGCGCGTCTCAACCAGATGGTACCGAAGTGGACCGCGATCAATGCCAGCATCAGCGGCGAGACCTCGCTGAGCGGGCGCAACCGCCTGCCTGCGCTGCTGGCGAAGTACCGCCCGCAGGTGCTGGTGCTGGAACTGGGCGCCAACGACGGCCTGCGCGGCCTGCCGCTGCCGGCCCTGCGCGCGAACCTGGATGCGATGATCGTGGCGGCGCAAAAGGCGAAGGTGCGCGTGCTGCTGGTCGGCATCGAGCTGCCGGTGAACTACGGACCGCAGTACCGCGACGGCCTGCGCGCGGTCTATGCCGACCTGGCGCGGAGCCGCCGCACCGCACTGGTGCCGTTCCTGCTTGAGGGAATCGCACTCGATCCCGCGCTGATGCAGGACGACGGCCTGCATCCGGTCGCCAGCGCCCAGCCGCGGGTGCTGGACACCGTCTGGAAGCCGCTGCAGCCGCTGCTGCATTGAGCGGCAAACAGAACCTGCTCTGAACCTCGTTTTCCCGCTTTCACGCTACCCTCACCCGGTCGCCGCTTAGATCTTCACGTATGTGAAATCATGGCAAGGAGGACGATATGACCGTACATGACGAGCAAGCGGGATTGATTCTGCTGGTCGAGGACAACCGCCAGATTGCCGAAATGGTGGGCGAGTTCCTGGAGCGGCGCGGTTATTCGGTCGACTATGCCGCCGACGGGGTCAGCGGGCTGCACCTGGCGGTGTCCAACAGCTACGACGTGCTGGTGCTGGACCTGATGCTGCCAGGCTTGGACGGGCTGGAGGTCTGCCGCAAGCTGCGCAAGGAGGCCAAGAAGTCCACCCCGGTGCTGATGCTGACCGCCCGCGACACGCTGGAGGACAAGCTTTCCGGACTCGAGGCCGGCGCCGACGATTATCTGGTGAAGCCCTTCGAGGTGCGCGAACTGGAGGCGCGGCTGCGTGCGCTGATCCGCCGCGACCGCCGCCAGGTCTCCACCGAGGTGCTCAGCGTCGGCGACATGACCCTGGATACCGCCACGCTACGCCTCACCCGCGATGGCCAGGAACTGACCGTGTCGCCGATCGGTCTGAAGCTGCTGGCGATCCTGATGCGCGAGTCGCCGCGGGTAGTCAGCCGGCGCGACATCGAGCGCGAGATCTGGGGTGATACGCTGCCCGACTCGGACACCTTGCGCTCGCATCTGTACAACCTGCGCCGGGTCATCGACAAACCCTTCGCGCGGCCCCTGTTACACACGATTCATTCAGCCGGCTATCGTCTCGCGGATCTCGAATCGGAAGTGGCCTCTTCGCCCCAGACGGCCTGACATCGACACGGCGCATACAGGTAGGCGCACACAGTTAATGGATAGCAGGGTCAAAGCAGTCACCTTTCGTGTGGGTGCCTTCCGCCGGCGCATTGCGCGGGTGTTCGCACTGCAGTTCCTGATCGTCGCCGTCGTCTGCATCCTGGGCATCTACGGCATCGTGCCCACGGTCATCGTGATTGCGATGATCGTGGTCACCACCGGCCTCGCCTGGCTGGCCACCCGGCGCGAGTGGCGGCCGGTGCGTGCCTTGGCCCGGCTGGTGAACCGCTGGGACGGCCAGCCGCCGGACCCGGAGTCGTTGAACCTGGAGCAGTTGTCCACCCATACCGACGCCGACGTGGCTTCGCTGGCGCAGGGGCTGCATGGTTTCGCCATGCGCCTGGCCAGTTACAACCAGCGCGAGCGCAGCTTTACCCGCGACGCCAGCCACGAGCTGCGCAGCCCGCTCACCGTGATCAAGATGTCGGTCGACATGCTCGGCGAGGAGGACGGCCTCAGCGATTTCGGCGTGCGCTCGGTGCGTCGGATCAAGCGTGCCACCCGCGAGATGGAGGTGCTGGTGGAGGCGCTGCTGATCCTCGCGCGCGAGACGGACGCTTCGGCCGACGACCAGTATTTTGTCGTCAACGACGCGCTGCGCAAGGAACTGGAGTCCGCCCGTGAACTGCTGTCCGGCCGGCCGATCGAACTTGTGCTGGAGGAACCGGCCCGCTTTGCGCTGCAGGGCTCGCCGCAGGCGTTCTCGGTACTGTGCTGGCAACTGATTCGCAACGCCTGCCAGCAGACCGAGCAGGGCAGCGTGGTGATCAGCGTGCTGCCCGGCGTGGTCAGCGTGCGCAACCGGACGACAACGCAGTTACCTGGCGACGACGGCCGCCCGCTGCGCGTTCATGGCGCCGACCGGCACGGTTTCGAGCTGGCCATTGCCCAGCGGATCAGCGACCGCTTCGCCTGGCCGCTGGAACTGCAGACGGGCTACGGACAGGAAAACATCGCCCGCATCCGCTTTCCACACCCCCTGCCGGCCGACGCGCCGGCAGAATCCGCTTTATAGGGCGGGTACTGCCCGCCGTTCCTGCCGCCCGGTGGGGACGGCAGGGCAGGGTGTTGCATCAGGCAGCTTGCAGCGCCGGGGCCACGTCGAATGCGCAACCGGTCTTCGCCTTCACGTCGTCGAGGCTGACGCCGTCGTTGAGTTCGATCAGGGTCAGGCCCTTGCCTTTCTGCACCTCGAACACGCACAGGTCGGTGATGATCAGGTCAACTACCTGCTTGCCGGTCAGGGGCAGGTCGCACTCGGTCTTGATCTTCGGGCTGCCGTCTTTCGCGCAGTGCTCCATCAGCACCACCACGCGCTTGACGCCGCTGACCAGGTCCATCGCGCCGCCCGGGCCCTTGACCATCTTGCCCGGCACCATCCAGTTGGCCAGGTCGCCGTGGGCGGACACTTCCAACCCACCGAGGATCGACAGGTCGATGTGGCCGCCGCGGATCATCGCGAACGAGTCGGCGCTGGAGAAGAAACTGGAGCCGGGCAGGGTGGTGATGGTCTGCTTGCCGGCGTTGATCAGGTCGGGGTCGAGCTGGTCCTCGGTGGGGAACGGGCCGATGCCGAGCAGGCCGTTCTCCGACTGCAGGGTGACGTTGACCCCGTCGGGGATGTAGTTCGCCACCATGGTCGGGATGCCGATGCCGAGGTTCACGTAGAAACCGTCGCGCAATTCCTTCGCGGCGCGCCTGGCCATCGCCACGCGGACCGGGCTTTCCTTGCCTGCGGCGACGCCGGCGATGGTGCGGAACTCGATGCGCTTCTCGTACTTCGCGCCTTGCACGATGCGGTCGACGTAGATGCCCGGCACGTGGATGTTGTTCGGGTCCAGTTCGCCGACCGGCACCAGGTGCTCCACCTCGGCCACGCAGGCCTTGCCGCAGGTGGCGATCATCGGGTTGAAGTTGCGCGCGGTCTCGCGGAACACCAGGTTGCCGTGGGCATCGCCCTTCCACGCCTTCACGATCGACAGGTCGGCGGTGATGGCTTCCTCCAGCACGTATTCCTTGCCCTCGAACACCTTGGTTTCCTTGCCCTCGGCCAGCTTGGTGCCGAATGCGGTGCGCGTGTAGAAGCCGGGAATGCCGGCGCCGCCGGCGCGCAGCTTCTCGGCCAGCGTGCCCTGCGGGGTCAGGTGCAGCTCCAGCTCACCGGCGAGCACCTGGCGCTCGAATTCCTTGTTCTCGCCCACGTAGGACGCGAAGACGCGTTTCACCTGGTGCGTCTTCAGCAACGGACCCATGCCGAAATCGTCCACGCCGGCGTTGTTGCCGACGATGGTCAGGCCCTTGGTGCCGGCCTCCAGCAGCGCGCCGATCAGGTTCTCGGGGATGCCGCACAGGCCGAAGCCGCCGGCGGCGATCGTCATGCCATCGAACAACAGGCCATCAAGGGCTTTCGCCGCGCTGGGGTAAACCTTGTCCATTGCCGTGCCTTCCTCAGGGAGAGTCAGCTGCCAAGGATACGACGGATTCGCCGCGGCCGGCCTGGTACCAAGGTCGCAGACCGGTCCGTCGGCGCGGTACGGACGCTCATAACCTTATGCGATTTCGCAAGTTCGCAGCGCGGCGCCGAGCCGATAGGCTGATCTTCCCCGACCGGACCGGAGACGGCGATGATCAAGCTCCCTGCATGGCTGGCACTCGCGGCAACCCTGGTGACGACGGCGGCGATCGCCGGGGAGGCGACCCTGCTGAACGTGTCGTACGACCCCACCCGCGAACTCTATCGCGACGTGAATGCGGCTTTTGCCGCGCAGTGGAAGGCGCAGCACGGCGACAACGTCACCATCGAGATGTCGCATGGCGGTTCGGGCAAGCAGGCGCGCTCGGTGGCTGACGGCCTGCCGGCCGACGTGGTCACGCTGGCGCTGGCCTGGGACATCGACGCCATCGCCGATCACGGACTGCTGTCCAGGGACTGGCAGCAGCGGCTGCCGCAGAACGCGTCGCCGTACACCTCGACCATCGTGTTCCTGGTGCGCAAGGGCAATCCGAAGGGCATCAGGGACTGGCCCGACCTGATCAGGCCCGGGGTGGAGGTGATCACGCCGAACCCGAAGACCTCCGGCGGCGCGCGCTGGAATTTCCTGGCGGCGTGGGGCTACGCGCTGAAGCAGCCGGGCGGCAGCGAGGCGAAGGCGCGCGCGTACGTGCGCGAACTGTTCCGGCATGTGCCGGTGCTCGACACCGGTGCGCGCGGCGCCACCAACACCTTCGTCCAGCGCGGCGTCGGCGACGTGCTGCTGGCGTGGGAGAACGAGGCGCTGCTGGCGCAACAGCATCTGGGCAAGGGCACGTTCGAGATCGTGGTGCCGTCGGCAAGCATCCTGGCCGAGCCACCGGTGGCGGTGGTCGACCGGAACGCCGACAAGCGCGGCACGCGTGCGGTCGCCGAGGGCTATCTGAAGTTCTTGTACTCGCCGCAAGGGCAGGCGATCGAGGCGAGGAACTTCTACCGGCCGCGCTCGCCACAGGTGGCGCAGCAGTTCGCCGCGCAGTTCCCCAGGGTGAACACCTTCACCATCGACGAGGTGTTCGGCAGCTGGCGCCAGGCGCAGGCGAAGTTCTTCGCCGACGACGCGATCTTCGACCAGATCGGCCCGGGCAGTTGAGCCGCATGCAGCGCCGCATCCTGCCGGGGTTCGGCCTCAGCCTGGGTTACGCGTTGGCGTACCTCGGGCTGATCGTGCTGCTGCCGCTGGCGGCGCTGGCGTGGAAGGCATCCGGCATCGGTCTCGCCGGCTTGCTGCACCTGCTGGCGTCGCCGCGCACGCTGGCGGCGCTCAGGCTGAGTTTCGGCGGTGCGTTGCTGGCCGCGTCGGTCAACGTTGTGGCCGGCCTGCTGGTGGCGTGGGTGCTGGTGCGCTATCGCTTCCCCGGCCGGCGCCTGTTCGACGCACTGATCGACCTGCCGTTCGCGCTGCCGACCGCCGTGGCCGGCATCGCGCTGACCACGCTGTACGCGCCGAACGGCTGGCTCGGCGGCTGGCTCGCCACACTCGGCATCAAGGTGGCATACACCCCGCTGGGCGTGTTGCTGGCGATGGTGTTCGTCGGCTTTCCGTTCGTGGTGCGCACGCTGCAGCCGGTGCTCGAATCGCTCGAGCGCGACGTGGAGGAAGCCGCCGAGAGCCTGGGTGCGCGACGCTGGCAGACGTTCCTGCGGGTGATCCTGCCGCTGCTGCTGCCGACCCTGCTGACCGGCTTTGCGCTGGCGCTGGCGCGCGCGGTGGGCGAGTACGGTTCGGTGATCTTCATCGCCGGCAACATCCCGCTGCGCTCGGAGATCGCGCCGCTGCTGATCGTGCAGAAGCTCGAGCAGTTCGATTACGCCGGTGCCGCCGCGCTCGGTGTGGTGATGCTGCTGGCCTCGTTCGTGCTGCTGCTGGCGATCACGCTGCTGCAGCGTTGGAGCACCCGCTGGACGGAGCCGGCACGGTGAGTGCGCGGCGGCCCGACGGTTGGCGACGACTGCTGCGCGGCGCGCTGGTGCTGGCGGCGGTCGGCTTCATGGTGCTGTTCCTGCTGCTGCCGCTGGCGACGGTGTTCAGCGAGGCGTTGCGCGCCGGTGTGCGCGCGTGCCTGGCCAGCATCCGCCAGCCCGAAACGCTGGCGGCGATCCGGCTGACCCTGCTGGTGGCGGCGGTCGCGGTGCCGCTCAACCTGGTGTTCGGCGTGGCGGCGGCATGGCTGATGGCGCGTTTCGAGTTTCGCGGCAAGGCGCTGCTGGGCGCGCTCATCGACCTGCCGTTCTCGGTGTCGCCGGTGATCGCCGGCCTGGTCTACGTGCTGCTGTTCGGTGCGCAGGGCTGGTTCGGGCCGTGGCTCGACGCGCACGGGGTGCGCATCATCTTTGCCGTGCCGGGGCTGGTGCTGGCGACGATGTTCATCACGCTGCCCTTCGTGGCGCGCGAACTGATCCCGCTGATGCAGGCGCAAGGCAGCGAGGAGGAACAGGCCGCGCGCGTGCTCGGCGCGAATGGCTGGCAGATGTTCTTCCGGGTCACTTTGCCGAATATCCGCTGGGCGCTGCTGTACGGCGTGCTGCTGTGCAATGCCCGCGCGATGGGCGAGTTCGGGGCGGTGTCGGTGGTGTCCGGCCACATCCGCGGGCTGACCACCACGATGCCGCTGGAAGTGGAGATGCGCTACAACGAATACGACTTTGCCGGCGCCTTCGCGGTGGCTTCGCTGCTCGCCTTGCTGGCGCTCGTCACGCTGGCCGTGAAGACCTTGCTGGAATGGCGCTATGGCAACGAGATCGCCGCCCATGCGCCGGGCGGCCACTGAGGGACGCCGCATGACCCTGGAACTTTCCCGCCTGCGACGCCGCTACAGCGATTTTGCCGCGCTGGACGATGTCAGCCTGACGATCGCACCGGGCGAGTTCCTCGCCCTGCTGGGGCCGTCCGGTTCCGGCAAGACCACCCTGCTGCGCATCCTGGCCGGGCTGGATTATCCCGACAGCGGCGGCATACGGCGCGGCGATGAGGATTTCCTCGCGATGCGCGCGCGCGAGCGCGGCGTCGGCCTGGTGTTCCAGCATTACGCGCTGTTCCGCCACCTGAGCGTGACCGAGAACATCGCGTTCGGCCTGCGCGTGCGGCCGCGGCGCTCGCGCCCGGCGCGTGCCGAGATCGCCATGCGGGTGGAGCGCCTGTTGCAACGCGTGCAGCTGGACGGCCTTGGCAGCCGCTATCCGGCGCAGCTGTCCGGCGGCCAGCGCCAACGCGTGGCGCTGGCCCGCGCGCTGGCGGTGGAGCCTGATCTGCTGCTGCTGGACGAACCGTTCGGCGCGCTGGACGCACAGGTGCGCGTCAGCCTGCGCCGCTGGCTGCGCGAGCTGCACGAGGAGCTTGGCCTGACCACGGTGTTCGTCACCCACGACCAGGAGGAGGCGCTGGAACTGGCCGACCGCATCGCCGTGATGAACCACGGCCGGATCGAACAGGTCGGTTCGTCCGCGGCGATCTACCAGCAGCCGGCCACCCCGTTCGTGTGCGAGTTCATCGGCAAGGTCAACCGGTTGCCGCTGCGCCGCGAAAGAGGCCGGCTGGCCGCCGGCGGCTGGGTGCCGGGCGACGATCCCTGGCGGGGCCGCTACGAGCACGCGATCGCCTATGTACGGCCCGAGCATCTCGCGCTGGCCGTGCCGGCCGCACAGCCCGGCTGGACGGCGTACCTGCGGCACGTCTATCCCGCCGGCAGCATCGCCCACCTGGAGCTTGCGGTGGATTCGCTGCACCAGACCCTGGAGGCGGATGTCGCCACCGACGACCTGGCCAGGCTCGGCCTGCATGCAGGCATGCCGTTGCGCGTGGCACCGCGCAGTGCGGTGGTGTTTGCGCAGACGGAAGACGGCACGCCGCTGCCTGGCGAACGCTGGAGCTGGCACGCCGGGCAGGTCGCCCCACGGCGGCATTGCGTCACCCTGTAACGCGGAATCCGCCGCGTTCCGGCGGTATGTGCATGCGTCGCCTTGACGCGATGGTTTACACGTGTAAACATCATGTCACTTACACGCGTAAACGGTGACCCATGGCAATCAGCGAAGCCGAGGCAGTGGTGATGGACGTGTTGTGGCGTGCGGCGCCGCGCACGGCCGAGGAGATCCTGGCCGAAGTCGGCCCGGCGCAAAACTGGCAGGAGGGCACGGTGAAATCCCTGCTCAACCGCCTGCTGAGGAAAAAGGCCGTGCACGCCGAGCGTGACGGTCGCCGTTATCTCTACACGCCGTTGCTGACGCGCGAGCAATACGTCCAGCAGGAGAGCAAGGGCCTGCTCGATCGCCTGTTCGGCGGCCGCGTGGCGCCGCTGGTGGCGCACTTCTCCGAGCAGCGCAAGCTGTCGAAGAAGGACATCGCCGAACTGCGCAAGCTGCTCAGGGAACTCGACGATGAACAGCATTGAGCTGGTCGGAATGGATGGGATCGGGATCGACTGGCTCGGGCGCGGCTGGCTGCTGATCCTCGCCTTCACTGCCACCGTGCTGGTGGCGGCCGCGCTGCGCAAGCCGTGCCGCCGCCTGTTCGGCACCGAACGCGCGTTCCAGCTATGGCTGCTGCCGCCGCTGGCGCTGCTGGCCAGCCAACTGCCGCATGCGGCCCACGCGCCGAGCACGATGCTGCCGCCGATGGTGTTCGCGATTACCTCGGCGGCAGCCGCGTTGCCGGCGCACGCCACGGCGGCAAGCGTGATCGACTGGCGCATTTTTGCGGCGGCGCTCTGGTTGTCGGGCATGTTCGTCAGCCTCTGGCTGGCCGCAGTCGCGCAGTCGCGCTATCGCACCCGCCTGCACGGCGCTTCGGTGGTGGATGGGTTGCGCTCACCCCGGCTGGTGCTGCGCGCCAGGGGCACGGATGTCGGGCCGGCACTGGTTGGCGCCTGGCGCAGCCGGATCGTGCTGCCCGCCGATTTCGAGCAGCGCTACGACGCGATGGAGCAGGCACTGGTTCTCGCCCACGAAGTTGCCCATGCGCGCCGTGGCGACGGCTGGTGGTGCCTGCTTGCGCGAATCCTTGCCGCGCTGTTCTGGTTCCACCCGCTGGCGTGGTGGGCGCTGGCCGCGCTGCGCCACGATCAGGAACTGGCCTGCGACGCAGTGGTGTTGCGCGAGCACGGCACACAGCGGCGCCGTTATGCGAATGCGATGTTGAAGACCCAGTCGTCTGCGTTCGCGCTGCCGGTGGGTTGCCCCTGGTCACCCCGTCATCCCGTTACGGAGCGTATCGCCATGTTGAAACTGCCTTCACCGAACGGCCGTCGCCGAAACGCCGGAATGCTCGCCGGCTTCGCACTCGCCATTGTCGTGGTCGGCTCGGTTTATGCCGCCGGCACGCCGCAGGAACCGCGCGGGGTCCGGAAAGTCCACGGCCTGGAATACCAGTTGGACATGCAGGTCGAGCTGACGGTCGACGATGGCCACAAACGCCATACGGAAGCTGCGGATTTCGCGCTGTGCATGGCGCCGGGCAAGGCTGCGATGGCAAGCGTGGGGGCCGTGAAGGTGGAAGCAACCACCGCGCCCGTCGATGATGGGCAGGTACGCATCGACCTGGCCGTGACCAGCGCCGGCACCTCGCCGATTGCGCACAGTCAGTTGCACGGCGCGCTTGGCAGGACGCTGCATGCGGTGGGCACGGGAGCGGATGGGAAGCCTGCGTATGCCGTAGACGTCACGCCGCAGGCAGGTTGCCCGGCGCGCGTGATTGCCGAGGCCTCTCCGGTCAGGATCACGGAGCACGTCACAAATGGCACGGCGCGTGAAGTGGCGGAATCGATAGCGGCGAAAGCGGGCTGGAAGCTCGCCAATCCGCGCGCGCTGGGCGACGCTCCCGTCACGTTGTCGTTCAACGACATGCCGGCAGGCACGGCGTTGCAGCGGGTGGCCGACCTTGCCGGCGTGAAGCTGGTGCTGGATGGCAAACGGGTGCGTTTCGCGCCCAAGTAAAGGTTGAGGTCCCGGTATACTCGTTCCCGTTGCCAGGGAGAGAGAGCCCACGTGAAACCGCATCGCCTGTTCATAGCCCTCGCCACCTTCGGAATCAGCGCCATGAGCCATGCCGCCGTCCCGCCCGTGCTGGTGATCCATGGCGGCGCCGGCGTGATCAAGCGCGAGATGACGCCGGCGAAGGAGCAGGCGGTGCGCACGGCGATGACCCAGGCATTGCAGAACGGCTACGCCCGTCTCAAGGCGGGCGATAGCGCGCTGGATGCGGTGGCCGCGGCGATCACCGTGCTGGAGGACGATCCGAACTTCAACGCCGGCAAGGGCGCGGTGTTCACCCATGACGGCACCAACGAGCTGGACGCGGCGATCATGGACGGCAACACGCTGCGTGCCGGCGCGGTGGCCGGCGTGCAGCGGGTGAAGAACCCGATCCTGCTGGCGCGCGCGGTGATGGAGCAGTCGCCGCACGTGATGCTGTCCGGCGCGGGCGCCGAGGCATTCGCGAAGGAGCACGGCATCGCCCTGGTCGACCCGTCGTATTTCCGCACCGAGGCGCGCTGGCAGCAACTGCAGAAAGCGCTGAAGGAGGACGCCGCGAAGCAGCCGCATGCGGACGTCGAGACGGCCAAACACTTCGGCACGGTCGGCGCGGTGGCGCTGGACGCGCAAGGCCGCCTCGCCGCCGGCACCTCCACCGGCGGAATGACCGACAAGCGCTGGGGCCGCATCGGCGATTCGCCGATCATCGGCGCCGGCACCTATGCCAACAGCGGCTGCGCGGTCTCCGGCACCGGCTGGGGCGAGTTCTACATCCGCACGGTGGCCGCGCACGAGATCTGCATGAAGGTCACCCAGATGCGCGTGCCGCTGAAGCGCGCCGCCGCCGAGGTGATCAACCAGGAGATCCCGTCGATGGGCGGCAGCGGCGGCGCGATCGCGCTGGACGCGGAGGGCCACATCTCGATCCCGTTCAACACCGACGGCATGTACCGCGGCTGGATCGGCGCCGATGGCGTGCCGCACGTGGCGATCTACGGCGACGAGGACGACGGCACCGCGGAGTTGCCGGCGCCGGCGCCGGCCGATAGCGTCGCGCAGCCGTGAGGCAGGTCAGGGCCGGAGTTTGTGCAGCTGCGCGGGCGTCAGCGCGCCACTGATGCCACGGCGGCTGCCGTCGGCACGGATCACCAGCACGCGCGGGGTTTCGCCGCCCCAGTTCGGGTCGAGCAGGAAGTTGATGCGTTCGGGCGAGGCTTCGGCGTAGGCGCGCGCGGGATAGACGTCCATCTTCATGCTGCGCAGGCGCGCCTCGATCGCCGTGCGCAACTGGATGCTGTCGGTCGTCACGGTGACCAGTTCGATCTCGCGCGGGTCGGCGCGTTGCAGTGCGGCCAGCGCTTCGAGGTTCGGTTCGCAGTAGGCGCAGTCGAGCGACCACAGGGCAAGGATGCGCATGCCGTGCGCCGGCGGCTGCAGCAGGGCGGGGACGTCGGCGGCGGCCAGCGGTTGCAGCGTGCCGGCGCAGGCCAGCGTCGGCAGCCACAGGAGGAACGCGAGCAGCAGGCGTTTCATCGTGGCACCTCGACCAGGCGAAAGCCGGTGGCGGTGTTCCAGGCCACGAACGCGCGGCCCTGTTTCAGCAGCAGTTGCGGCGAACCCACTGCGCCGCTGCTGCGGGCGATGTCGCGTGGGGCATCGAAGTGGACGCCGTTGTCGGTCGAGCGACGCAGCATCAGCGCGTAGCCGTCGGCGCCGACCTGGTTCCAGGCCACCCACACGGTCTGCTCGTGTACGGCCACGTCGGCGTGGCTGGCGCCGCTGCCGGCGATCGCCAGCGGATGTTTCGGTGCGTGGCCGGGATCGAGCTGGCCGTACCAGATCGTGGGTTGGTCCTTGGACTCGTACCACACGGCGTGGCGGATGCCGTCGCGGCCGATCGCCAGGCCGGGACCGTGATGCGGGCAGCCGGCGATCTGCCAGTCGCTGAAGGTGGCGCGTGCGGCCTGGCTGGCCTGGCCGTCCGTGCGCAACACGGCATAGGCATGGTCGCGGATGTTGTCGCCATGGATGCTGCGGAAGAACGCGGCGACTTCGCCATCGGGCGTGCGTGCCAGCGCGATGCGGCAGCACTCGCAGCTCTGGTCGATCAGCTTGCGCTCGGGCACGAAGCTGGCGCCGCCGTCGTCCGACCAGCTGTAGTAGATCGCCGCGCCCAGGTACGGCTTGCCGGCGGCGGTGGCGGCGATCACGTCGCGCTTGTCGATCCAGGCGATCACGATGCGGCCATGGCCGTCCACCGCCAGCGCATCGAAGCGGTGGGTGATCTCGGTGCGGTCGTGGTGCACGGTCAGCGGGGCGCTGAAGTGTTCGCCGCGATCCAGCGAGCGGGCGAAGCGCACGAAGCCAGTCCATGGCTCGGCGCGTGGCTGCGACCAGCTGACGTAGATTTCGTCGTGTGGACCGAACGCGATCTTCGGGCGGTTCTCGCCTTCGGCGTAGATGCGCTCGGCCGTGGCGTTCACCTCGACCGGCGCGCTCAGCGTGCGGCCGTCATCGTCGGAATGGCGCAGCCGCACGTGGCCGTCCGCCGCGTCCACCAGCCACAGCCGGCCGTGGCTGTCGAACGCCGCGCTGGCGCCAAGCTCCGGGCCGTTCTTCGGCATCTCCATGCGCATGCCGTCGTGCGCGAGCAGCGCAGGCGAGAGCAGGCAGAGCAGGACGATCAGCAGGTGGCGCATCACGGTTCCTCGAAGTAAGCCTTGCTCCCTCCCCTGCTTGCCCCAAAGGGACTTCCTTCGGTCGCAGGGGAGGGTCGGGGTGGGGTGCTCTTGCTCTTCAAGTCAAAAGCGTAACCCCCTCCCGACCTCCCCCTGCAGGCAGGGGGAGGAGCATGGCGGGGACATCACAGCTCCCAGCGCAGCTCGCCGAACCAGGTGCGGCCGGCGTAGGGATGGTAGACCCAGTAACGTTCATCGGTGAGGTTGTCGACGCCGAGCGCGGCGGTCCAGCCCGGCGCGAATTTCCAGCGCAGTTTCGCGTCGGCCACGGTGAAGCGGCTCACCGCGCCGTAGCTGTCCACGTAGTCGCTGTTGTCCAGCGTGCCGTACTGGCGGCCGGAGTGACGGATGCCGAGCGATGCGTCCCACTGCGGCGCGAAGCGGTAGTCGGCGAACACGCTGGCGCGGACTTTCGGGATGCGCGGGAAGGTCTTGCCGTTGGCCAGCGGGTACTGGCGATCCTGCAGCGTCTTCGCATCGTTGAGGGCGAGGCTGGCCGAAAGGTCGAGGCCGTCCAGCCAGAGGTCGGTGAGGCCGAGCTCGCCCTCGATGCCGCGGCTGCGCATGCGGTCGATGTTCTGCACGCTGGTGACGGTGGGGGTGACGGTGATGTCGGTCTGCGAGTACAGCGAGTCGGCGATGCGGTCCTGGTACAGCGAGACGCGCCAGTGGCCGTGGTCGAGATGACGGGTCAGGGTGAGGTCGGTGGACTCGTCGGTCTCGGGCTTGAGCGCGGGATTGTTGTTGACGATCGCGTTGGCCGACAGGCTGCCCTGGAACAGTTCGGTCACGGTCGGGTAGCGCACCGCCTTGCCGTGGGCCAGGCGCAATTCCCAGCCGTCGGCGAGGTCCCAGCTCAGCGCCGCCTTGGGCGAGAAATCGGTGCGCCGACGGTCGGCGTAGTGCAGCGTGTCGACCGCATTCGCGCGCAGGCCGCCGTAGGCGCGCCACTGTTCCAGCCGGCCGCCCAGGGTCAGCGCCCAGGTTTCGGCAAAGCTCCACACGTCCTGCAGGTACAGCGCGCGGGTCTGCGTGCGGCCGGCGAACGCGCTGACCCGCGCGCCATCGGCATCGCCGCGCCAGTCGCTGGCGTTGCGCACGCGGCTGTCCAGCACGTAGCGGTCGCCGTGCACGCCGGCGTACAGCATGTGGCGGTCGCCGAGCGGGCCGGAACTGCGCAGGTCGAAGGTATCCCAGCCGGAGCCGGCCTTGTCGGCGATCGTGCCGGGGCCGCCGCTGGGGATGCCGGGTTCGGCCAGGTTGGCCGTGGCGGCCTGCGAGCGCAGGAAGTCGTAGTGGCTGGCCACCGCGGTCCAGCGCCAGCCGTTGTCGAGGCGGCCGTTCAACTCGACGCCGTAGAGCAGGTGGGTGTCGCTGGCCGAGGAGGGGGCCAGGCCGCTGGCCGGCAGGGTCCAGGTCTGCCCGGCTGCGCTGATCACGCCGCCGGCGACCGGTCGTCCATCGGCGCCATGGATCAGGCTGCGGGTGCGATCCTCGGCGCGGTTGTGCCACCAGCCGACGGTGAACAGCGCGGCCACTTGTTCGGTCACATCGACGCCGACCTTCAGCTTGGCCTGGTCCTGCACCGTGTGCTCGATGCTGTTGGCGCCGTACACCAGCCGCGGCGAGCCGTTCGGGTTGCGATCCAGCACGGCGCCGCTGACCGGCACCGCCGCGGCCGCATCGCCGCCGGCCTTCGCGGTGGCGTACTGCATCGGCTGGCCGTGGTTGTCGAGCCGGCTGAATTCCAGCAGCCAGCTCCAGCGGCCCTGCTTGTCGCCTAGCGTGGCGGCGGCCTGGTGGCCGTTGTAGTGGCCGCCGGCGCCGTACGCGTCGCGGTAGTCCTGGCTGAAGAACTGGGTGCTCACGCTGGCCGTCAGCTGCTGCGGCAACACGGTGTGGATCAGCACGGTGCTGCCCAGCGAGTTGCCCGGGTACAGCGCGGAGTAGGGCCCGTACAGGATGTCGACGGCGCCGATTTCCTCGGGGGCGACCATGCCCCAGCGTGGCGCGCCATCCCAGCCGTTGGTCATCAGGTTGGAGAGCAGCAGGCCGTCGGCATAGACCAGGCTGCGCGCGCTCTGCAGGGTGCCGGCGTTGCGGCCGCTGATCACCGCATTCGGATCGCCGATATAGCGTTTGCGCACCATCATGTTCGGCGCGTACTTCAGTGCGTCGGCGCTTTCGGTGAGGTTCTGCTGCTGCAGTTTCTGCCGCGTGACGCGTACCTGCACGCTGGGCGTTTCCATCACCATGGTGTCGCTGGCGTGCACCGAGACCGGGGCGAGCGTGGTGGTGGCGGGGGCGGGTTCATCGGCGGCCAGCAGCGGGTGGCTGGCAACTGCAAGCGCCATGGCGCAAAAGCCGAGCGTGAGGGCGTTCAAGCGACACTCTGGATGGTGGTCTAGGGTTGCAAGGATAGTCCGCTGCCATGCACGCGACAGATGGCGCGTTGTCGCAGCGGGGGTCGGCGATAGGATGCGCGGGCATGCCTAAAGGTGCCCCGCTGGGAATGCGTATAGGAGCGCACCCTGTGCGCGATGCTTTCCGTCATGTGACGAAGAGCATCGCGCACAGGGTGCGCTCCTACAAATGCGGGTCACTCTTCGCGGTCGGGGCGTTCGCGTACCGGGTGCTTGCTCAGCTTGCGTTGCAGGGTGCGGCGGTGCATGCCGAGGCGGCGGGCGGTCTCGGAAATGTTGCCGTCGCATTCGGTGAGCACGCGCTGGATGTGCTCCCATTCCAGCCGGCGCAAGGCCAGTGGCTGTTCGGGGGCGTCGGGCGGGTCGCTGTCGTCGCTGTCGTTGTCGCCGTCGAGCAGGGCGCGCACCACGGCGTCGGCGTCGACCGGCTTGGCCAGGTAATCGTGGGCGCCGCGCTTGATCGCCTCCACCGCGGTGGCGATCGAGGCGTAGCCGGTCAGCAGCAGCACGCGCAGGTCGGGTACCAGAGCATGCAGCTCGGGGATCAGGCGCAGGCCGTTTTCCTCGCCCAGCTTGAGGTCGAGCACGCAGTAGCGCGGGTTGTGCCGGCGCGTCAGCGCGCGCGCTTCGTCGAAGTTGGTGGCGGTGATGACCTCGAAACCGCGCGAGCCGAGCGCACGCGCCAGCACGCGCAGGAAGGTGGCGTCGTCGTCGACCAGCAGCAGCGGGCGCGCCGTGGCGGCATGGGGCAACTCGGTCATCGGTGGTGTTTCCTGCGTGTGGATCAGTGGCTCATTCTTGCCCGAAGCGGCGAGACTTGCACGTCCGGCGAGCTATTTTTCGGCGATCACCGCCAGCGGCAGGCGCAGGCATACCTCGGCGCCGCGTTCGGCATTGCGCGCGATCAGTTCGCCGTTGAGCCGTTCGGCGGTGGCTTCGGCCAGAGCCAGGCCGATGCCCAGCCCGGTCTGCTTCTGCGAATAGCCGAGTAGGGTGAGTTCGCCGTCGGTGCCGAAGCCGGGGCCGTGGTCGCGCACGCTCAACTGCAGCCACTCGCCGTCGCGCGAGACCTGCAGCGCCACTGCGTGCGAGTGGTTGACGGCCGAAGCGTCGGCGGCGTTGTTCAGCAAATTGAGCAGTGCGTGGCGCAGACCTGGCGGGGTGCGCAGCACGACGCGGGCGATCTCCTGATCCAGCGTGAGATCCAGCTCCGCCTCGGGCCGCAGCAACTGGAAGCGCTCCAGGCAGCCGTGGATGAACGCGGCCACCTCGAGCCGTTCCGGCTCCTGCGAAAGCTGCGCCTTGCCGAACGCGACCATTTCGCGAAGGATCGTGCGGCAGCGGTCGACCTGGCCTTCCAGCAGCTCCAGATCCTCGGCCAGCGAGGTGTCGCCAATGTGCTCGCGGCGCAGCTCGGGCAGCAGGGTGCGCATGGTCGACAGCGGCGTGTTGAGTTCGTGCGCGGCGCCGGCGGCCTGGGTGGCGATGGCCAGGATGCCTTCGTCGCGCAGCGCGCGTTCGCGCACGCGTTGCACTTCGAGCTGTTGCAGGCGCAGCACGTGGGCCAGGCGGCTGATGAAGAAGCTCAGCAGCAGCGCCATGATCACGAAGTTCACGCCCATCCCGGCCACGTGCAGCGAGAAGCGGCTGGGCGAGTTCTCGTGCAGCGGCATCGGCAGCGGCACGTGCGAGTACAGCAGGATCACGTAGGCGACGCCGGCCAGCGCCGCCACCGCCAGTACCGACCGCCCTGACAGCGCCGCCGCGCTGAGCGCGATCGGCACCAGCAGCAGGGTGATGAACGGGTTACTGGCGCCGCCGGTGAAGTACAGCAGGTAGCCCAGCACCAGCGTGTCGAAGGCGATGTGGCCGACCGCTTCCCATTCGCGCAGCGGCCACGGCTGGGTCAGCCGCCATGCGGCGAACACCGAGAACACCGCGAGCAGGCCGATGCCGAGCAGCAACGGCAGCAGCGGGATGTCCAGGCGCATCCACCAGGCACAGACCAGCACGGCGGCGCTCTGGCCGGCGATGGCGCAGATTCGCAGCCAGGCCAGCGTGCGCGTCAGTGCAAACGGGCCGAGGCGTTGGGTGGGCCGGTGCGGCATGGCGATCATCCGGACTTGCTGAAACCGGCGGAACCGGCGCGCGGTGCGCGACGGATCACGCCGGCGTGTTGAATTCCTCGCTGCGCACGGCCGGCAGCAGGTTGTTGGCGACCGAGTCGGAATGGCTGCTCGACAGCTTCTTCATCAGCGGCAGCATCGCCAGCGCGATCACCGTGCAGGCGATGCCGGCGAAGCCGAGCTTGTTGAACAGCGCGGTGTAGATCGGCAGCGACACCAGCGGGTCCTTGATGTCGGTCGGGATGCTGGCGAAGTTCGCCACCACGCTGCCCAGGTACTGCGAGATGCCCGAGGCCACGTAGTAGGCGCCCATCATGAAGCCGCCCATCCGCGCCGGCACGTAGCGCGCGATCATCGCCAGGCCCAGGCCGCTGACCAGCAGCTCGCCCAGCGAATACAGGCCGTAGCCCCACACCATGATCCACGACGAGACCTGGCCATTCACCGCGAAGCGGGCGCCGACGCCGTAGATGAAGAAGCCGATCGCCACCGCGGCGAAGCCCCAGGCGAACTTGGCCGCCACCGAGGGGTTTTTGCCGACCTTGCCCATGGTGTTGTAGGCGAGTACCAGCACCGGGCTCAGCAGCACGATCCAGATCGCGTTGAGCGACTGGAACTGCTCGGGAATCCAGTTGAACAGGTGCAGGCCGAACAGGTTGAACGAGAGGTCGACGTTGCGCTGCGCGAACAGGTTCAGCGAGGTCGACATCTGCTGGTAGAAGATGAAGAAGAAGATCGTCTGCGCGGTCAGCACCAGCGCCGCGATCAGGCCGGCGCGCTCATGCTGCTCGCTGCTGCGGATCAGGTGCACGAAGATGCCCAGGATCACCACGCCGGCGGCGTACACGCACCACTTGGCGACCGTCTGGTCCTGCAGGATGAAGGCGGAGACGAACACCATGCCGATCGCGGCCAGAAGAACCACGCCGAGGCGCTTGACGTCCACCGGTTTCTCGTCCGCCGGCGAGCCGATGTGCGCCAGCGTGCGATGCATCAGCGTGTAGTTGACCAGGCCGAGGATCAGGCCGATCGCGCAAACGCCGAACGCGGTGTGCCAGCCCCAGGCGTCGCCGTATTTGGCGCCCACGTAGTCGCGGATCCACGGGGTCAGCAGCATCGAGATGGTCGAGCCGATGTTCACCGCCATGTAGTAGATGGTGAAGGCGCTGTCGATCTTGGTGTCGTCGCCCTCGTAGACCTTGCGCACCAGATTGCCGGCGTTCGGCTTGAAGAAGCCGTTGCCGACGATGATCACGCCGAGCGCGATGTACAGGAAGTAGGCGTTGTTGGTGGGAATCCACAGCATCGCGTAGCCCAGCGTCAGCACCACGGCGCCGAGCAGCATGGTGCGGCGGGTGCCGATCAGCTTGTCGCCGACCCAGCCGCCGATCGCCGGCGTGGCGTAGATCAGTGCCGCAGCAGCGCCCCAGATCAGGTTGGCCTTGCTGTCGACGAAGCCGAGCCGCTTCACCATGTAGGTGACCATCAACACCTGCATGCCGTAGAAGCCGAAGCGCTCCCACATTTCGATCAGGAAGACGGTGCTGAATGACCGCGTCTGCGAGACGGGTGGGTTCTGGGTTGCCATATGTTTTCCGTGCGTGATCCAAACCGTGGCGACGTGCCGGCACGCGCCAGTGCCGTGCGGCCCCTGAATGGGCCACAACCGACGAAGCGTAACCCATTCGCCATCACGGTGTAGCTGCACTGCGGCAAGACGCCGAACCCGCGGCGGACGCTTGGCGGCGGCGCTTGTGGCATCATCGGTCGCTCGAACCGGCCTGTTCCAGGGGAGTTTGCCGTCCATGTCCATCGCTGCACTGATATCGTTGGAGCGCCTGCGGCCGGCGGGGCGGCATCGCTGATGGCCGCCGAAGGTTTTCGCGGCCCCAAGCAGGTGTGGAACGCATTCCTGTGGTCGATGAAGGGACTTCGGGCCGGCTGGCGGCACGAGGCCTCGTTCCGGCTGGAAGCCTGCCTGGCGGTGGTGCTGATCCCGCTCGGGTTGTGGCTGGGCCACGGTGGGGTGGAGAAGTTCATCCTGATCCTGGCGCCGATGCTGGTGCTGTCGGCGGAGCTGCTGAATTCGGCGATCGAGGCCGTGGTCGACAAGGTCAGCCCGGAATTCAACGAGCTGGCCGGGCGCGCCAAGGACATGGGCTCGGCTGCGGTATTCGTGCTGCTGGTGCTGGTGGTGCTGAGCTGGGCGTTGATCCTCGGGCCGCGCCTGTTCGGTTAGCGCACGCGTTCACCCCGTGCTGACACGATTGCGGCAGGTGGCGTGGGATGATGGAATGGCTTTCCACCGGATCGGAGCGACTCCATGAAACTTCTGCGCAATCTCGTGCTGTTGCTGCTTGCCTTCGGCCTGAGCGGCTGCGGCTACAACGCCATCCAGAAGCAGGACGAGGCGGTCAAGGCAGCCTGGTCCGAAGTGCTGAACCAGTACCAGCGCCGCGCCGACCTGGTGCCGAACCTGGTCAACACGGTCAAGGGCTACGCCCAGCACGAGGAGAAAGTTTTCGTCGAGGTGACCGAAGCGCGCGCCAAGGTCGGCAGCCTGCAGGTCAATGCCGATTCGCTGAACGATCCGCAGAAGCTGCAGCAGTTCCAGGCCGCGCAGGGCGAACTGGGCAACGCGCTGTCGCGCTTGATGGTGGTCAGCGAGAACTACCCGCAGTTGAAGGCCGACGGCCTGTTCCAGAACCTGCAGGCGCAGCTGGAAGGCACCGAGAACCGGGTCACGGTGGCACGCAACCGCTACGTGCAGGCGGTGCAGGCATACAACGGGATGATCCGCACCTTCCCGAACAACATGACCGCCAAGATCTTCGGCTACAAGGTGAAGCCGAACTTCACCGTGGACAACGAGAAGGCGATCTCCACCGCGCCGAAGGTGGACTTCGGCACCACCGCGCCGGCACCTGCCGCGACGCATTGATGATGCCCTGGCGCTTCCCGCGCCGCTGGCTGCTGCTGGCGCTGCTGCTGCCGGTGCTGCTGCACGCGGCCGACGCCGTGCCGAAACTGGCACGGCACGTCACCGATCTCACCGGCACGCTGACCACGCAGCAGGTCGACCAGCTGGACGCGCAGCTGACGGCGCTGGAACGGGCCAAGGGCGCGCAGCTGGTAGTGCTGATGGTCGGCAGCACCGGCGAGCAGGATATCGAGGGCTATTCGCTGGCGGTGGCCGAGGCGAACAAGGTGGGCCGCAAGGGCACCGACGACGGTGTGCTGCTGCTGGTCGCGAAGGACGATCGGCGCGTGCGCATCGAGGTGGGTTATGGCCTGGAGGGGGCGATTCCCGACGCCGCCACCGCGCGCATCATCCGCGAGTACATCGCGCCGAAGTTCCGCAGCAACGACTACTTCGGCGGCATCAGCGACGCGGTCGGCGCACTGACCCAGTTGATCGACGGCGAGCCGCTGCCGCCGCCGGTGCGGGGCTCGCCCGGCGACGAGCGTTCCGGCCTCGGGCTGGAGCAGGGCTTGATGATCGCCGTGTTCGTGGCGCTGTTCCTGCGCGGCATCTTCGGCCGGGCCCGGGCATGGCTCCGTGCGCCGCTGGGTGCCGTGGCGGTCGGCGGGCTGCTGTGGCTGCTGATCTCGATGGGCGCGGGCATCCTCGGTGCGTTGATCGGCGGCGTGTTGATGCTGATGCCCGGCGGTGCCGGCCGCTCGATCGGTGGCGGTGGCTGGGGCGGCTTCGGGGGCAGCGGTTGGGGTGGCGGCAGCGGCGGCGGAAGTTTCGGCGGTGGCGGCTTCAGCGGTGGCGGCGGCAGCTTCGGCGGCGGCGGTTCTTCGGGGAGCTGGTGATGGCGCGCATGCAGCGACTGTGGACGAACCTGTTCGGCGGCTGGTTCCAGCTGTCGCGGCGCTTTCCGGCGGTACTGCTGGATGAGATGGCCACGACGATCGCTGCGGGCGAACGCCATCACCTGGGCGAGATCCGCTTTGCGGTCGAATCGCGGCTGGCGCCGCTGGCCGTGCTGGATGGCCTCGACGCCGCGGCCCGCGCGCGCCAGGTATTTGCCCAATTGCGCGTGTGGGATACCGAACTCAACAGCGGCGTGCTGTTCTACGTGCTGATGGCCGAGCACCGCATCGAGATCATCGCCGACCGCGGCATCGCGGCGAAGGTGGCGGCGGAGGAGTGGGATGCGATCTGCGCGCGCATGCGCGAATGCTATGCGCGCGGAGAGTGGCGCGAGGGCAGCCTCGCCGGCATCGCCGCCGCGAACGTGTTGCTGGAGCGGCATTTCCCAGGCGATGGCAAGGCCAATCCCGACGAGCTCGCGGATCGGCCGGTGCTGCTCTGAGAGAGGTGCGTTTCGCAGATGGCCCGCTTGCCCGCAATCCAGCGTGCCCAAAAAACAGGGAAGGCGCCGAAGCGCCTTCCCGACCAGCCTGCCGCAGATGATCAGGGAGCGGACGCGCCGGGGCCGATGTTCTTCTCCAGGAATGCCTGCAGCCGGTTGTAGAACTCGATGTTGTTCTTTTCGTCGTAAAAGCCGTGACCCTCACCCGGCTTGCTCAACCACTCGTATGGCTTGTGCGCGGCGTCGAGCGCG
This sequence comes from Rhodanobacter soli, assembly GCF_040548735.1. Lineage (NCBI taxonomy): Bacteria > Pseudomonadati > Pseudomonadota > Gammaproteobacteria > Lysobacterales > Rhodanobacteraceae > Rhodanobacter > Rhodanobacter soli. Next base: position 930,989 of record NZ_JBEPSD010000001.1, on the reverse strand, counting down.
GCCCGCATCGCCTTGGCCTGCGCGAACGGTGCGCGTTTGTCGTCTTCGCCGTGGATCAGCAGCACCGGCACGTCGATCTTGTCGGCCAGCCTGGTGGGCGAGTTCGCGTCGAGATCGGCATCGTCCTTGCCGATGACGGTGTTCAGGTAGCTGCGGCCGGACTTGTCCTCGCGGATGTCGCCTTTCTTGTACATCATCTTCAGGTCGTAGATGCCGGCGTAACCGACCGCGCACTTGAACATGCCCGGCGCGCGGATCGTGGTCATCATCGCCGAGTAGCCGCCGAAGCTGCCGCCGTAGACGCAGACCCGCTTCGGGTCGGCGTAATTCTCCGCGATGGCCCACTTCACGCCGTCGATCAGGTCCTGCTGGATGCGGGTGCCCCATTTCAGGTAGCCGGCCTCCTGGAAATTCTCGCCGCGGCCACCGGAGCCGCGGTAGTTCACCTGCAGCACGAGATAGCCGCGGCTGGCGAGGAACTGCGCATCGTTATCGAAGTACCAGTCGTCCTGCACACCGATCGGACCGCCGTGCGGCAGCAGCACCATCGGCAGGTTGCTCTGGGTAACGCCCTTGGGAATCGTGAGGATCGCTTCCAGTTCCATGCCGTCGCTGGTCCTGAAGCGCATGGGGCGCCGCTCGGCCATCTTCGCCGGGTCGATCCAGGGTGCCACGGCGAACAGCTTGCTCACCTTGTAGTTATGCGTGTCGATCAGATAGTAGGTGCCCGGGTCGCGGTCGCTGCTGACCCAGAACAGCAGTTTGCTGCCATCCTCGCTGAAGTCGACGAACTGGACATGGCCGGCAAACTTCTGGCTCAGCGCACGGTGCAGTTTTGCCGTTGGTGTGGTGGCGTCGATATAACTTGTCTGCGGTACGCCCGTGGCCAGCGCCGTGGCAAACGGTTGATACGGCAACGCCGTCCATTCGATGTCGCCGATGCTGCTGAAGCCGTCGCTGGCAAGTACCTTGCGGTTGCCGCCATTCTCGTCCTGTTCGACCAGGGCGGTCGGGCCGCCGCCTGCGTCGTAGTGGGCGTAGACGCGTTGCCGGTCAGGCGCGAAGAAGATGGGGGTGAAGCTGCCGCCGATCTGGGCGGCGGCCATCTGCGCCCAACCGCCGGCCTGCTGGTGGTAGACCACGTAGTCCCAGTTGTCATTGCGGCCGTAGGCGTAGTGGGCCTTGCCGTCAGCGCCGACCATGAAGTTCAGTCCACCCACCTTGATCTGGCCGATCAGGCGGCGTGTGTTCTTGCCCGCATCGACGTCGTACAGGGTGCTGAAGTCCTCGCTTTCCCAGCTGTAGGTGGTCATGTAGAAGCGGCCGTCGGCCGGCGTCGGCTGACCGGCCACGAAGCCCCACCCGCGGTCGGTACCGCGTGTGCCTGCGCGCTTGCCGAACTTGCTTTCGAAGCCGTAGAGATAGTCCTGGTGTTTGCCGTCGAAATCGGTGGCGATCACCTCGCCGGTGGCAACGGGCTTGTCGATCGAACCCAGCTGCTTGCCTTTTTCCACCACCAGCCGGGTGTTGTCGACCCAGGTGATGCCGACGGCCAACTCGTACTTGGGCAGGCGCAGCAGGCTGACCGGCCTGCTCATGTCGGCCACGTCGTAGACGGCCAGCGCATGCGAATCGCCGTCGGTATCGTTTATGTTGACGGCGAGATGCCTGCCGTCTGGCGACAGTCGTGGCATGGACAGCGGCGCATGCCGCGCGAAGTCCTCCACCGGAACCAAATCGGCGGCCGTGGCGGCGGCGGGCAACAACAGGCAGGCGGCGGACAGCATGGTCCGCGCAAGACGGTACGACATCGGTTTTCTCCCCTGAAGCTCCGTGCGATGAATCCGGCCGTCTGGAGCGAGGCGGCCCGGCCGGATGCGGACATCCCTGGCAAAGCGGTGGTGCAACCCTCGTCCAGACTCCCCTGGTGCGGACGATATACGGAAGGATTCTAGTTCTTGCGAACGTCGCGGCGGAAGAGCTGCCGCCGCCGGCGCTGGCGTCCCGCTACACTTGGCCTTTGTCAGTCAGTGCGGTCGCCATGTCCCAGCCCTACGTCGTCGATTTCGATCCCGTCGCCTTCCAGCTCGGTCCGATCCAGGTGCACTGGTACGGGCTGATGTACCTGCTTGGCTTTTTCTTCGTGGCGGTGCTGGGCGAATACCGCCGCCGACGTGGGCGCCTGCCGGTCAGCCGCGATGCGCTGGGCGATCTGCTGTTCTACGGCATGCTGGGTGTGATCGTCGGTGGGCGCGTGTGGTACATGCTGTTCTACGCCGATATCGACTGGATCTGGACCGCACCGCAGACCCTGTTCAAGGTATGGGACGGCGGCATGAGCTTTCACGGCGGCCTGCTCGGCGTGCTGGCCGCGGGCTGGTGGTGGTCGCACAGACAGAAGCTGCACTTCTTCGACACCATCGACTTCGTGGCGCCGCTGGTGCCGATCGGGCTGGGCCTGGGCCGGCTCGGCAACTTCATCAACGGCGAGCTGTGGGGCAAGCCCAGCGACGTGTCGTGGGCGATGATCTTCCCGCAGGCGCCGGACCGGCTGCCGCGGCATCCCTCGCAGCTGTACGAGATGCTGCTGGAGGGCGTGGTGATGTTCGTGGTGCTGTGGCTGGTCTCGCTGAAGCCGCGCCCGCGTTACCTGGTTTCCGGCTTGTTCGCGTTGCTGTACGGCTGCTTCCGCTTTGCGGTGGAGTTCGTGCGCGTGCCCGACCCGCAGCTTGGCTACCTGTTCGGCACGCAGTGGGTGACGATGGGGCAGATGCAGTCGCTGCCCTTGATCGCGATCGGGTTGGTACTGCTCGCGCTGTCGCGCCGCGCGCCGACCTTGCCGCTGGCCAGCGTCTGACGCAGCTCTTGCAGGGCGGGCAGTGCCCGCCCTGCGCAGCCGAGGTCAGGTGAGCCGGGGTGGCTCAGAAGTTGCGGTCGCCGCCGATGATGTCGCCCAGGCCGCCGAGGATCGAGCCCTCGCCGCGGCGTTGGCCGCCGCCCTGCGGCGCCGCCGCCAGCATGCGCCCGGCCATGCGCGAGAACGGCAGCGACTGCAACCATACCGTGCCCGGCCCGGTCAGCGTGGCGAGGAACACGCCTTCGCCGCCGAACAGCATGCTCTTGATGCCGCCGACGGGTTTCACGTCCATGCTCACGGTGTCGTGGAAGGCGACCACGCAGCCGGTGTCCACGTCGAGCCGCTCGCCGGCCTTCAGCTCACGCTGCACCACGGTGCCGCCGGCGTGCACGAACACCCAGCCGTCGCCTTCGAGCTTCTGCATGATGAAGCCCTCGCCGCCGAACAGGCCGGTGAGGATCTTGCGCTGGAAGAAGATGCCCAGCTGCACGCCGCGCGCGCCGGCCAGGAACGCATCCTTCTGACAGATCAGCCGGCCGCCATGGTCGGACAGCTTCATCGCCATCACCGTGCCGGGGTAGGGCGCAGCGAACGCCACCTTGGCCTTGCCCTGGCCGGCATGCGTGAACACCGTGGTGAACAGGCTCTCGCCGGTGATCACGCGCTTGCCGGCGGAAAGCAGCTTGTCCATCAGGCCGCCGCCGCTCTGGCCGCCGCTGGAGCCGTCGCCGAACACGGTATCCATCTGCACCGCGGCTTCCTTGTACATCAGCGCGCCGGCCTCGGCGATCGCGCTTTCGCCGGGGTCCAGTTCGATCTCGACGAACTGCATGTCGGTGCCGACGATGCGGTAGTCGATTTCGTCGGCGCGGCCGCTGCCCATCGACGCCGGCATCGGTGGCGGCGCCAGCGGCGTGCCGCCGAACGCGGCCACGCTGCGGATCGGCTTCCATTCGGCAAACCCTTCGCACCAGCAATAGCCGTCCGGCTGGCGCTGGGCCTGTGCCCGCGCCGCGGCATCGTCGAGCGGGCCGATCCGGTCGGTGTTCTTGCCGTAACTGAAAAACCACTGCGCCATGGTCCATCTCCTGGTCGAAAGGCCCGAGTCTAGGCCGGGAAAGTGCGCTTCGGGAGTGACCGTTGTCATGCCCCACGGGCTAGAATTCGACGATGCACGCCTATCTCGACCTGCTCCGCCACGTCCTCGACCATGGCACCGAAAAGACCGACCGCACCGGCACCGGCACGCGCAGCGTGTTCGGCTGGCAGATGCGCTTCGATCTCAACGAAGGCTTCCCGCTGGTCACCACCAAGAAGCTGCACATCAAGTCGATCGTGCACGAGCTGATCTGGTTCCTGCGCGGCGACACCAATATCGCCTACCTGAAGGAACACGGCGTGCGCATCTGGGACGAGTGGGCCGATGCGAATGGCGACCTCGGCCCGGTCTACGGCCAGCAGTGGCGTGCCTGGCCCACCGCCGACGGCGGCGTGGTCGACCAGATCGCCTGGGTGGTCGACGAGATCCGGCGCAACCCGGACTCGCGCCGGCTGATCGTCAGCGCATGGAACGTGGGCGAGTTGCCGAAGATGGCGCTGATGCCCTGCCACACGATGTTCCAGTTCTATGTGGCGAACGGCAAGCTGAGCTGCCAGCTGTACCAGCGCTCGGGCGACATCTTTCTCGGCGTGCCGTTCAACATCGCCAGCTATGCGCTGCTCACCCACATGGTGGCGCAGGTCTGCGGCCTGGGCGTGGGTGACTTCGTGCACACGCTGGGCGACGCCCACCTGTACAACAATCACCAGGAGCAGGCTCGGCTGCAGTTGAGCCGTGAACCGTTGCCGCTGCCGCGGCTGAAGCTCGATCCCTCGGTGCGCTCGATCTTCGATTTCCGTTACGAGGATGTCGCGATCGAGGGCTACCAGTCGCATCCGGCGATCAAGGCTGCCGTCGCCGTATAGCGGTCGCGCAGGAACATGCGGAACCGGCGCGGTCTCGCCGCGGCCTGTTAATATCCGGCGTCATCGGCGGCGTCTTCCACGGGCGCGGGCCGTCCCACTGACCATCCAGCTTTCCAAGGATTCGCCATGGCTATTTCGCTGATTGCCGCACTCGACGAAAACTTCGCGATCGGCCGCAAGGGTCAGCTGCCCTGGCACCTGCCCGACGACCTGCGCTGGTTCAAGCAACTGACCACCGGCAAGAACGTGCTGATGGGCTACAACACCGCCCTGTCGATCGGCCGCGCGCTGCCGGACCGGGTCAACCTGGTGCTGACGCGCCGCCACGAGGCGCCGTACCCGGGCCAGATCACCGTGCGCTCGATCGATGAAGCGCAGGCGCGCTGCGACAACACCGGCCTGATCGTGATCGGCGGCGGCCTGGTGTTCGCCGAGGCGCTGCCACGCGCCCGCCGCATGTACCTCACCTGGGTCAGTGCCGCGATCGACGGCGCCGACGCGTTCTTTCCCGGCGTGCACTTCAGCGACTGGACCGAGGTCTCGCGCGTGCATCACAAGGCCGACGCCGAGCACGCCTACGACTTCGACATGGTCGAATACCTGCGCAGCAGTTGATGTTCGCACCGGGGGGGCCCAAGCCGGTCATGCGCGTGATGGCCGCCGTCATGCTCGATGCCCTGGGGCGCGTGTTGCTGGCGCAGCGGCCGGCGGGCAAGCATCTGGCCGGCATGTGGGAGTTCCCCGGTGGCAAGCTCGAACCCGGCGAGACGCCGATGGCGGCCTTGGCGCGCGAGCTGCGCGAGGAAGTGGGCGTCACCTTCTTGCGTGGCGAACCGCTGATCCGGGTGCCCATTCATTACCCCGAGCGCGAGCTGCTGCTGGATGCCTGGCAAACCGACCAGTGGGAAGGCGAGCCGCAATCGCTGGAAGGGCAGGCGTTGCAGTGGCTGCTGCCGGAGCAGATCGACCCGGCGATCCTGGCGCCGGCTGATCGCGTGATCGTGCAGGCTTTGCGGCTGCCGCCGCGCTACGCGATCACCCCGGCCGATGCACGGCCCGAGCAGCGCGGCTTCTGGTTCGAGCGCATCGGCCAGTCGATCGAACGCAGCCGGCAACTGGTGCAATTGCGGCTGCCGCTGTGGCCGCGCGAACGCGTGCGCGAACTGGCTGCCGGCCTGTTGCCGCTGGCCCGCCGGCACGGCTCCCAGCTGCTGCTCCGCGGCGACATCGAAGGCGCGCGAGAGCTGGGCATCGGCGTACAACTCAAGGGGCGTCAGCTGGCGACCCTGTCCGAACGCCCGCTGCCGCTGTCGCATCTGGTCGGCGCCAGCTGCCACGCCGCCGCCGACCTGGCCCGGGCCGAGCAGCTCGCCGTGGACTTCGCCACGCTGTCACCGGTCGCCGCCCCCCGCAGCCGCGTGCAAGCCGTGCCGTTGGGCTGGGCCAGTTTCCGGTCCATGGCGGAAGCTGCCGCACTGCCGATCTACGCCCTCGGCGGCATGGCCCCTTCGCACGTCGCGCAGGCCCGCGACAACAGCGGGCAGGGCGTTGCCGGCATCCGCGAGTTCTGGCCGTAGCGCCAGCGGATCAGTGTGAGGCGGCCAGCGCCAGGTAGCGTTGGTGCAATCCGGCAACGGCGGTGTCGAGGGCGGCTTCGTCGCCGCTGTTCTCGATCACGTCGTCGGCCAGGGCCAGGCGTTCGGTGCGGCTGGCCTGGTGGGCCAGCATGCGGCGTGCGAGGGTTTCGTCGATGCCGTCGCGGGCGATCAGACGTTCGATCTGCACCGGTTCGGGGGCGTCGACCAGCAGCACGCGGTCGACCCAGCGATAGTGTTCGATATTCTCCGCCAGCAGCGGGATCGCCAACAGGCAATACGGCCCGCGCTCGGCCAGCGCGCGTTCGCGCAGCCATTGGCGCACGCGCGGGTGGATGATCGCCTCCAGCGTCCTGCGCGCGGCGGGGTCGGCGAACACGCGCTGGCGCATGGCCGCGCGATCCAGCCGGCCCGAATCATCCAGCGCCCCGGCGCCGAACGCATCGACCACCTCGGCCAGCCCGGGCGTACCGGGTTCGATCACCTCGCGGGCGGCCACGTCGGCATCGTGCACGTGCACGCCCAGCGCCTCGAAACGCCGCGTCACCATCGTCTTGCCGGCGGCGACGCCACCGGTCAGGGCGACCACCAGGGCGTGCGATCGCGCGTTCACCGCAGGCCAGTCAGCTGCATGTAGCCCTGCAGCAGGTCCGCGCCCGCCACGAACCAGACCCAGCCGGCGGCGGCGATGAACGGGCCGAACGGCATCGGAATCTCGCGTTCATGCTTGCGCAGCGCGATCAGGGTGCCACCAACCAGCGCGCCGATCAGCGACGACAGCAGGATGATCGGCAGCAGCGCCACCGGTCCCATCCACGCGCCCAGCGCGGCGAGCAGCTTGAAGTCGCCGTGGCCCATGCCTTCCTTGCCGGTGAGCAGCTTGAACACCCAGTACACGCTCCACAGGCTCAGGTAGCCGATCGCCGCGGCCAGGATCGAGGCCGGCGCCGTAACGAACATCGGCAGCAGCGACAGCAGCAGGCCCAGCCACAGCAGCGGAAAGGTCAGCTGGTCGGGCAGCAGCTGGGTGCGGAAGTCGATGCCGGACAGTGCGACCAGGGCCCAAGTCAGCGCCAGCCCGGCCAGCGCAGCCCAGGAGGGGCCTAACTTCCACACGATCACCGCGCTCAGCACGCCGCTGAGCAGTTCCACCAGCGGGTACTGGATCGAGATCTTCGACTGGCAGTAGCGGCAGCGCCCGCGCAGCAGCAGCCAGCCGATCAGCGGGATGTTGTCCAGCGCCGACAGCGGATGCTTGCAGTGCGGACAATGCGACGGCTCGCGCACGATGCCCGGCGGCAGCGGCGTCGTATCGGCCTGCAACTCCAGCACATCCCGTGCCTCCCGTCGCCATGCCGCCGCCATGCGCTCGGGTAGCCGCAGGATCACCACGTTGAGAAAGCTGCCCACCAGCAACCCGAGCACACCGGCCAGGGCGATCCACAGGGCGAAGGGAAGTTCGGGCATGCGTCAGCCTTGTGTTTCAGAGCCCCTCGGGCAGGGCATAAGGGTACGGTGCGCTCGCGCAAATAAAAGCGGCGGGCAGTGCCCGCCCTACGAAGCGTGATGCATTGTAGGGCGGACACTGTCCGCCGGTTCTTGATTTGATTTTTGAGGTTGCGTCAGAACGTGCCGGCGAGCTTGAAGATCGGCAGGTACAGCGCGATCACCATGCCGCCGACCAGGGTACCCAGCACGACCATGATGATCGGTTCGAGCAGGGTGGACAGGGTGTCGACGGCGTTGCTGACTTCTTCCTCGTAGAACTCGGCGACCTTGAACAGCATGTTGTCCAGCGCGCCGGACTCTTCGCCGATCGCGGTCATTTGCACCACCATGTTCGGGAACAGGCCGGTCTGCTTCATCGCCAGCTGCAGCTGGTGACCGACCGAGATGTCGTCGCGCATCTGCTTCACGGCGTCGCCGTACACCACGCTGCCGGTGGCGCCGGCCACCGCATCCAGCGCCTCGACCAGCGGCACGCCGGCGCGGAACGTCACGCCCAAGGTGCGGGCGAAGCGGGCGATCGCCGAGTTGCGCACGATATTGCCCATCACCGGCATCTTCAGCGCCATGCGGTCGAGGAAGTGGGCGAATTTCACCGAGCGTTTCTTGGCGATGATCAAGGCGGTGATGCTGCCCGCGATCACGCCGATCACCACCCACCAGTAGCTCTGCATGAACTCCGAGGCGCTGACCAGCAGCTGAGTCGGGGCGGGCAGCTGGGCGCCGGCGTCCTGGAAGGTCTTGGCGAATACCGGCACCACGAACAGCAGCATGATCAGGCAGACCATGAACACCACGGCCAGCACCATCATCGGGTAGAACAGCGCCTTCTTGATCTTCTTCTTGATCGCCTCCGTGCGCTCCTTGTAGGTCGCCACGGTATCCAGTACGGTGTCCAGCACGCCGGAAGTTTCACCGGCGTGCACCAGGTTGCAGTACAGCTCGTCGAACTGCACCGGGTAGCGCGCCAGCGCCTCGTGCAGTGCCGCGCCGCCCTCGATGTTCTGCTTCACGTCGAGCAGGATGTTCTTGAAGCGGACGTTCTTCTGGCCGTCGGCGATGATGTCGAAGGACTGCACCATCGGCACGCCGGACGCCATCATGGTGGCGATCTGGCGGCTGAACACGGCCACGTCGCCCGGCTTGACCGTGCTGCCGCTGGCACCGAACAACGGTTTGGCACGCTCGCGCACGGTCTGCGGATTCATGCCCTGGCGGCGCAATTCGGCCTTGACCAGCGAGGCATTCTTCGCCGGCATGTCGCCCTTCATGCGCTTGCCGCGCTTGTCCAGCGCGACCCACTCGTACGTGGTCAGCTTGCTGACCTCGGCGCGCTGGGCACCAAGCTCACGCGCCTTGTTGATGTTCGTTGCGGTAGCCGTGGCCATGCGCATCTTCCCCCAGTGGTCCAGTCCCGGAGCCGTCCTTCGCAGGCGGCTGGCAAGGTATTGATACAGCTTATGTCATTTTTACGGCGCCAAACCGTGGCGCCGGACGCAAGTTCGATGCAACGGAGGTCCCAGAATCCGCCGCTTATTCCTTGGTGACGCGGTCGATCTCGGTCAGGCTGGTCAGGCCCTGCTTCACCTTGAGCAGGGCCGACGCGCGCAGGTCGTTGATGCCGGCGGCTTTGGCCACCTCGGCGATCTGCAGCGCATTGCCGCCTTGCAGGATGATCTTCTGGATATCCTCCAGCATCGGCATCACCTGGTAGATGCCCACGCGACCCTTGTAACCCTCGTTGCAGCCGTCGCAGCCGACGGCCTCGTAGATGGTCAACCCCGCGTCGATGTCGGCCTGGGTGAAGCCGGCGTCCAGCAGCACCTTGGGCGGCAGCTCGATCGGCTTCTTGCAGTCGTGCAGGCGCCGCGCCAGGCGCTGGGCGATGATCAGGGTCACCGACGAGGTGATGTTGTACGGCGCGATGCCCATGTTCATCAGGCGCGAGATGGTCTGCGCGGCATCGTTGGTGTGCAGGGTGGACAGCACCATGTGGCCGGTCTGCGCCGCCTTGATCGCGATCTCGGCGGTCTCCAGGTCGCGGATCTCGCCGACCATGATCACGTCCGGATCCTGGCGCAGGAACGAACGCAGCGCGCTGGCGAAGGTCATGCCGCGCTTCACGTTCTGCTGCACCTGGTTGATGCCCTCGACGCGGATTTCCACCGGGTCTTCCACCGTCGAGATGTTGCGTTCGGCGGTGTTGAGCATGTTCAGGCCGGTGTACAGCGACACCGTCTTGCCCGAGCCGGTGGGGCCGGTGACCAGCACCATGCCGTAGGGCTTGTGGATCGCGTCGACGTACAGCTTCTGCTGGTTCGGCTCGTAGCCCAGCTTCTCGATGCCGATCCTGGCCGACGAGCCGTCCAGGATGCGCAGCACGATCTTCTCGCCGAACAGCGTCGGCAGCGTGCTCACGCGGAAGTCGACTGCGCGGGTCTTGGACAGGTTGAGCTTGATGCGGCCGTCCTGCGGCACGCGCTTCTCGGCGATGTCGAGCTGGGCCATCACTTTGATGCGCGAGGAGATGCGGTTGGCCATCTTCATCGGCGGGTTGGCCACGGCCTTCAGCATGCCGTCCATGCGCAGGCGCACGCGGTACTGGGTTTCGAACGGCTCGAAATGGATGTCCGAAGCGCCGCGGCGGATCGCGTCGACCAGGATCTTGTTGACGAACTTCACGACGGGCGCATCGTCGTTCGCATTCGCATCGACGCCGGTGGATTCGACTTCGTCGTCGCCGACCTCGATGTTCAGCTCGTCCAGATCGCCGCCGCCCATCTCGGGCATGGTGTTGCGCATGTTGTTGAGCAGGGTTTCGATCACCCGCTGCAACGAGCCGCGCTCCACCAGGATCGGCTCGACCATGCAGTTGGAGTGGAACTTGATCTCGTCCAGTGCATGCGACTGCATCGGATCGGCGATGCCCACGTATAGCCGCTTGCCGCGGCGGAACAATGGCAGCGCCTGGTGCTTGGTGATCAGTGCCTCGCTGATCAGGTCCAGCGGCATCGTCGCCGGGTTCAGCACGCTCACGTCCATCATCGGCATGCCGAACTCGGCCGAGGCGATCCGCGTCAGCTCGACGCCGTCGACCAGGTTGTGGTCCAGCAACCAAGCCCCCAGCGTGGCCTTCTGCTGGCCGCTGTCGGTCATGGCCTTGCGGACCACGTCCTCCGGCATCACCCCTTCCGACACCAGCCGGCGCGCCATGCCGGACAAGCCCATGAGCGACGGTTGCAATTGAGATGACATAACCTACTCGACCTTGCCCCTGTATGTTGTTGAATCTACCGCAGTCCGGCCCGCAGGTCACCCATTCCCTGCAGCTTGGAGGCAGTAGGGTGATGCGGTGCACAAACCGGGCTCGCCACTGCCGAGTCGACCCTGCTTGCAGCGGGAAGTTGGATTGTTCTCTTCCCCCTTACTGAAGGGGCAAGTCGTGCAGGGGATGGCTTTTTCTCCTCCCCCTGCTTGCAGGGGGAGGTCGGGTGGGGGTAGCGCCTTTGATCTTCATGCCAAGAGCACCCCATCCCAACTCTCCCCTGCACGCAGCGGAAGGCGCAAAGCGTGGCGGAGTGCGCCCCAAAAACCCAACCCCGTCCTCAACCTCCACCCAGCCTTCACGCTATGATCCCCCTTCACACGGGGAGCCATCTGTTGAACCGCCTGAGCATCATCCTGCCCGCCAAGAACGAGGCGCCCGCGCTGGCCGCACTGCTGCCGCGCCTGCGCACCGCCCATCCCGAGGCCGAGATCATCGTCGTCGACGACGGCTCCACCGACGACACCCGCGGCGTCTGCAGCAGCAGCGGCGTCGAATGCCTGTCCTCGCCGTACTCGATGGGCAATGGCGCGGCGATCAAGCGCGGCGCCCGTGCCGCCACCGGCGACATCCTCGTTTTCATGGACGGCGACGGCCAGCACGACCCCGCCGACATCAAGCGCCTGCTCGACCAGCTGGACCGCGGCTACGACATGGTGGTGGGCGCCCGCGGCTGGGGCAGCCAGGCCGGCGTGGGCCGCGGCCTGGCGAACACCCTGTACAACTGGCTGGCTACCCGCATGACCGGCCACCAGATCGCCGACCTCACCTCCGGCTTCCGCGCCGTGCGCGCGGACAAGTTCCGCGAATTCCTGCACCTGCTGCCGAACGGCTTCAGCTACCCCACCACCAGCACCATGGCGTTCTTCCGCAGCGCCTATCCAGTTGCCTACGTTCCGATCAAGGCCGCCCAGCGCGTCGGCAAAAGCCACATCAGGCCCCTGCGCGACGGCCTGCGCTTCCTGCTGATCATCTTCAAGATCGCCACGCTGTATTCGCCGCTGAAGCTGTTCGTGCCGGCCAGCGTGGTGTTCTTCCTGCTCGGCTGCGCCAACTACGCCTACACCCTGATCGCGTACCACCGGCTCACCAACATGAGTACGCTGCTGTGGAGTGCGGCGGTGATTGTGTTCCTGATCGGGTTGATCTCCGAGCAGATCACCGGGTTGACCTATCGTCGCGACAAGTAAATGCAAGGAAGCCACTCGAACGGACCTCATGGTCGGAAGGTCTTATGGCGTGTTTCCCCAGCCGCGGTTCTGATGCGTTTGATAACGCCAAAATGAGGTTTTGCATCAAGTGACGCGCGTATTCCTGATCAGCACCTCATATCCGCGTGACATTTCCGACTGGCGTGGAATATTCATGAGGCATCTGGTGGCTGCGCTTGCCCGCGTGTCCTCCATCAAACTCAGTATATGGGCTCCACCGGGAGATCTGCCCGAGCAGGCAACAGCCATTGTTTCGCCCGCAGACGCGCGATGGCTGGCACAGCTGATGGCCGCTGGCGGCATATCGCACATGATGCGCAGCGGGGGGTGGAGTTCGTGGTTCGCACCGGTACGTCTTTTGCGCATGATTGCCGCGAGCTATCGCGATCACCCTGAGGTGGACATCTACCATATCAACTGGTTGCAGTGCGCTTTGCCTCTTCCGAACAATCGCAAGCCTGCACTTATCACGGTACTTGGCAATGATCTGAAGCTTCTGAAGTTGCCGTTCATGCGATTTCTGCTGCGTCGTGTCATGAGGCAACGCAAGGTGGCCATTTGTCCCAACGCTGACTGGATGCACGCCCCCCTGCAGGCGGCATTTGGAGACGTTGCGGAGATACGCCCCGTTTCATTCGGCATCGACCCGCGCTGGTACGCGATCAAACGCGAGTCTGGCGAAGGGCAACCTCATCGCTGGCTTGCTGTCACTCGCCTTACCGCGAACAAGCTGGGGCCTTTATTCGACTGGTCGGAAGATTTTTTTCACGAAGGTTCACGCGAACTGCACCTGTTTGGGCCGATGCAGGAAGGTATCGAAGTGCCGGAATGGGTTTATTACCATGGAGCGGCTACGCCCGAGCAGCTTGCAAACGAGTGGTTCCCGAAAGCGTGTGGCTTGATAACCCTCAGTCGTCACGCCGAAGGCCGGCCGCAAGTCATGCTGGAGGCCATGGCTGCGGGGCTGCCCATCATCGCCTCAAGCATGCCAGCGCACGCCGGTGTCGTGTTTGATGGAGAAACCGGAAGGCTATGCGACTCCATCGACCACTACGGTACTGCGCTGTGCGAACTGGAGGATGCGGTGACTAATCGCCGCTTGGGAGATGCCGCGAGGCACTGGGTGACCCGCGAAATCGGCACTTGGGATGACTGCGCCGATCGCTACGTGCAGATTTATCGCCGGCTACTTGGAAGCGCGTAATGAGCGATCGGATTCTTGTCCTCGGTGCAGGTGGGTTCATCGGGCAACACCTGGTACGGGCGCTGGCACGGCAGGGCGAGTCGGTGATTGCAGCCAGTCGGAGCAAGGTGGACTTTGATCTGCCAAATGTCGAAACAGTGATTGCCGAGCTGCGCGAGCCGAAGGATTTCGCCCCCTTGGTCGCTCGCAGTCGTGCAGTGGCCTACCTCGCGTCTACGTCCACTCCCGGGACATCCGTTGCCCGTCCCTTGCACGAACTGGTCGACAATCTGCAGCCAATGGCTGGCTTGCTGCATGTCTTGCAGGATCATTCTGGCGTGGATCTGCTTTATCTGTCTTCTGGCGGTTCGCTGTACACGTCGACGGGTGACATCGCAGCGAGTGAGGCGACGCGCGTGCAGCCACGGTCGTATCACGGCGCGAGCAAGATAGCCACTGAATACTTCATCTCGGCCTGGTGCAATCAGTATTCGGGCAAGGCGACAATTCTGCGCCCATCAAACGTCTACGGCCCGGGTCAGTTCGAGCGCGCGGGGTTCGGTATCGTACCTACGGCCCTTGGCAAGATTAAGCGGGATGAAATCCTGCATATATGGGGTGATGGTTCCGCTGTTCGCGACTATTTGTATATAGATGACCTGGTGGAGCTGATCACCACGATTCTGGCCCGACAAATGTCCGTAGGCGCGCATATAGTCAACGCCTGCAGCGGTATAGGGGTCAGCCTCAATGAACTGTTCGCCGCCATGGAGACCGTGACCGGTCGACCCCTGCGACGCAGCTATGAAGTCGGTCGTGCAGTGGATGCTGCACGCGTGGTGATGGACCCCACTCTGGCCAGTCACGAGTACGGATGTTCGCCCGTCACACCACTGCATGAAGGATTGGAGCGGACATGGGCCTGGTTGAACAGCACAGCGCACTGAATCGACCGGAACATCCGATGTGTTCCGTCTGCATCGCCAACTACAACGGCGCCGCATTGCTGGATGACTGCCTGACATCCGTTCTTGCCCAGCAGGGCAACATCAGCATCGAGATCATCGTTCACGACGATGCCTCCACAGATGATTCTGTAGCGCTGCTGCGCGAGCGGTATCCACAGGTCGAGTTGCTTGCGAGCAGCGAGAACGTCGGCTTCTGTGTCAGCAATAACCGCATGGTGGCGCATGCACGCGGCGAATTTGTGCTGCTGCTGAACAACGATGCGGCGCTGTATCCAGATGCACTGGTCACCTTGCTGGACGCTGCACAATCGGCACCCCTGCCGAGAATCCTCAGTCTGCCCCAGTACGACTGGGAAACTGGGGTGTTGGTTGATAGGGGTTGTCTGCTCGACCCGTTCTACAACCCGGTGCCGAATCTCGACCCCGGCCGTCGCGATGTGGCGATGGTGATCGGGGCATGCCTGTGGGTGGCGCGCGATGTATGGAATGAGCTCGGTGGCTTCCCAACGTGGATTGAGTCGATCGGCGAAGATATGTATTTGTGCTGCGTGGCCCGATTGCGCGGCAGGGCAGTGCAAGTCGCCGGTACCAGTGGATATCGCCATCGTCAGGGGGCTAGCTTTGGCGGAAACCGTGCAACTGCGCAAGGGCTGCAGACCACCTTTCGACGACGCTATCTGAGCGAGCGCAACAAAATGGAGGTCATGCTGGTCTGCACGCCAACAGTGCTGGTCATTCCGTTGTTGGCGCTGCATTTGGTGCTGTTGGTCGCTGAAGGCATCGTCTTGACAGCGGCGTGCCTAGATACACGCATTTGGCAGGAAATCTATGGCAAGGCTGGTACACAACTCATTCGTGACTTTCCGAGACTATGGGCCACGCGCCGTCAGGAACAGCGGGGACGTGTCGCATCACTGCGTGACTTTCTACGCAATTTTGTGTGGGCGCATAGAAAGCTTGGGTTGCTGCGCCGCTATGGCATGCCTCGGATCCGTTGATGCAGCCAATACGTCGCGTTGTGGATTGGTTAGGACGCCCAATTAGGCGCAATATGATGTGAGCATGATCGCAGCGGAGACATCTCACCGATGTCACTACTCACCTTGCCGTCTGAAATGGCGATTCAATTCACGACCTAGAAAACGCACTGTACCTTTCTTGCCGGGGCGGCCGCGGATGGTGCCAGCGGCAATGCAAGCCTCATGGATGTTCCGAATCGGCAAATCCTCTGCGAACACCGTATGCAGGGCGTTGATGATCTTGTGCGATGTCGAGAGGGGTTGCAGATAGGCGCGTTTGAAGGCGGCCGATCGTCTGGCCGATGCAAAGTCGATGCCGTGCTGCGTGGCAAATAGACGGCCCCACCTTTCGATGGATTCGCGGTGAGCCCCGGCGGTGGCAAGAATGACCTCGAGCTGTTGTCGGTACCCAAATTCCTTTGATGCGTCGCGAAGATGGGCAGACTGCAGATAAGCTTCGTAGACCATCGCTTGAAAGGAAATGGGCAGACTACCGTCTTCGTGCAACGGCATCGCGCCGTGAAACGGTATGTTGCTTTCCGAATAAAAAGTCGAAACAGGCGTTGTGTTCTTGTTCTTTTTGGTGGAAAACGACGAGTTCCCGGTACTGTGTCTGGATACGCCACTGACTGCCATGGGGGCTCGCATGAAAACATACCGATCAATCACGCTGGAGACGGCAACCGCCGAGTAGAGGTCGGGATTACAGGATGCAAAGAATGCTCCTGTCTTGCTCTTCACCTTGTTCAAGGTAGCAAGACTGACGAAGCCACCATCATAAATGACTGGTAGCTGGGGATATTTGGCAACGCCGCGCATGACTTTCTTCAGCCAGAGCGATGCCTCGCGTATTTCGATGCCGGATCCCATCGGTACGATCAACTGACCGCTTTCATTGCCCATGATGGCTGGCCAGTGGTAGGTGCAGAAGGTCGAACGGATGGCTTCGACACCCGATGTTTCGATGATGTTGGATACGGTCTTGATGGATTCCGGCAGTAGCCCGTCGTCATCGCCGATGAAACCCACCCATCCCTCGCGAACATGCGAAAGGGCGAACTCCCAGTTATGCGACATATTCAGGCGCTTTCCCGTCTTCACGTAGCGGATGCGCTGATCGTTGGCTCGACGTACGACGCCCTCGGTATCGTCAGTGCTGCAGTTGTCGCTGACGATTATTTCGAGGTTATCGTAGTCTTGCGATGTTACCGTGCGCAATGACGATTCCAGTACATCGCAACGCTCGCGCGTGGGAATGATGACGGTAATTTTTGGTGCAGGCATAGATGAAAGACCGGGAACTGAATCAGAATACAAGTTTCAGTCTAGCCCGAATCGCTCCGCAGGTTGCTTTGATGTCAGTACGCTGGTGATCGGGGCGTCAAGCTAACGAGTCCGATTAGCGGCACCTGGAATTGCACATGGCAGCGGTAGCAAGATCAACTTCAGCGTCGCCGTTATTGTGCATAGGGGCGATGGCCGGTGGCAAAGTGTCAGTAGATCCAGTGCGCGAGATCTCTGCGGAATAGAGATCGACGCAACGGCATGTGCTTACCGCCATATATAGAAGGGAGGTCGGTCGAGCCGAGTCAGCGTCGGAAGCCAAACCACTCGGCCAGCTGTTGCCGCACCAGATCTCGCACCAGTGGCGCTGCCACGGCCGCCGATAACAGCACTGCGCCACTCACTATGGCCAATTGAAAGACCCCTTCAAGGCTCCGGGGCAATGCCGGAAGCAGCCGGCTTGCAAGCAGTGCGACCACGGCGGCGGCGATCGCGGGAGGGAGTATGTCCCGAACGTACCAGCGAGCCATTTCGCTGCGCAAAAGACGCCGATGCATAAGCGGAATGCCGACTGCGACAAAGGCGAGATTGATGGCGAACCACAGCCAAGCGGCGCCGACGATGCCGTGGTGTCCGACGGCCCAGATGCAGAAGGGAATGCCGAGAACCAAGGCTACGAGGTTTGTACCTACGGTAAGTCGGGTCCAGCCGTGAGCCAGCTGCAGTGCGTAGGGAAGGTTCATCAATCCATTGAACGCTGTGCCGGCCACGAGGATCGACAGCGGCAGCGCCAGCCTCGCTGCCGTGGTGGCGTCCCCGGTCCACAGATAGAGTACGTCGCGGCCGAAGATCATCAGTACAGCCGCCACGGCTGCCACGACCACCGCGAGGCATTGATTGCTCAGATGGTAGAGATGGGTCAGTGAATCCTGCTGGTCAAGTGACGCCAGTCGGCTGTAGCGCGGGTACAGCGCATTGAACATAGGCTGGATCATGCGACCCATGCCAGCGGCGACGCTCATCGCCAAGCTGAAGTAACCGAGTTCTGCCAGCGGAAGCATGGCCGATATTACGATGCGATCAAGCTGGGTGAGCATGATCGACAGGGCCATGATGGCGACCAGGCCACCAGCGAAGCGTCCAGCGTCACGAAGTTCTGCGGCGCGAAAAGCCGATCGTTGCTGAGGGTCAGTCGGCAACAAGAGCCACAGGGCGGCGGCCGATACCAGTGACTGACACGCGCCCACGGCAGCGTACCACCACATGAAGGCGCTGATGGTGGGAGATACCCAGTACAGCACCACCAGCACACCCGCGCCGCGTAGCGTGGCGAACCCGGCATTGATCAGGTTCAGTACCGGCTGCCGTTCAAGTCCGGACAGGCCATTGGCGTAGAAGCTGCTAGGCCACTGCAACGCCACCGCCAGCCCCATGATCGCGATCGCATGCGCTGTGGTGGCACGGCTGAGGTGTTCGGGGTGCAGCCAGTGATTCGCCAGTGGACCGCTGGCTAGCCAGATTACGGCGACGATCATCAGTGCGATTGGCCAGACCAACCACTCGAACGTGCGCACTAGGTCGCCGAGGGTATGTGCGGCGCTAGCATTGTGCACACGCCGCGCCAATTCGCGGTTCAGCACGCCGCCCATGCCCAGATCGAACAGCATGGACAGCGCCTGGATACTTAACATCAGGCCAACCAGGCCAAACGCCTCCATGCCGAGCAGCTTTATATACAGAGGGATGAATACCACGCCCATCAGCGCCATCCATATCTGCCCAGCATAATTCGCCAGGATATTTGTGCGCAGTACGGGCATGGGCAAGGCGCTAGACGCGCCGCAAGTAACCGTCAGGGGCAACCGTGATGAGCAGTTTGCTCTCCAGTGCGCTGTCGATTTCAAAGGCCAGTGGGGCACCGTCGGCAGCCATGTGTGCTTCCCCCTTCAGGCGACGCAGGTATTCCCAGGTAGCGGTCTTGGGGTTGTTGCCCTTGCCCCAAGAGCGATCAGGGAACATCGCGTTGGGCAGATCCTCAACCACGGTATCGAACACGATGCAGTAGCTGCCCGGAGAGGTCAGCGGTGCGTAGGCCTCGAGCTCGGCCAGCACGTGATCGTGGGTATGGTTGGAGTCGAGAATCACCAGTATCCGCTGATGCGCCTGCGCGATTTTATGCACTTGGGCAATGATGTCCGCTGAGATCGAGGAGCCCTGAATCATGTCGATCCGGTGCGACATCGGGTGCGCTTCGATGGCGGCACGATTGTGCGCGCGGATGTCGATGTCGATACCTAGCACGCGGCGTCGGGTGGCCTTGGGATCTAGCACTTCCCCACGCTCGACGGTTTCGCAATAGTCGAGCAGAGCCAGCATAGACGCACTGAGGACCAGCGAACCACCATGGGCGATGCCCGTTTCGATGATGAGGTCGGGCTTGATCCGCCAGACTAGTTCCTGCATGGCCACCATATCCTGTGGATACTGGATGATGGGGCGACCAAGCGAAGAAAAATTATACGAATACTTGTACTGGAGCGAATGCTGGAACCACTGAAATGCAATGTCTTTCAGCAGTTGATCATTTCCCATGCCGGAAATATTTTCACGACATTCGCGTTCGAACTGTTCTCTGGCGTCCATTTGATCTTCCACTGATTCGTGTTACTGGATGGGTACTTGACGCATGTCAGCGTCAACGCCCTGTTGCGGGATTGCCCACCACGACCTCGTCAGCCGCGACGTCGCGAATCACCACGGCGCCCGCACCGACGATTGCCGAACGGCCAATTTTAAGTCGCGGCAAGACAACGGCTCCGGCACCGATAAACGCATACTCGTCAACGCGAACTTCGCCTGCCAGATTCGCCCCGGGACCAACATGGACGCCATCGCCGATCACACAGTCATGATCGATCGAAGCGGATGTGTTGACGATGACTGCGCAACCAAGGGTTGCATTGGAGCAGATGGCCGACATCGCCAGAATTTGAGCACCCTTGCCAATTTTGGCGTCGCTTGCGACGAAAGCGCGAGGATGTATCACGGTCAGTGGTTGCATGCCTTGCTGCTGAAGCCATTCCAAAAGGAACAGGCGGTCACTTCCCCGGCTACCTCCGACCGCCACGCAGGCGTGAACCTGGCCAGCTCCGGTTCGGCTTGCTTGCCACGAGTGGAACCCCTCTTGGCCGAGATAAATCGGAACATCGGGAAACGGGGAGGGGATTGGCCGGTTGTCAAAAACGGCGATCACCTGGAAATCGGAGGATGGCAAGGCCTCGCGCAGCACGCGCGCTTGACCCGCCCCACCCCAAATGATCACATCCTTCATGACTCCGGCACCAGCAGCCTACGCACACAGGCGATGACGCGGTCCTGCTCCTCATCCGTCATGTCGTGATAGCTGGGCAAGTTCATTGCCCTATCTGACAGCGAATGACTCACAACATGCTCTGGATGTGGCTTGAACGAGGGGAGCGATGACAGCGGCCAGAAGAACACTCGGCCGTCGATATTGTCTGCCTTGAAGGCATCCAATAGTGCTGCACGGTCAAACGACACGTTGTCATCGACAACGATGGTTGGCATCCAGTACCCGTTAATAGTGCCTGGGGCCTCGGGGTTCATGCGCAGGGGCAGATTACGCAATGCGTTGTGGTAATACTCGTAGACCCTGCGCTTGCCTGCGATAAGTTCCTCAATGCGCTCGATCTGGCCGCAACCGATTGCTGCCTGCAGATTCGACATCTTGTACTTGAAACCGATCGTCTCGGGCCAGAACTGCCGCGCCTCGCCGCGCGCACGACCATGGTTGGACAAGGTCAGTGCCTTTTCGTACAGCGTATCGTCGTTGGTGACAAAGATGCCTCCTTCGCCGGTGGTCACGGTCTTGGTGCCGTGGAAGGAGAACGCACCGAAGATACCCATGGAGCCAGCGCGATGTCCATGCCAGACAGAGCCGATCGCTTCCGCAGCATCCTCGATGACGGGAACTCCGTGGCGCCGACCTATTTCCCGCAACGTATCCAGCTCGCACAGGTTTCCGTATAGATGCACCGCGAGGATGGCCTTGGTTCTTGGCGTGATCGCCGCCTCCACCGCCGCCGGATCGAGGCACCAGCTGTCGGCTAGTACGTCGACCAGTACGGGCTTTGCGCCAAGATGGATGATGGGCGCTGCCGAGGCGATCCAGTTGATATCGCCGAGCACCACCTCGTCACCTACGCTGATACCCATCGCAGCCATGCCGATATGCAATGCACCGGTGGCACTCGAGGTGGCGATGGCGTGCTTCACACCAAGGTGCTGACGAAACATTGCTTCGAAACGGTGGATGTAGTCGTAGCAGCGCTCACCCCAGCCGTTGCTTGCGGCATCGGTGGCATAGCCGATTTCCAGCGTGGTGATCGATGGCTTGGTGTAGTAGATCCGAGAGGTTGCGACGTCGTTCATAGAATGGCCAATTGTGGGACGGCGACAACAAACTGGCCATCCCATTCCCGGACGTAACTAAGCTGGGCCATGATTTCCTCGCGCAGATTCCACGGCAGGATCAGCACGAAATCAGGCCGTTCTTCGCGCAGGCGCGATTCGGCGACGACAGGTATTCGTGACCCCGGCAACCAGTGCCCCTGCTTGTGCGGCGAGGCGTCGACCACGTAGGGCAGCAGATCCGGTCGCACTCCGGCGTAGTTTAGCAACGTATTTCCCTTGGCGGCCGCGCCGTAGCCGGCGACGCGGCGCCCGGCGCGTCGCTGCTCCAGCAGGAAGCCCAGGCAATCGTTCTTGACCGCATCGGCCTGCGCCTGGAAGCCTTGGTAGTAGGTGTTGTCCTGCATGCCTGCGTCAGCCTCGATGCGCAGTAGTGCCGATACGGCTGGTGTTTCGGCATGCCGGCTATTGGCATGTGCTGCCCAGAGGCGTAGGGAACCGCCATGCGTTGGAAGTTGTTCCACATCCCATATCTTCAGGCCATGCGCCGCGAAGATCCGGCGCACCGTGTGAAAGGAGAAGTAGGAAAAGTGCTCATGGTAGACGGTGTCGAACTGGTGCTTCGCTACCAACTCCATCAGGTGCGGAAACTCGACCGTGATCGAGCCCTCGGCAGCCAACGCCAGTACCAATCCGGCGACAAAGTCGTTGATGTCGGGTACGTGGGCGAGCACATTGTTCGCCACGATCAGGTCGGCGGTCCGCCGCTCTTGCACGAACTCCATGGCAAAGTCACGGCCAAAGAAACGCTCCAGTGTCTCGATCCCCTTCTGCCGTGCAACGTTTGCCGTACCGGTGGTGGGCTCGATGCCGATGCAGGGGATACCGCGCGCGGCGACGTATTGCAGCAGATAGCCGTCGTTGGACGCGATCTCCATCACCAGGCTGTCGTGACCCAGCTTCAGTTGGGCAGCCGCGCGTTCGACATAGCGTTCGGCATGCGCGAGCCAGGAGCGAGAGAACGATGAGTGGTAAACGTAGTCCGGAGCGAATAGTTTGGCGTGCGACTGCACTTCGTCCACCTGCACCAGCAGACAGTTCCGGCAGGTGAACAATTTCAGCGGAAACCAGGCTTCCGGCGCGCCGAGCGTGTCCGCGGTCAGGAACGCATTGGAGGGTGGCGCACTGCCGAGGTCAAGGAAAACATCTTGCAATGGCGTGGCGCAGTGACGACATTTCATGGCTGGATTCCCGCAAACCGGCTCTCTTTTACCAAGGACCATTGCCGATCTTTGGTCGAGATCCGTGTCACTGGCAGCGGCCAGGTAATGGCTATGGCGGGGTCATCATGGCGCAGTCCGCCTTCCTGTTCACGGTTCCACGCCGCGGTATGCAGGTAGAGCAGTTGCGCGTCGTCGGTTAGCGCCTGAAAACCATGCGCAAAGCCTTCCGGAATGAAGAACTGTATCGCCCCTTCTTCGTCCAGCTCGACGCCGTGCCAGTGTAGATAGGTGGGTGATTCGACACGCAGGTCGACCGCTACGTCGAACACGCGACCGCGCAGACAGCGGATCAGTTTGGCCTCGGTGGCCGGTGGGTACTGGAAATGCATACCGCGGACGGTGCCCTTGTCATAGGTCCGGGATAGGTTGATCTGGCTCCAGTGCAGGCCAGGTCGAATCGTGGCGCACTCGACCTCACAGAACAACCGCGAGAATTGGCCACGTTCGTCCTCGACGCGTGTCGTTTCGATCAGGCTGAGACCGGCCAGAGGCGTCGCGTGGAACTTCATGCGGCCCACTCCAGCCCCGCGGTGCGGGCGGCCTCGATGTATGTCTGCAGGTTGTCGCGGCTGCGCAGACGACCGCGCTCGTAATAGTCGCGATACCACTGGATGGTCGACTGCAGTGTGGCCTGCGCGTCCCACACTGGGTGCCACCCCAGTTGCTGCGCCGCCTTGGAAGCATCCAATCGCAAAATCCCAGCCTCGTGCGGGTGTGGCCCCTGCCGATGTTCGCTGCGCAGTTGCGGCCAATGCGACTGCATTAGCGCAACCAGCGCCTGCACCGGCAGCGTAGCGTCGGCGGCAGGGCCGAAGTTCCATGGTCCTTCGACTGGTTTGCCGGCGAGCAACTGCTGACCCAACCGCAGATAGCCTGACAGCGGTTCAAGCACATGCTGCCATGGCCGGATGGCCTCAGGATTTCGGATCTGCAGTGTTGAGCCGCTGGATGCGGCGCGCACCAGGTCTGGTACCAGCCGGTCCTGCGACCAATCGCCGCCGCCGATGACGTTGCCTGCGCGCGCCGTGGCGACGCGTGGTCCGGAGTTGTTGAAAAAGCTCTTGCGGTAGCACTCCGTCACCAGTTCGGCGCAGGCCTTGGAGGTGCTGTAGGGATCATGCCCACCCAGCGGGTGATCTTCTCGATAACCGGTGACGGTGGCCTGCTCCAAGTAGACCTTGTCGGTGGTGGCGTTGACGAGGGCGCGCACCGACGGCGTGGCACGCACAGCCTCAAGCAGGTTGACCAAGCCGAGTACGTTGGTGTCAAAGGTGGTGAACGGCTCGTGATAGCTGCGCCGAACCAGCGGCTGTGCCGCCAGATGAAAGATGATTTCCGGCTTGGTCAGCTCCAGGGTTTGCCGTACTGCATGGGCATGGCGCAGATCCACCTGCAGGTCGCGCACGTTGTGCAGTTCAAGCAGCTTCCAGTGCGCCGGTTCTGTGTCCGGCGCGAGCGCCAGACCGGTAACACGTGCGCCCAGTGCGGTCAGCCACAGGCAAAGCCACGAACCTTTGAAGCCGGTGTGCCCAGTGACCAGTACCTGGCGATCGGCGTAGACATTCCCAAACAGATCGTTCAAGGCCAGACTTTCCATCGGGCATGACCGTTTTGCCAGAGCTCTTCAAGTTTCAGCTTGTCACGTAGCGTATCCATTGGCTGCCAGAAACCGGCATGCATGTACGCGGAAAGCTCGCCATCACGGGCGAGCGCCTCCAGCGGGTCACGCTCCCATACCGTGGCGTCACCCTCGATGTAGTCGAATACACCGGGTTCAAGAATGAAAAAGCCGCCATTAATCCACGAGCCATCGCCGGAAGGCTTTTCCTCGAAGCGAGTGATCCGGTTGTCCTGAATATCGATGGCGCCGAAGCGCCCCGGTGGCTGCACCGCGCACATGGTGGCCAGACTGGCTCTGGTCTTGTGGAAGACCAGTTGTGCGGTGATGTCTATATCGGCGAGGCCGTCGCCGTAGGTGAAACAGAACGTCTCGCCATCCAGATAGTTTTCGACCCGCTTCAGACGCCCACCGGTCTGTGTCTGGTCGCCGGTATCAACCAGGGTGACCCTCCACGGCTCGGCATGCTGCTGGTGCACGTCCATGCGGTTGTTGGCCAAGTCAAAGGTGACATCCGACGTATGTAGGAAATAATTGGCGAAATACTCCTTGACCATGTAGCCCTTGTAGCCCAGGCAGATGATGAAGTCGTTGATGCCGTGCTGCGAGTAGATCTTCAGGATATGCCAGAGCACCGGCTTGCCACCGATGTCAATCATAGGCTTGGGACGCACGGTAGTTTCTTCGCTGATCCGCGTGCCCAGACCGCCGGCGAGGATGACTGCTTTCATGAGAACTGGCCCGCCAAGTGGCCTACTGGCCAAAGGTCAAGGATAAAGGGTCGACGAGGAAAAAAATCCCTACGTCGCCCCACTACTGACGGCAATCATTGCAGACCCGGCAAGGCGCGCAATGCCGACAAGTCCTGATTCAGCCTACCGCCAATGTTCAGGGAATTCAGTTTCCTTAGTGCCTGCTCGGCTTCCACCTTGCGACCTTGCGCGATGAGCATGCGGATCAAGGTAATCTGATAAGCGGGCTCATTCGGACTGGTCTTGATGGCTTCTTCGGTCATGCGTTCGCCAAGAGATGGGTCGTTCAGCACGTTCCACGCGTAATCACCATATGTGGCAAGTAGACGGGCACTCGGACTTGGATGGGCAAGTGCCGCCATGAAAGATTCCATCATGCGCTCCTGCGGCAAGTCACAACGGTTTTCACGCGCACATTGGGTTAATGCGCCCAGCGAGCTTTCATCTTGTACACCGGGTTTATGCGCTTTCAGCTTGGCAATCATGCTGTCCCACCAAGCATCCCTCAGTGGCAGTTTCATGCGCGAATTCATGAAGATCAGTGCCTGTTCCGGCAGAATCGATGAGTAGGGGAGTGCCGCGGACTTTTCCAATGGCGCATAAGCCAGCTTGGTAAAGGGCGAGGCAGGGTCGTAGTGCGAATAGATGATGTAGGTACGTCCCAGTTCGTACTGGGCGCGTGGTGATTGCGGCGCACGTAAAGCCAGGTCTTCAGCCAGCCGCAGGGGGTTGCCCCAAGCATGGGCCGTCATGGCAGTGAGTGTCGTCCAGCACAGCAGGAGCCCAGCAAGCAATACGTGGCGTGGCAGCGTAAATGACTGACCACGGGGCACGGCGAGCAACGGTACGATCGCCAGCAGTAGGCCGAAGGTGGCGAAGTAGTTGCGATGCTCGTAGATCAGTTCCAGTGGCAAGATGGTGCCAGTTGGCAGCTGGCAGCCTAGAAACAAGACGACGCCAAGTGCAACCAGCGGGCGACGTGGGCGTAGCCACCAAGCCAATGCAATCAGGGCCGTAAGAACTGCAATGCTAGCAAGCGTGGTCCACGGGGCCAGCAGTCCGGTCGAAATACGGAAGTTATCGTGATAGAACGACAGCGCACTTGGCGTTGGCAGTAGTGTCCAGACAATATAGTCGACCACGATGCGCGCCTCGCTGAGCAAGCGGGTGCTCAGGGTGAAGTCGCGGGTGGCCCAAGTTTCTGCTTTCAGAATGCCAGGGAGCAGCCGTGCCAGGCCGAAAACCATTGGCACGACCAGAACCAGTAGGAACATGCCGATGATGCGAAAGTCACAGCATCGAGTTTCTGCGCCGTATTCTTTGGGAGACGGCGCAGATTCCTGTGTTTTGCGAAAGCGGAATAGCGCCCATTCGATCAGCAACGCGTATAGGGGCAGCATCACTGCGGTTTCTTTTGCTAGGACGCCGATGGCGGTCGGGACGGTGATGCTGATGAGGCAAAGGATTAAGCCGCCGGTGTCGGATGAGAAGCGCCCCCTCCCTAATCCTCCCCCGTTGGCAGGGGAGCGGATGACAGTTTGGGTGAGCATACGGCGGCGACCGGTGAGGTAGCCGATCAGGCCAAGCAACACGAACAGGTTAGCCAGGCTCTCCATGCGCTGCACGACGTACAACACGGCGGTGAGGTTGATTGGAAGTAGCATCCACGCTGCAGCGATTAGCGAGGCAACGATGCCGGCATGAGGGTTTTGATCGGTGGGAATCGTTCGGAGCAGAGCGCTTGCCAGCAGAAACGCCAGTAGGCCGTTCAATAGGTGAATGACCAAGTTGGTCAGTTTCATCCAGTACGGATCAAGGCCGGTGACGAGGTAGTTGGCGGCAAAGCTCAACGATGCCATTGGCCGCTTGAATTCGCTGGATGGCGAGGAAAGAGCAGCGGCGACCAGCGAAGGCAAGCTAGCGTCGACTGGCTGCACCCCCTTGTTGTCGACGATGTTGGGATAGTCGTCGAAAAGGAAGCCGCCCTGCAGGCCTGGCCAGTACGCGACAGCCGTGATGACGAGGGCCGCAGCCAGTATCCACAGGTAAAGCGACGAGCGTTTCGATGTTGAATGCATTAGTGAGTCGCGCCCGCGTCAGGGTTTGGCTGTGCAGTATTGGTGTTGCCGGCCCTGGCGTCGAGGGTGAGTTGCTGGCGCAGGTGAGTCAGTTCATGTGGCCAATAATTCTGGCGCGCCAGCACCCATGCGTGCAGCATTGGCATACCGAAGCCGGGTGGCATGGCTTGATTCTGCACCTGCTTATAATGGTCGAGTAGTTGCAGGCCCTGCGTCGGATAACCGGCGGCACCCAGTGTGGCGGCAGCTTCCAATGCCATTCCTGGGCGGACCTGCAGATCGAGTGCTCGAATGAAGTCTGCTTGTGCGGCGCTAGGCTGATGTTGGATCAAGGCGATGCGCCCGCGCAGGTAGGTGAGATCTTGCTGCGGTCCTGCGGTCGCCAGTTTCGGGTTCGACAAGCCGGTATTGATCAGATCGAGCAGGACTTCCGACGTCAGGCCCGGGCACTCGCCGGACATGGCAACGGGCAGGGTGCGGTCAAACCAGTGAGCGAGCAGTGTGCCGGTGTTGGCGCTACCCTGCATGGCCTTGCGTGCGGCAACAATGTCGTCGTGGCTGATCCCGCCAGTCAGGCAACGTGCGCCGATCAGATTGAAGGCAAGCTGGGTCTGGTCAGGCTGGGTGGCGAGCAGTTTTTCCAGTCGATGGATGGCATCTTGCGGATGTCCGGCCTGCATCTCGATTTGGGCGGCATTGGCTTGGGCACGTGCGGAGTCAGGATTGATCTTCGCCCAGAGCAACGCTTGTGTGTGCACGTTCCCCCACAGCTCAGCGCGCGCGTGGGTCATCAACGCCAAGCCCAGCGGCAGTACGATCATCAGCCCACGCTTGAGTACCGGCATGGTACGTGTGTCTGTCAGCCACAGGCCAAGCGGCCAGAACATCAATAGCGCCGGCACATAGTTGCGATGTTCGAAATACAGCTCCAACGGCAAGGAGGTGGATTCGATCAACTGGCCCGCAAAGTAGAAAAGAATCGCCAATGAAGCGGCAGGGTGGCGCTGGCGCAGCCACCAGGCGCTGCCGAGCAATGCCAATAGCACGATGATCGCGGGCAGTGTGGTCGCAGGGTGCAGCCAGGATGTCGAGACCACATATTGATCGTTGAACAAACCACTGGAAAAGGGATGCGGTAGCCACAGCAGCGAGAGATAGTCCATCAGCACGCGTGGTTCGGTCAGCAGGCGTTGACCAATGCTCCACGCCCGGAAGTCGGGACCACCGGTGAGGATGCCGTGGATGCCGACCCATGTAATGTGGGCGCAGATGGCGGCTGTGGGGATGGCGACAAAGGTCCACAGGAACCCGCGGTAGGTGCGCTGTGCGTTGCCCGCAGGAACCGGGTGTCGTGGAGCGAGCACGATGATCTCGATCAGCAGCACATACAGCGGTAGCAGGGCACCGTTGGCCTTGGCCAGTACGGCGAGCAGCGTGAAGCCGCCCACGCCGACAATGCTCCATACCAAGCCACTAGGGATTCGTCCGTGGCCCAGTTGAGCTCGGCCATGTAGCCAGGTCAGTAATCCAGCGATAACGCAGGTAGCCGGCAACATGGCCTCGCGCTGCACGATGTACAGAGTGGTGGATACCAACAGCGGATGCAGCAACCACAACGCACTGCCCAGCAGAGCAGCGGCTTGGCGACGTGGCGCTTCCATCGCCAGCAACTGGCCGAGCCTAGCAAGCAGGGCGTACAGCAGAATGCCATTGAGCAGGTGCAAAATCAGGCTGGTGCGCTTGAATGGGTAGGGGTCAGCGGGCCAGTTGCGCGCGTCAAGCAAGAACGTCAACAGCGTCAGGGGTCGTCCAGTGGGGTCGGCTGTGCCCGAAGTGATGTAGCGCCAGAACGTATGCCAATTGTCAACGGGCCCCATGGCGCCCAGAGCCGGCAGATTACCGAAGTCATCAAACAGGAAATCCCCATGTAGACCTGGGGCGTAAGCAATCCAGGCCGTACCGAGCAGTAGTAATACGAGCAGTGGTGTCAGTACAAGGCGATACCGCATCAGAGACGATCCTGAAAAAAGAAAGGCCGCGCATGGCGGCCTTTCCAAACGTCGACGATGCCGATCTTACGGGCGGCAGGAGGTCGGCAGATACTTCGGGTCCACGGTCGACTTGGTGCACGTCCAACCGAGCGAGCCAGAGTTGACGATCGGCGAAAGCACGAAGGTCTGGTTGGCAATCTTGGTGTTCGCCTCATTGCCGAAGGTGGCCGTGATGACACTGGCTGCCACTGCGACTTTGGACACATACTTGCCGCTGATGGACGTGTCAGTCGCCAGACCAGCGGAGGCATTCGATGTGGGCATGGTGCCCTTGTTGCTGTAGAACTCCGCGAAGGCGGTCTTGGCGCCATCGGTCAGCACCGCACCTTCCGACACCTGCGTGCGAATCAAGTAATCCTGGTAGGCCGGGATGGCGATGGCGGCGAGGATCGCGATGATCGCGACCACGATCATCAGTTCGATCAGGGTAAAGCCTTTCTGCACGTTCTTCATGGTGGTTCCTCTGTTTGGTTAGCTAACCGTGTGATGCCCCCTGAGCCCCAGTCCCTTTAATCCCCCTAGGCGGGAACGGACCCCATTCGCATGGTCGGAACGACCAGGAAGCTCGCGGCAAAGTCAAGCAGCTTGTATGCCACGTTTGCCGCAGGTGTATTCCCTCACAACTGTAGGCCTTTGGATTGTGCCCGTGGTCACGAAAGCTCGCAACCCTTGGTGGAAAGTCCCGCGAAGCTCCCGAAGTGTGATCTCGGGTACACGGGCTTGCACTGTTCATCCGGGGCACTTAGTGACACTTATTGTCAGTTTGTGCGACGGCAAAGGTGAGGGCAGCTGAAACTACTTGCGACAGGTCGCGGGTAGATACTTGTCCGACACCGTTCCACCATTGCAACTCCAAGCGATACTGCCGGCTTGGGTGATGGCGGAAAGCACCAGCGTACTGGCCTTGATGCTGCTATTGGCTCTGGGTCCGCTGAATGCGACCGTTATCTTGCCGGCAGGTGCCAAGTCCACACTGGAAACATAATCGCCGGTGATCGATGTGCTTTTTGCGAGGCCTGCGGATTCATTCCTTGTGGGGAACCGTCCGGTGTTGGAGACGAAATCCCATACCGCAGCCTTGGCCCCGCTCGCCAGGCTCATGCCTTCGGTAACTTGCGTCCGGATCAGGTAGTCCTGATACGCCGGGATGGCTATGGCAGCAAGGATCGCGATGATCGCCACGACGATCATCAGCTCGATCAAGGTGAAACCGGCGGAAATACGCTGGCGCAACATGGTGGACTCCCCTGTGAGTGCACCATGGACAGGCACGTTTTGTACCAAATGTGAAGACGGAGTGTGCGCCGCATCACAACGGTGTGCTCGGCCGTTTGAGCCTCACCCGGGGGCTACGTTCGGGGTATTCCAGTCGCGGCTTGCTTGCGTCCCGGCAGGCCGGCGCTTACCGTCACCGCTTTGACCACCCAAGGGGATACCCCATGAAACCTCTGATTGCCGCGCTGCTGCTCGCGCTGGTGGCGGCGCCCGCGATGGCGGGCGACGTCGTGGATACCACCTTCGTCAAGGCCGAGGGCGCGCATGCGTTCAATGTGCGCGACCTGGTGATGATGGATCGGGTCAGCGATCCGCAGCTGTCGCCGGATGGGCGCCATGCGGCGTTCGGCGTGCGCAGCACCGACTACGCGGCGAACAAGGGCATTAGCGCGATCTATGTGCTGGATCTGGACAAGGGCGGCCAGCCGGTAAAGGTGGTTGAGAAGGGCAGCTCGGCACGCTGGTCGGCGGATGGCCGCAGCCTGTACTTCGTGGCGCCGGCCAAGGGCGTGGCGCAGTTGTGGCGGGTGGACCTGGGCGGCAAGGGTGGTCTGAACCTGGCCAAGCATGCTCCCGCCGTGCAGGTCAGCCACGGGGTGCTGGACGTTGGCGGCTACAAGCTGTCGCCGGATGGCAAACAGGTGCTGTTGTCGTATGAGGTGTTCACCGATTGCGCCACGCTGGCGTGCACCCAGCAGCGCCTCGACGCGCGCGAGAAGGACAAGGCCAGCGGCACGCTCTACCACAAGCTGTTTGTGCGGCACTGGGATACCTGGGCCGATGGCCGGCGCAACCAGTTGTTCGTGGCCCGCTTCGACGGCAAGGGTCAGCTGGCGGGTGAGCCCAAGCTGCTGAGTCGCGGCATCGACGGCGACGTGCCGAGCAAGCCGTTCGGCGACGACGGCGAGTTCGGCTTCGCGCCGGATGGCAAGACCGTGTATTTCGACGCGCGCATTGCGGGCACCAGCGAGCCGTGGTCGACCAATTTCGACGTGTACAGCGTGCCGGCGGACGGCTCAGCCGCGCCGAAGAACCTCACCGCCGAGAACAAGGCGTGGGACGCGTACCCGGTGGCCTCGCCGGACGGCAAGACGTTGTACTACCTGGCGATGAAGACCCCGGGCTTCGAGGCGGATCGTTTCGCGATCATGGCGCTGGATCTGGCCAGCGGCGCGAAGCACGAGGTGGACCCGAACTGGGATCGCTCGCCCGGCGGCCTGACGGTTTCCGCCGACGGCAAGACGCTGTACGCCACCGCCGACGACAACGGCCAGCACCCGCTGTTCGCGGTCGACGCGGCCAACGGCAAGGTCAGCCAACTGGTCGGTGATGGCACCGTGGGCGGCTTTTCGCTGGCCGCCGGCAAGCTGCTGCTGACCCGCGACGACCTGAAGCGGCCGGCCGACGTCTACCTCGCAGCCGCCGACGGCAGCGGCCTGAAGCAGGTCACCCATTTCAACGCGGCGGACCTGAAGAACGCGAAGGTGGGTGACGCCGAGTTCTTCACCTTCAAGGGCTGGAACAACGAAACCGTGCAGGGCTACGTGGTGAAGCCGGTCGACTACCAGCCGGGCAAGACCTATCCGGTGGCCTTCATCATCCATGGAGGCCCGCAGGGTGCGATGAGCAACGGCTGGAGTTACCGCTGGAACCCGCAGACCTACGCGGGCCAGGGCTTCGCGGTGGTGACGGTGAACTTCCACGGTTCCACCGGCTACGGCCAGGCGTTCACCGACTCGATCTCGGGCGATTGGGGCGGCAAGCCACTGGAAGATTTGAAACTGGGCTGGAAGGCTGCGCTGGACAAGTACAGCTTCCTCGACGGCGACCGCGCCTGCGCGCTCGGCGCCAGCTACGGTGGCTACATGGTGTACTGGATGGCCGGTGTGTGGAACCAGCCGTGGAAGTGTCTGGTCGACCATGACGGCGTGTTCGACGCCCGCGCGATGTACTACGACACCGAGGAGCTGTGGTTCGAGGAGTACGAGAACGGCGGCACCCAGTACGAGCACCCGGAGAACTACGAGAAGTTCAACCCGCTCAACCATGTCAAGGACTGGCGCGTGCCGATGATGGTGATCCATTCGGCCAAGGACTTTCGCATCCCCGACACCCAGGGCCTGGGCGCATTCACCGCGCTGCAGCGCCGCGGCATCCCCAGCCAGCTGCTGCACTTCCCGGACGAGAACCACTGGGTACTGAAGCCGCACAACAGCGTGCAGTGGCACGACGCGGTGAACGCCTGGCTGAAGCAATGGACCGCGAAGGATGCCCCGAAAGCCGCCTCGCATTGAGCCGGTTGAAGCGGTGAGAAACGGCGGCCTCCGGGCCGCCGTTTTTTTTGTCTTGGCTTTGGCTCCTCCCCCTGCTTGCAGGGGGAGGTTGGGAGGGGGTTGCTCCAGGCTGGCGGGGAAGATCAAGAGCACCCCATCC
This sequence comes from Rhodanobacter soli, assembly GCF_040548735.1. Lineage (NCBI taxonomy): Bacteria > Pseudomonadati > Pseudomonadota > Gammaproteobacteria > Lysobacterales > Rhodanobacteraceae > Rhodanobacter > Rhodanobacter soli. Next base: position 898,155 of record NZ_JBEPSD010000001.1, on the reverse strand, counting down.
CAACCCTCCCCTGCGATGCAGGGGAGGGAGCACGGCTGCGGAGCGGGGGTGATGTCAGCGCAGCAGGGCGCGCAAACGGCTGCGAGTGAAGGCGCCGAGGCGGAGTTGTTCGCAGAGGGTTTCGAGTTGGTCGGGCTGGCGGGTGCGGCGCAGCAGGGTGTCGATGGTGCTGGCGCCGGGGGCGTCGAGGGCGATGCGGGTGAGGCGGCGGTAGAGTCGTGCCTGTTCGGCGTGTTCGCGCAGTCTGGCGGCGCAGGTTGCGGCGCCGCGCAGGCGCAGGAAGGCGACTTCGTCGATGCGGTCGAGCAAGGTGTCGAGGCTGCCGAAGTGGGTGAGCAGGGCGGCGGCGGTCTTCGCGCCGATGCCGGGTACGCCGGGGATGTTGTCCACGCTGTCGCCGCACAGCGCCAGGTAGTCGGCGACCTGGTGCGGGTGCACGCCGAGTTTCTCGTGCACGCCGGCGGGCCCCCAGCGCAGGCCGCGGGCGTAGTCCCACTGCTCGTCGTGCTCGCCCAGCAACTGGCCGAAATCCTTGTCGGCGGAGACGATCACGCTGCGCCAGCCCAGCGCGCGCAGGTTCCACACGGTGCTGCCGATCAGGTCGTCGGCCTCGAAGCTGTGGTCGATCATCAGGTGCACGCCGAGCGCTTCGGTGATCGCGCGGCACTGCACGAACTGCCGTTCCAGGTCGGGTGGCGGCAGGTCGCGGTTGGCCTTGTACGGCGGGTAGATCGCGTTGCGGAACGAGCTGGTCAGCGAGGCGTCGAACGCCACCGCGATGTGTTCGGGCTGCGCGCGTTCCAGCAGTTCGCACAGGAAACGGGTGTAGCCGTGCACCGCGTTGACCGGGTGGCCGTCGGCGTCGAAGAATTCGTCCGGCATCGAATGCCAGGCGCGGAAAACATACATGCTGCCGTCGACAAGATGGACGGCTGGACGTCCGCTCGCCGGCGTGTTCACGGTGTCCACGTGCTCAGCAGGTCGGCCAGCGCCGGGCGGTCCCGGTCGGGCACGTCGATCTGCGGCGTGCCGAGGTGGACGAAGCCGACCACGTGCTCGTGTTCCGCCAGGCCGAGGATGCCCGCCACCTCGCGGTCGTAGGCGGCCCAGCCGGTCAGCCATTGGCCGCCGTAACCCAGCGCGTAGGCGCCGAGCAGGATGTTGTAGGCCACGTTGCCGGCGCACAGTTTCTGTTCGATCTCCGGCACCTTGCTGTCGGCCTGCAGGCGGGCGACGACGGCGATCACCAGCGGCGCGAAGATGTAGCGCCCGCGCTCCTTCTCGAGCTTGGCGTCGGACATCTCCGGGTGGTTGCGGATCGCGATCGCGGCCAGCCGCTCGCCGAACGCCAGTTTCGCGTCGCCCTGGAGGCGGATCAGCCGGAACGGCACCAGCTTGCCGTGGTCGGGCACGCGAATCGCCGCCTCCAGCAGTTCATGCAAGGTCGCCTCGTCCGGCGCCGGCTCGCCAAGCTGGCGCGAGGGGACGGAATGGCGTTGCTGGAGCAGGGACAGGACAGCGGGCATGGAGCGGTTCTTTCGATGGGGGAATGCCCATGCTAGCGGGCGGGCCGATGACGCGCGAACCGTCACGCCGACAGCGGCAGCTTGAACGAGCCGGGCAGCAGGGCGGCCACGCTGGTCTGCTGGGTGTCGCCGTGCAGGTTCGCCAGCAGCACCGGCATGGCGTCGTCGCACAGTTCGGACATCACCTGGCGGCAGGCGCCGCAGGGGCTGACCGGATTCTCGGTGTCGGCGACCACCGCCAGCGCGGCGAAGTCGCCGGGCCGGCAGCCCGCGGCGATCGCGCTGAACAGGGCGGTACGTTCGGCGCAGTTGCACAGACCGTAGGAGGCGTTTTCCACGTTGCAGCCGCTGAAGCGGCGACCGTCGCGGGTCAGCAGGGCGGCCCCGACCTGGAAGTGGGAATACGGCGCATAGGCCTGTTCGCGCGCGCTGCGCGCCAAGGTCAGCAGGTCGTCGAAAGCGGCGGAAATGGCAGGCATCGGGATCTCCAGCGATGACCCAGGCGCGGCGCGAGCCGCGTATGCCGGCGGACCAGCTTACTCTTTTGCGCCGGCCCGGATCAAAGCCCGCGAGTGCCGCTAAGATGACCGGACCAATGCCGAGGGGACTGCACCATGCCGATCACCGTAGCCGCTTTGCGCGAGACTGCCGCCGGGGAGCGGCGCGTGGCGATCACGCCCGAGATGGCGAAGAAGCTGCGCGGCAAGGGCCTGCGCGTGCTGCTGGAGCGTGATGCCGGACGCGCCGCGGGTTTTCCCGACAGCGTCTACGCCGAGGCCGAATTCGCCGATGCCGCCCTGGTGCTGGCGCAGGCGGACGTGCTGGCCTGCGTGCTGCCGCCCGCCGATACGGTGTTCGCCGGCTTGCGCGAGGGCAGCGTGGTGGTCGGCCAGTTGCGCCCGTACGGCGCGGCCGAACGCATCGCCGCGCTGGCCGCGCGCAAGCTCACCGCGTTCTCGCTGGAGCTGTTGCCGCGCACCACCCGCGCGCAGGCGATGGACGTGTTGAGTTCGCAGGCGGCGGTGGCCGGCTATCGCGCGATGCTGATCGCGGCCGAGGCTTCGCCGAAGTTCTTCCCGATGTTGACCACCGCCGCCGGCACGATCCGGCCGTCGAAGGTACTGGTGATCGGCGCCGGCGTGGCCGGCCTGCAGGCGATCGCCACCGCACGCCGGCTCGGTGCGCAGATCGAGGGTTACGACGTGCGCCCGGAGACGCGCGAACAGGTGGAGTCGCTGGGCGCGAAGTTCCTCGACCTCGGCGTCAGCGCCGCCGGCAGCGGCGGCTACGCGCGCGAGCTGTCGGCGGAGGAGCGCGCCGCGCAGCAGCAGGCGCTGGCCGATCACCTGAAATCGTTCGACGTGGTCGTCAGCACCGCCGCGGTGCCGGGGCGGCCGGCGCCGAAGATTCTCAGCGCGGCGATGGTCGAGGGCATGAAGCCGGGCGCGTTGGTCGTCGACCTGGCCGCCGAGAGCGGCGGCAACTGCGAGCTGACCCGGCCGGGCGAGCGGGTCGAGCAAGGCGGGGTGGTGATCCTGGGCCCACTGAACCTGCCGGCTGGCGCGCCGCTGCATGCGTCGGAGATGTACGCGCGCAACGTGTTCAACTTCGTCGAGCTGCTGGTGCGCGATGGCGAATTGAAGCCGGATTTCGACGACGAGCTGGTGGCCAAGAGCTGCCTGAGCCACGCCGGCGAGACGCGCTTCGCCGGCTGAATTGCGTAGGGCGGGCACGGCCCGCCGCTCTTGCCGTCAAAAGCCGGCGGGCCGTGCCCGCCCTGCAGATCAGGGGTGGCCGGGGCCGCCTGGCGGCGGAGGCGGTGGCGGACGGTCGTGACCACGTCGCTCGTCCCAGTGCAGGCGTTCGGCGGGCGGCAGCGAGTGCCATTCGCGGATCAGCCGCTCGCGTTGTGCCGGCGGCAGTTGCTGGAAGCGCTCGAAGGTGGCGTGCAGTTGTTCGCGCTGCTGCGGCGAGAGCTCGTTGAATTTTCGCCGGTTCTCGCGCGCCTGCCGACGCTCGTCCGGTGTCATCTGCTGCCAGCGGGCGATGTGCTGGCGGACTTCCTCGCGCCTTTCCGGCGGCAGCGTGACCCAGCGTTCGGCCCGCTGCAGCATGCGCGACTGCTTGCGCGGCGGCATGCTGTCCCACTCTTTCTGCAGCGGCGCCAGCACGTCGCGCTGGGCCGGGTCGAGGCTGCTCCACGGGCGCGGCGGCGGTGGCGGCATGTCGCCATGGGGCGGCGGCGGGGGCGGTGCGCTCTGCGCGTGCAGCGGCGCCACGGCAACGCTGCCGAGCAGGGCGGCAAGCAGCAGGGGCAGGATCGGGCGGAGGATTCGGGTCATGGCTCAGCGGGTTGCCGTGTGGCTGTCGGTGGAAGCCAGCCAGCCGTAGAAGTCGAGGTTCTGGTAGAGGTTCGGATCGGTCTTGTCGGCATCCGGCGGCAGCTCGCTGTCCAAGTCATCGGCGGTGCTGGCGGCGTGCATCGCGCTGGTCGCGTGGTGCTGCGGCAACGGCTGCCACACCATCATCGCGGCCAGCGCGATCGCGGCGAAGGCGCCGGTGGGGATCAGCCAGCGCACGGCGCGGTGCGCGGGCGCACTGGCTGTCTCCAGCGCCTGCCGCCGGGCCGCGCGCAGGCGTCCGGCGGTGGCCGGGTCGATGCGCTGGGCGGCCTCGCGCCAGAGTTCGCGGGCGCGCTGTTCGAAATGTTCGTCGGGCGAAGTCATCGCCAGTCCTCCAGTTGGTCGCGCAGATGGTGTATCGCGCGCGACAGATGGGTTTTCACGCTGCCTTCGGAGCAGCCCATGGCGCGGGCGGTTTCGGCCACGTCCAGTCCTTCCAGCATGCGCAGCATGAAGGCCTCGCGCTGGCGCCGCGGCAGCTGCCTGACCGCGGCGGCCATGTCCGCATACGACTGCACGTCGTGCAGGCGGCCCAGCGGATCCTGGCCGGGGTCCGCCGGCTCCCACGCGGGCAGTTCGTCGCCGTCGTCGTCGCGGCCACCGCCGAGCCAACCCACCACGATCGAGCGCACCTTGCGGCGGCGCTGCAGGTCGACGACGCGCCGGCGCAGGATGCCCCAGAACAGCGGCGCCCATTCCGCGGCAGGCTTGTCGCGGTAATGCCTGACCAGCCGCAGCATGGCGTCCTGCACGGCGTCCATGGCGTCCTCGCGATGGCGCAGCTGCAACTCGGCCATGCGGAACGCGCGCCGCTCGACCTGCGCCAGGAACGCATCCAGCGTGGCGGGCGTTTCGCGGGCGTCGCCGAGCAGGTCCGTGTCGAGCGTGCCGGCTACGCTGTTCATGGACTCGTCAGCCGCGGCGTCGGGTGAAGCATCCTCGGGCTCCGTCGGTGGGTTCCCGATGTTCAACGCGGCAGGCTCGCACGGGTTGACCTGCACCCGTATGATGCGGATTCGACGTCCTGGCGGGCGGCTCTCACGGGGGATGGGGTCATGATCGACGGTTTCCTGGCGCTGTATATCTTCATGCTGGCCGCGTTTACCGGCTATGAAATCATCGCGCGGGTGCCGGTGATCCTACACACGCCGCTGATGTCCGGGTCCAACTTCGTGCACGGCATTGTGCTGGTTGGGGCGATGATCGCACTAGGCCATGCGCAGACGCCATTCGAGATGACGATCGGCTTCATCGGCGTGCTGCTGGGCGCGGGCAACGCCGCCGGCGGCTACGTGGTGACCGAACGGATGCTGGAGATGTTCAAGTCCAGCAAGCCGGATGCCGGCAAGGGAGCGAAGTGATGAGCTGGCTGCCCACCGTGATCAAGGCCTGTTATTTCCTCGCCGCGCTGCTGTTCATCCTGGGTCTCAAACGCATGAGCTCGCCGCGCACCGCGCGCGGCGGCATCGTCTGGGCCGGCTTCGGCATGCTGCTGGCGGTGCTGGCCACGTTCTTCCTGCCGGACATGCACAACCGCGGACTGATCGTCGCTGCGGTGCTGATCGGCGTGGCCGCCGCCTGGTGGAGCGGCCGCCGCGTGGCGATGACCGCGATGCCGCAGATGGTGGCGCTGTACAACGGCATGGGCGGCGGTGCGGCGGCGGCGATCGGCGCGGTCGAGCTGATCGGCTACGCACGCGGGCTGGGCCTGCTGCAGGCGGTGCCGGATACCTCGCCGCTGCGGCCGGAGGCCTGGGCGGTGAACGGCTTGCCGCCCGCGCTGTCGCCGACCGAGCTGGCGCTGGGCGTGCTCGGTGCGCTGATCGGCGCGGTGAGTTTCTCCGGCTCGCTGATCGCGTTCGCCAAGCTGCAGGGCTGGCTGGACAAGCGCTTCGTGTTCCCCGGCCAGCGTGCGGTGAACCTGTTGCTGCTGGCGGCGGCGGTGGTCGTGGGCATCCTGCTCGCGACGGGTCACGTCAGCGTGCCGTTGATCGCACTGTTCTTCGCGCTGGCGCTGCTGTTCGGCCTGATGATGACCTTGCCGATCGGCGGCGCCGACATGCCGGTGGTGATCTCGCTGTACAACGCGTTCACCGGCCTGGCGGTGGCGTTCGAGGGCTTCGTGCTGGGCAACGAGGCGATGATCATCGCCGGCACCGTGGTCGGCGCGGCCGGTACGCTGCTGACCCAGCTGATGGCCAAGGCGATGAACCGCTCGATCGGCAACGTGCTGTTCGGCAGTTTCGGCGCCGGCGGCGGCGAGGCGCAGGCGATCGAGGGCGCCCAGAAGCCGATCGACGCCAGCGACGCGGCGGTGATGATGGCGTACGCCGAGCGCGTGGTGATCGTGCCCGGCTACGGCCTGGCGGTGGCGCAGGCGCAGCACAAGGTGTGGGAATTCGCCCAGCTCCTGATCAAGCGCGGGGTGAAAGTGAAGTTCGCGATCCACCCGGTGGCCGGCCGCATGCCCGGGCACATGAACGTGCTGCTGGCCGAGGCCGGCGTGCCGTACGACCTGATCGCCGACATGGACGACATCAACCCGGAATTCCCCGCCACCGACGTGGCGCTGGTGATCGGCGCGAACGACGTGGTCAACCCGCTGGCGAAAACCGATCCGGCGTCGCCGATCTACGGCATGCCGATTCTCGACGTGGGCAACGCGAAACACGTGATCGTGATCAAGCGCGGCAAGGGCACCGGTTTCGCCGGCATCGAGAACGCGCTGTTCTACGCCGACAACACGCGCATGCTGTACGGCGACGGCCAGGCGGCGGTGGGCGAACTGGTGGCGTCGCTGAAGGAGATCGACGCCTGACCGGCGCTGGGCCGCTTCAACGCCGGCGCGGCTTGCGCCAGGCCAGCCACGCGGCCAGCAGCATGCCCAGCACGGCGCAGGCCATGTCCGCCGGCGACAGCGCCATCCGTGCCAGTTGCCACAGCATGCCGACGCCGGCGGTGCGCATCGCCGCGATCAGGCCCATGCCCATGTTGCCGGCGATCAGCACGCCGGCGATCAGCATGTTGACGTAGAACGCGGCCAGCAGAGTGGCGCCTGCCGCCAGCAGCGCCGCGACGGTGCCGGCCGGGCGCACGCAGGCGCGAATGGTCCAGGCCAGCAGCGCGCCGATCGGTAGCGCCAGCCACGGCAGCGGGTGCCGCAGATACAACGCCGCCACCATCCATACGGCGCCGGCGGCCAGTCCCAGCATGGCGGCGCTGAACAGCACGAACACCGACAGCGATACGGTGCGCACGCTCATCGGCGATGACACGTTAGAGCCTGTTCATGATCTCCAAGTGCCTCGCGCCGGGAGCTGTTTGCGCGCAGGCCAAGGAAGAACGAAGGAGTGGACGTCCGTCCACGACCGAGTGATGACGCCGGCATGCGGGCAAACAGACCCGGCCCTTCGGGTTGCCATCGAGTGGCCGCCATGCGGCAGCGCGCGGCTTGACCTGACGGCCAGTCAGGCGCTGCGCCACGCACTACCACCTGGCGGCCACTCGATGGCAACGCGGGGCACTTGGAGATCATGAACAGGCTCTCGGCAGGGCGCATGCGTTTTTCCGTCGGATAAAGCGGCCATCATAACGTGTCGTCGGCGGGCATCCCTTGAGTTCCGGTGATTCCGGCCTGATCTGGGACAAGCGGTCGCATGCGGCGGGCGGCATAATAGACAACCAGGGTTCGACGCATGGCCGTGCCCGCAGATACAGGATTGGCGTTGGCATGAGTGGTTTCAGTCTGAGCAGCGAACCTTTCACCCTGGTGCGTGATTGCAGCGCCGTGATGGTGCCGCAAGGCGACGTGGTGACCCTGCCGGCCGGCCAGATCGGCTACATCACACAGGCGCTGGGCGGCAGCTTCACCGTCTACGTGGAAGGCAACCTGTTCCGCATCGCCGGCGACGACGCCGACGCCCTGGGCAAGGAACGACCGGCGCCGATCGAGGTGCCGGCGGACGCCACCGACGCGGACGTGGAAAAACTGGCGTGGGACCAGTTGCGCACCGTGTTCGATCCGGAGATCCCGGTGAACGTGGTCGAACTGGGGCTGGTCTACGACCTCAGCCTGGAGCAGACCGAATCCGGCGAGCGCAAGGTCTACGTGAAGCTCACCCTGACCGCGCCCGGCTGCGGCATGGGCGACATCCTGGTCGACGACGCACGCACCAAGTTGGAGATGATTCCCACGGTGGTCGAGGCGGATGTGGACCTGGTGTTCGACCCGCCGTGGAGCCATTCGATGATGTCCGACGCGGCGAAGCTCGAAACCGGCATGCTCTGAGCTGCCGTGGTGCCCGCGAAAGTTGCCGGAGACTTCCCGGCCGCGCGCATTCCCTCCGTTCCGACATGACGGTCGATCACGACACGTGACTTCGTGCACGCGGCTGCGTATCGCACGCACCGCCACTTTTCCTTCGCGCATCATTCACGTCCGTGACGACGCAGATGCCACGTCCTGTGACTGCCGTCACCCATCGTAGGAAAAAGTCAGATTGTTGCGATGGTTCGCAAGGAATAACGTAACCGGATTCGTCATCGGGGAGGTTGACGGATGATCCTTTGGCGGCCTGATCGCCGTCTTGCAGTTACGCGTCCACGCGCTGCCCGTGCAATGGAGTGCCAGGGGGAGGCAGCCGATCCGGACGTATTTTGGGATCGCTAGACAGCACACGAAAAAAAAGGGGCCGTGCCTCGCACGGCAATTCTTGCATGGGGTCCACGCGGCCGCATCGGGCTCGTTTGTCCCCAAAAAATAGCGTCTAGGAGTTTTCAATGCCCAATCATTACCGTCTGAAATTGCTGGTTGCCGCGATCGGCATGGCCACCGCGTCCGTGGCCACCGCCGCCAACACGAAGACCTTGCATGCACAGGATCTCGGTGCGGTGCCGGCCAGTTCGCTGGCCGCCCACCTGAACCTTGGCCAGAACATGTCGCTGGTGCCGCGCAGTTCGGTGGCCATCCCCGGCGGGCGCAAGGTCGTGCGCCAGCAGCAGATGTTCCGCGGCGTGCCGGTTTACGGCCGCAGCATTGCCGTGGTGCAGGATGCCAATGGCAATGCGCTGCGTGCCACGGGCGAACTGATGCAGGACGCCCAGCTCGGCCTGGCCTCGGTCGCGCCGAAGCTGTCCGCCGCCCGCGCCATCGCGGCGCTGCAGTCGCACGCGCACACCACCCTGATCGGTGGCGCCGCCATCAGCAACCAGATGACCGACCTGTTCGTGTATCCGCAGGACAGCGGCACGGCACGCCTGGTCTACCGCGTGTCCTACTTCGTCGGCGGCGCGAATCCGTCGCGCCCGACCGCGATCGTCGACGCCAACACCGGCGAGGTGATCCGCAGCTGGAACGGCCTGACCGATGCTTCCGCCACCGGCCCCGGCGGCAACACCAAGACCGGCAAGTACCTCTACGGCACCGACTACGCCGCGCTCGACGTGACCCAGTCCGGCAGCACCTGCACGCTGGTCAACACCAACGTCAAGACCTACAACCTCAACCACGGCACCAGCGGCGGTTCGGTGGTCAGCTTCACCTGCCCGAACAGCGACACCGACGCGATCAACGGCGCCTACTCGCCGGTCAACGACGCGCACCATTTCGGCGGCGTCGTGCATGACATGTACACCGCCTACACCGGTGCGCCGCCGCTGAGCATCCAGCTGGTGATGAAGGTGCACTACAAGTCGAACTACGAGAACGCGTTCTGGGACGGCAGCGCGATGTACTTCGGCGACGGCGCCAGCACGTTCTACCCGCTGGTGTCGCTGGACGTGACCAGCCACGAGATCAGCCACGGCTACACCGAGCAGAACTCGGGCCTGGAGTACAGCGGCCAGTCCGGCGGCATGAACGAGGCGTACTCGGACATCGCCGGCGAAGCGGCCGAGTTCTACGATCGCGGTGCGGCGGATTTCCTGGTCGGGCGCGATATCGTCAAGACCAGCGCCGGCATCGGTGATGCGCTGCGCTACATGTGCAACCCGCCGCAGGACGGCGGCTCGATCGACAACGCGGCCAACTACACCTCCAGCATGGACGTGCACTACACCAGCGGCGTGTACAACAAGGCGTTCTGCCTGCTGGCCAAGACCGCGGGTTGGGACGTGAAGAAGGCGTTCCAGGCCTTCGCGCTCGCCAACAAGTCGTACTGGACGACCACCGCCACCTTCAACTCCGGCGCCTGCGGCGTGCAGTCGGCGGCGACCGACCTGGGCTACAACGCGAACGACGTGATCGCCGCCTTCACCGGCGTGGGCGTGAGCTGCTCGGGCGGCGGTGGCGGCGGTACCACCACCGAGCTGCAGAACAACGTGGGCGTCACCGGCGTGGCCGCGGCGTCGGGCGGCGACAACGACTACTTCATCACCGTGCCGACCGGCGCCAGCAACCTGGTGATGTCGATCTCCGGCGGCACCGGCGATGCCGACCTGTACACCAAGTTCGGCAGCGCGCCAACCACCAGCAGCTACGACTGCCGCCCGTACAAGACCGGCAACTCGGAAAGCTGCACCGTGGCCGCGCCGAGTGCGGGCAAGTACTACCTCAAGGTGCACGGCTACTCGGCGTACTCCGGCGTCACCGTCAAGGCGTCCTACAGCACCGGTGGCGGCGGTACCGGCGGCCTGCAGGATGGCGTGCCGGTGACCGGCCTGGCCGGTTCGACGGGCCAGGAGCTGAGCTACACGGTGACGGTGCCGACGGGCAGCAACCTGTCCATCGCGATCTCCGGCGGCACGGGCGATGCGGACCTGTACGTGAAGAAGGGCTCCGCCCCGACCACCAGCAGCTACGACTGCCGCCCGTACCGGACCGGCAATGCGGAAACCTGCTCATTCAGTGCGGCCTCGGGTACCTATTACATCAAGGTACGCGGCTACACGTCCTTCTCGGGCGTGTCGCTGGTGGCCAACTGGTAAGCCCCCTGACGGGTCAGGGATGACCCGCCGTTTTTCCCAAGGAGCAGTGGCTGCAACGCGGGCCCGGTCGGATCGACCGGGCCCGTTTTTCATGCGTGAAAGTCAGCCGGCGACTTCCTCGAAACGGTTGGCGTCGCGGTTCTTGCGCACCTTGGCCGGGTCCCACACGCGGCCGTTCATGGTGATGTAGACGCCGTCGGGCAGGGTCTGCACCGCGGCCACCGCGCAGCCGATGTTGAACACCGCGTCGGAACCCTGGAAGCGCGCCGGGTTCAGCGCGCCGGTCAGCACGATCACCTTGCCCTTGATGTCGGCCAGTTCGCGCGCGGTCTCGACCATGGTGTCGGTGCCGTGGGTGATCAGCACGTGGCGGTGCGGCTGCGCCTCGATCGTCGAGCGCACCAGCGCGCGGTCTTCGGCGCCCATGTGCAGGCTGTCCTTGCGCAGGATCGGGATCACGTCGAACTGGAACGCCACGCCGAGCTGGTCGAGGATCTCGCCGATCTGGGGCGCGCCGATCTTGTAGTCCGACTTGTCGTCGAAGTAGATCTTGTCGATGGTGCCGCCGGTGGTGACGATGGTCAGGTGCTGCATGTCGGTGGGCCAGTGTGAGGGAATGCTGGCATTTTAGCCCGCCTGCGGGTGAGGGATGGGGAGAGACCTGCTCGCGAACCCGGGGGCGGAAGAGTGTCAGGTCGTAGCGCGTGGTGACCATCTGAGCCCTTCTCCCTCCGGGAGAAGGTGGCGCGTAGCGCCGGATGAGGGTGCGGGCGCAGCGTGATGTGGAATGCTGCACGGAACCAGCACTTCTCCGTTGCAGATTACGCGAGCCCCGTACCCTCACCCCAACCCCTCTCCCGGCGGGAGAGGGGCTTCAAAGCGATCGATTACCCCAGCAGCAGCGCGGTGTTGCCGGCATCCGGCGACACCAGTCGATCCAGGCCACGGCTGACGAAACGTTGCAATGCCGCGGCCGGGCGTCGGTCGCCGTGGCGATCCGACCAGGTGGCCTGGCGCGCCAGCAGCGCCGCGGCGGCGCAGCGCGCGAGGGTGAAGGCGAGGCCGCGCGCGCCGGCCTCCAGCGTGTCGCGCGCGGCCGCATGCTGGTCGAGCCAGCGCGCCGCGGCGTCCAGCGTCTGCCGGATCGCGCTGGCCGCGTGCATGTCGTCGTTGCCCTCCAGCCAGCCCGCGCAGGCCGTGCGCAACGCGCCGAGGCTGTCGCCGGCCAGCGCGCGCAGGCTGTCCAGCGACAGCACGTTGGTGGTGCCTTCCCAGATCGCATACACCTGCGCGTCGCGCAGCAGCTGCGGCAGGCCGGTGTCCTCGATGTAGCCGGCGCCGCCGAAGCATTCCAGCGCCTCCGAGCACATCTGCACCGCCAGCTTGCCGGTCCACAGCTTGGCCAGCGGCGTGAGCAGGCGCAGCAGCGCGGCCTCGTGCGGCTGCGCTGCGCCGTGCTCGACCCGGCCCAGCAGTTGCGCGATCTCGAACGCTAGCGCGAACGCGCCCTCGAACTCGGCCTGCATGTCGGCCAGCGTCTGCGCGTGCAGCGGCTGCTCGATCAATGGACGGCCAAACGCGCGCCGGCGCTCGGCGAAGTCGCGCGCCAGACTGATCGCACGAGCCATGCTGGCGACCGCACAGACCGCGTTCCACGTGCGCGTGACGTTGAGCATCGGCGCCACCTGGCGCACGCCGTTGGCAAGCTCGCCCAGCGGCCACGCGGGCAGGCCGTCGAGATGGATTTCCGCGGTGGGCAATTCCTGCGTGCCGAGCTTGTCCTTCAGGCGGTCGATCACCAGTTCGCTCTTGCGTCGCGCGCCATCCATCGTCTCGACGTAGAACAACGCCAGCGCCGCGGTGCCCGCGGCCGCCGCGCCGTCGGGCCGCGCCAGCGCCAGCGCCGCCTCGCCGACCACCGCCGAGCTGAACCACTTGCGCCCGTACAGGCGCCATTGCCCGGCGGCATCCTGCCGCGCGACGGTTTCGGTGTGGCCGACATCGGAGCCGCCGGCGGTCTCGGTCATCCACTGGCCGCTGAGCCAGAAGGTGGCTGGATCGCGGCTGAGGAAATGCGGCAGCACGCGCTCGATCAGCTCGCGGTTGCCGGAGGCCTTGATCGCGGTGGCGGCGCCGTCGGTCATCGCCAGCGGGCAGGTGTAGAACTCGCTGGCGAGGTGGTACAGGTAGACGCGGGCGAATTCCTCCAGCCGCCCGTATGCGCTGTCGCCGTGGCCGGCGGCCAGCACGGCATGCCGCGTCGTCAGCGCCGCGCCTTCCTGCCACGCCGGCGTCAACTCGATGCGGTCCACACGCTGACCCCAGGCGTCCCACTGCGTCAGCACCGGCTTGCGCCGCGTCGTGGTGCATGCGCGCTGCCACGCCATCTGCGCGTAGTCGCCCAGCGCATCGAGGTCGGCATCCAGCGCCGCGCGGCGCTCCGCCGGCAGCGCACGATCGAGCAGGGCCAGCAGCGCACGGTCGCTGCGATACGGGTGCGGCAGTTGCGGCGGATCCTGCAGGAAGGCCATGGCGCGCTCCATCCAGAGTCGAGGTGTCGAGTATAGGCACGCGGGCATTCGGCGCGTTGCGCTGGCATCATCGAAAGCCATCCTCCAGCGCAGGCGCCACCCATGCGATTTTCCGAAGCGATGCAGACGGTCACGCGCCATGGCGACGGCTGGCAGGCCACCGTCAGCGAGGACTGGCTGCAGGGGCGCAGCGCCTTCGGCGGCCTGCAGGCGGCACTGGCGTTGCGCGCCATGCGCGAGCTGGTGCCGGCGGACATGCCGCTGCGCACCCTGCAGGTGACTTTCATCGCGCCGGTGCCGGCCGGCAGCGTGGCCATCCGCGCGCGGCTGCTGCGCGCGGGGCGCAGCGCCATCCAGGTCGAGGCCAGCCTGTGCGACGGCGAGCAGACGCTGTGCCGGCTGCTCGGCGTATTCGGCAACGCACGCCCCTCGGCGCTGGACTTCCAGCCCGAACAACCGCCCGTCGTGGCGGTGACGCCGCAGGAACTGCGCTACGTCGAAGGCCGCATGCCCGCCTTCACCCAGCACTTCCGCGCCAGCTGGCTGCGCGGCGACCTGCCATTCAGCGGCGGCCGCCAGCGCGACAACGTGCTGCGACTTTCCCTGCGCGACGACGGCCCGCCCGACGAAACCCACGTACTCGCCTTCGCCGACTTCATCCCGCCGATCGCGCTGTCGATGTTCGCCACGCCCACCCCCGGCAGCTCGCTCACCTGGATGCTCGAACTGCTGTGCGACCGCTACGACGACCTCGGCCTGGACGACTGGCGCGTCGACGCCAACCTCATCGCCGCCCGCGACGGCTACACCAACCAGAGCGTGATGCTGTGGGGCCCACGTGGGGAGGCGGTGGCGTTGAGTCGGCAGAGTATGGTGGTGTTCGGGTGAGGCGGAGTGTTTCGTGTACGGCGTTCGCGCCGTGATCGTGTGCGTGGAAACACGGCGGGATTAGACGGCGGGATTAGGCTGCACCAAACGCAGCAACTTGTTGATCTGTGTAGGCCTGGGCCCTGTCGTGTACGGCGACGAGCACGGGATAGGCTGCAGGGTTACACTTCATTTTGAAATCTACACAGCGTTAGGCAAACGAAAGGGGAATCGCAAGAATGGATACGTTGGAAGAACGCATTGCTGAAATTGAGCGCCGGCTTTCATTGCTCGAAGCCAGTTATGGGTTACAAGGATCTGGATCTGCTGCGAGTGCATTGCCGCCAGAGTTGCCAAAGAAATCATTGGTGGCACTTTCAGTTTCAAACAAGCGCTACGACCATGGAGACTACGAAGATCATATTTGGTTCGACTGTACCTACACCTTGTCGGCAGCGTCGAAACCAACTCGTGCAGTAAAGGGGGCTATCCAATTTTCTGATCTATTTGGAGACGTAAAATTCCGTCTTCTAGTCACAGTGAACGATGCACTTAGTCCTGACAAGCCTCTCGTAAATCCTGGGATCGGATTCACGTTCAACCAATTCATGGGGGAGCATCAGTGGATGCAAGCGACCAACTTGACCGATATGAAATGTAGCTTCGCTGTGTCAAACGTGTTGTACAGCGATGGCACCTCTGAGGCGTTTGCCTAACCACTCTTAACTCCAGCGTTAGACAACACAGGAAAGTTCCGTGCGACTTGAACCAGATGAGCTGCAAAAGATCCGAGATGAATTCACCAAGCTTCTGGATGAGTCGCACCCTGAACAGGTGTATCAGCGGTTCATGGAAGAACATACAGTGCTCATACCACGAGAGTTTGTACAGAATCACGGTATCCACTTTGATATGGTTTTCCGAAAGATCTCTCTCGCGAGGGACTATGCACCCGACTTCTTCTATCTTTCGAAAAGCTCGGCTGACTGGAACTTGGTTCTCATAGAAATTGAAAAGCCGCACTCTCGCTATTTTAAGGAACACGCCAACGATCTTCATCCAGAATTTCTGACGGGACTTGATCAAATTGCTCGGTGGCGAGCATGGTTCGACAATCCTGCAAATATTGCTGGCTTCATCGATGGCACGATCGCACCCGTTCGTGTACCGGAGGCTATGAAGCGGAACAAGTGTCATATCAAATATGTTCTTGTACACGGCCGGCGTGCGGAATTCGAAGGTAGTGAATTACGGCGTAGCCTCATCCGAGCTCGCGAGGCCGACGATTTTCACATCGTCTCATTTGACAGCCTGGCGGAAGCCTTGCATACGAAGAGTCCTCTGTACTTGTGCTTACGCAAGAACGAGCATGTCGAAATTGTCTCGGACAAATTCATTGATGAGTCGGTGTTTGCGTGGATGGACCCCAGTCAACTAAAGATTGTCGACGAGCTTAGAAACGACATACTTCGCAATAGGGGCAGTTGGTATCACCGGAGTCTCAAGGACGGGATGATGCTCGATCATGCTCTCCCGAAGGTGGGGCGCTGCGTTGTCTAACAGTTCGTTCAAGGCGGACGGCTACGCCGCCGCTTAACTCCAGCGTTAGGGCGCACTGGCAACAAGCTCACCACGTGTAGTAACAAAAGCGATCTACAACCAACCAGGGGGAACAATGAAGAAGCTTTTGAAATGGATTTTTATTGCTTTCGTCGGCCTCGTTGCGCTCGGAATGATCATCGAAGCGACCAAATCCCCAGAGCAAAAAGCAGCTGAAGCCGCTGCACACGATCAACAGATCACCGAGCGAGCTGAAGTAAAAAAAGAAGAGACCGTAACAGAAAGTTTGACTGGGCCACAGAAGAACGCCGTTAGGTCTGCGAAGCAGTACCTCAGCATGGCGGGCTTCTCACGGGACGGACTTGTTCAGCAACTCTCATCGGAAGCTGGAGAAGGTTATAAGGTCGCCGATGCTACCTTTGCGGTGGATAGCCTGAATATTGATTGGAACCAAGAGGCGGTGAAATCCGCAAAGCAGTACCTCAGCATGCAGGGTTTCTCGTGTAAGGGTCTCATTCAGCAGCTTTCATCGAGTGCCGGAGAAAAGTACACCGTGAGGCAGGCAACCTACGGGGCGCAGCAAGCAGGTGCTTGCAACTAGCTTTTCTCGTGGCTCTCGCCCCAAAATTGGGGTGAGCTTAAGGTCAGCCCAAGTTTGGCGTGGCAGCGGCTTTGATCCAGTAGCGACCTAATGATTCATTCAAGCGGACGGCTTCGCCGCTGCTTAACTCCAGCGTGAGGGGCGGGGAAGGTGTTTGACGACAATTTATTAAAAATTTTGATTGGTGTCACGTCTGCTTTCGCGGGCTGGATACTGGCGCAGGTAACTAGCAGCTTAAAAATCTGGCTGCAGCGGCGAAAAATTCTCAAACTCCTGCTTGAGGAACTTGTAGACTTGGACGAAGAGATCAACAGGTTGTTCTTCTTCTATGCTCGCCAGCTTGAGATCCACGGTGCTATGGGCGTAAGCAGTGAGTCTACTGTGGGTTTGTCCAATCCGATTTTTCGTGGGTACTACAACGATGCACTCTTGTCTCTCAATCAAAAGCAAAGAATCTCATACCAAATGATTCATTCGCTAGTCGATTTGATCAATACCGGTATCACGAATCTACGTAACAAATCATCTGAAATTTATACTAGACATGCATGCGACGGAATGACGGAAGAGCTTGCTAAGGTATGTAGCGCGTGGGGGCAGACTGCCAAAGCACAATTTCTAAGCTGTGCAGGTCTACAGTGGCAAATACGCTTCCATCTACAGAATAGACATGGTCCCGACCTCTCCGCATACACGGAGAGCCATGAGCAATTTCTCATCTATCTGAAGGATATGCAGAAGAAAGCGGATGAGTTCGTTGCCAATGGCAAGACAATAGAACGAACTAAGTTTGACGAAGTATATGACGCGTCGACGTTCTCCCGATCTGTCCCCTAACATTTCCGTAAGAGACTTCCGGTCAACCGGGCGAATGGTGCTTTGCCGTGGGCTTTTTGGGCCATTGCTGGTCGTCGTGTTGGCCTTCTGACGCGTGCCGCTTTGTCAGTTCGATGCGGTGTTGCGGCACTACGCTTACACCCCATCCTCCTCCCCCTACATCGCCCATCGCTCCAACCCCACGCCACCTCATTGCTACGCTCCCTACGCCGCCAGCTGGGCGGCTTTTTTCTTGACGCAAGGGAGTGTTTCCATGAGCAATGACAACCGTATTTCCGCCGTGCTGTCGGATGAGGATGTGGCGACGGTGCAGGGGGCGTTGGCGGCGATCCGTGGGGTGCTGCCGTTTCTGGTGACGCTGTCGGTGCAGGAGCGGCGCGAGTTGCCGAAGATGGGGCCGAAGTCAATCGGCTTCGACGAGAAGTGCACGACCTACATGGGCAATCGGGCGGAGTTCGTGCCGGGTTTCGTGGAGCTGGCCGAGGTGCAGAAGGATCGCACCCTGCGCGCCCAGTTGCTGCGTTTTGCGGCGGAGCTGCAGACGCTGGCGACCAGCGTGGACGACACCGTGCAGCTGGTATCCAGCGAGGTGTGGATGGCCGACCTGGCCTACTACCAGAGCGTGCGCGAGGCGGCACATCGCAGCCGCGCCGGTGCGCAGGATATCTACGATGACCTGCGCCAGCGCTTCCCCGGCACCCGCGCGAACCAGGCCACGCCGGAGCCGGCAGCCGCCTGATCGGCCAGGCCCGGCGGGCAGCGCCAGCCGCTTCCCGCCGGGTGCCGGATGCTCGACGCCGGGTGTCAGGCGGTCGGCGCCGGGTAGCGCGCTATCCCCGCCGATGGTGCGGCAGTCGCCGCCGACGCTTCGACTATCCCCGCCGAGGGCGGGGCACTCGGCGTCGAGCGTTCACTACTCCCCGCCGGATGTCGGCACATCGCCGTCGATGGTTCTTGCATCCCCGCCGACTGGCGCGGACTCGGCGCCGACGGTTTCAGTGTCTGCGCCGGCTATCAGGCACTCGGCGCCGGGCGATGGACACTCGCGGTCGACTGCCGACGCACTCGGCGTCCATGTCACGAAGTGCGATGCCGGCCTGCGCCGGCATGACGGGGGTGAGGGTGACATGGTGTGCAAAGAACGGGTTATTCGAGGCTCCCTGAAGCTTGCAACGCCCCGGCAAACGTCTCAGCGCGACGGCGGTGCGCCCGTTTGATCGGTGCGCCGCTTCACCCCGGCGCCCAGCGCCGCGATCAGCAACACGGTCAGCACGATCTCCGCGATCGCCAGCCAGCGCTCGCCCGCCGACCCCCAAGCCTCGGACACGCCGTGGCAGAAGTAGAACAGGCTGAGGATGCCGACCCAGAGCAGGGCGCGGCGCACGTTGCGGATGGCGAGCAGGGGCAGCAGCAGCGGGATGACGGTGATCGCCAGCAGCAGGGTCAGCGGCATGCTCTGCGGCGGCACCAGCCAGGCATGCCAGGCGAGTTGCAGCACGACGAGCAAGGCCCAGGCGACCAGGCCGACGCGATAAACGGGAAGGATGGGTGCGCGCGCGGCGGTAGTCACGGCCTGTCCGCCAGTCGGCGCGCCGTGTCGGCCAGACGCCGGCCCAGCGCGCGGGCCAGTTCGCGTTCGTGTTCGCTGATCGGGTTGTCGCCCTTGGCGCCGGCGACGTGGCTGGCGCCGTACGGGGTGCCGCCGCTTTGCGTGGCGGTCAGCGCCGGCTCGGTGTACGGCACGCCGAGCAGCAGCATGCCGTGATGCAGCAGCGGCAGCGCCATCGAGAGCAGGGTGGATTCCTGGCCGCCATGCATGGTGCTGGTCGACGTGAACAGCGCCGCCGGCTTGCCGACCAGCGCGCCGCTGGCCCATTCGGCGCCGGTGGTGTCGAGGAAATATTTCAGCGGCGCGGCCATGTTGCCGAAGCGGGTGGGGCTGCCCATGGCGAGTGCGACGCAGTCGAGCAGGTCCTGCTTCTGTACGTACGGCGCGCCGTCCTCGGGTTCCGGCGGCTGCGCGGTTTCGGTCACCGGCGCCACCGGCGGCACCTGGCGCAGGCGCGCGCGCATGCCGGGCACTTCCTCGATGCCGCGGGCGATCAGGCGGGCCAGCTGGGCGGTGTGGCCGCTGCGGCTGTAGTACAGGACCAGGATCTCTTGGTTCATGTGGCGTCGACTCGGGCGTTTGAGGCATTCACAGCCAATACGCTAGTGTACCGGCCGGTACCCACGATGTTGGCGGTCCGCCCGGGCCGCCAGTGAAAGGACAGCGATGATCCGGCGTTTCAACCGCGAGCGCACGAAGAGCTTCAGCCGCTTCATCTGGCAGCGCTTCGTCGATGACAAGTGCTTCGAGACGGCCGGTGCGTTGTCGTACACCACCCTGGTCTCGCTGGTGCCGTTGACGGTGGCGGTGTTCGCGATGTTCTCGGCGTTCCCGGTGTTCCAGCCGGCGCGCGACACGCTGATCAACTTCGTGTTCAACAATTTCGTGCCGTCGACCGGCGAGGCGGTGCAGGCGACCATGCTGGGGTTTGCGGCGAATGCCAGCAAGCTCACCGGCATCAGTATCCTGGTGATGCTGTTCAGCGCGCTGTCGATGATGATCAGCATCGAGGACCGGCTGAACCGGATCTGGCGCGTGCACCAGCCGCGCAGCTGGGGCTCGCGCCTGCTGCTGTACTGGGCGGCATTGACGCTGGGGCCGATCCTGGTGGTCGGCGGCATCGCGGTGACCTCGTACGTGACCGCGGCGCCGCTGCTGCACAGCGCCGCCGACCAGCTCAGCGGCGTCACCCAGAGCCTGCTGGGCACGCTGCCGTTCCTGGTGACGTTTTTCACGCTGTGGCTGATGTATGCGGTGATCCCGAACTGCAAGGTGTCGCGCCGCGACGCGGCGATCGGCGCGCTGCTCGGCGCGGTGCTGTTCGAGATCGCGCGCTGGGGTTTCGGCCAGTTCGTGCAGCAGGCGCAGACCTACCAGCAGATCTACGGCGTGCTGGCGGCGATCCCGATCTTCCTGCTGTGGATCTACCTGTCGTGGGTGATCGTGATCCTGGCCGCGTCGATCGCCGCCTCGGCGTCCGCGTTCGAATACCACGCACCGATGCAGACGCTGCCCGAAGGCGCCGAGTTCCTCGGGCTGCTGGTGGTGCTGCGGCATTTCGTCGAAGCCCAGCGCAGCGGCGACTGCGTGGACCCGGCCGACCTGCGCGTGCGCGAGCCGTACCTGCGCAGCGCGCTGATCGCCGCCTACATCGACGACCTGCAGCAGGCCGACCTGATCCAGCGCGGCGAAGCCGGCGGCTGGCTGCTGTGCCGCAGCCTGGACAGTACCGACCTGCTGCGCGTGTACCGGCATACCAGCTACCGTCTGCCGCTGCAGCCGGTGGACGAGGCGGCCGCGCTGGGCATCGCGCTGCCGCCGGAGCTGCTGGCGATGCTGGCCGAACTGGCCGCCGCGCTGCAGGCGAAGCTGGGCGCACGGCTCGACCAGATCTATCCCCCTGCCGCCGACCCGGCGGCTGACACCGAGGAACTCCCCGCATGACCCTGTTCTCCTTCCTGTCGCGCCCGGCGGCTGTGCTGGCCGTGGCGCTCGCGTTTGCCATGCCCGTGCAGGCGGCGATGCCGGCGCAGCCGACCCTGCACGTCACCACGCTGGACGGCAAGACGTTCGACCTGGCCGCGCAGCGCGGCAAGTGGGTGATCGTCAACTACTGGGCGACCTGGTGCGTGCCGTGCATCAAGGAGATGCCGGACATCTCGCGCTTCGTCACCGCGCACAAGAACGTGGTGGCGATCGGGCTGGCCTACGAGGACAGCGAGCCGGCCGACATCAAGGCGTTCCTGGCCAAGCACCCGGTGGCGTACCCGATCGCCCAGGTCACCCTGGACCAGCCGCCGAAGGATTTCGACGAACCGCGCGGCCTGCCCACCACCTACCTGATCAGCCCCGACGGCAAGGTGGCGAAACACATCGTGGGGCCGGTGACCGAGGCGTCGCTGGAAGGCCTGATCGGAGCCAAGTGATGGCAGCCGCGCGGTTCATCGTCAGCGGTCGGGTGCAGGGCGTGTTCTATCGCGCCAGCGCCCGCGGGCAGGCGCTGGCGCTCGGGGTGGCCGGGTATGCGAAAAATCTGCCGGACGGCAGCGTCGAGGTGCTGGCCAGCGGAACGGCGGAGGCGCTCGATGCTTTGGAACGCTGGCTGCGGCGGGGACCGCCCGCGGCGCGCGTGGAGACGGTCAGCCGCGAGGACGTGCCGGAGCAGGATCTGCACGGCTTCCACACCGGCTAGAACGTATCGGGCACCCACGATGCCTGCTCGGTGACGCGCTCGGTCTTCGGCTTGCCCTTGAGCCTGGGCAGTTTCACCGCAGGGACCGCTCCGTCGTGCAACGGCAGCTGTTGCAACAGGTGGCGGATCACGTTGATCCGGCCGCGCTTCTGGTCGTTGAAATCGACCACGAACCACGGCGCATGGTTGGCATGCGTGCGCTCGATCATCACGTCGCGCAGCCGGCCCATCTCGGCGTACTTCTGGCGCGCGACCAGGTCCACCGGTGAGAGCTTCCAGCGTTTCAGCGGATCGTCGGCACGCTCGGCGAAGCGCTTCTCCTGCTCGGCCTGGTCCACCGCGAGCCAGTACTTGATGAGGATGATGCCGTCGTCGGCGAGCAGCTTTTCGAACGCCGGCACCGCGTCGAGGAAGGCTTCGTATTGCGTGCTGCTGCAGAAGCCCATGGCCGGTTCCACTACCGCGCGGTTGTACCAGCTGCGGTCGAACAGCACGAACTCGCCGGCGGCGGGCAGGTGGGCCACGTAGCGCTGGAAGTACCACTGGGTAGCTTCGGCCTCGCTGGGTTTGGGCAGGGCCACGATGCGGTAGCCGCGGGTGTCCAGGCTCTCGGTGATGGCCTTGATGGTGCCGCCCTTGCCGGCGGCGTCGCGGCCTTCGAAGATCACCAGCAGCCGTTTGCCGCTGCTGCGCAGGCCGTGCTGCAGCCGCACCAGGTCGAGCTGCAATTCCTTCATCGCCTTGCGGTAGCGCTTGCCCATGGGGTTCTCCAGCTTGCAAACCTCTGCACCTCAAACCTCGCCACCTCGTCATTCCGGCGAAGGCCGGAATCGCTCTTGCGATGTGTGAAAGCCGAAATGCGATTCCGGCCTTCGCCGGAATGACGACAAGGGGAGGGGTGGCCGCAGGGTAATCCAGCCTGCCGTGACGGTGTTGTCAGGCCGTGCCGAGCGCCTGCAGCAGGTCGGCCTGGTGTTCGCGGGTCAGCGTGTCGATCAGTTCGCCCAGGTCGCCTTGCATGATCTCGGGCAGGCGGTACAGGGTGAGGTTGATGCGGTGGTCGGTGATCCGGCCCTGCGGGTAGTTGTAGGTGCGGATGCGTTGGCTGCGGTCGCCGGAGCCGACCTGCAGGCGGCGCTCCTGCGCCTGCGCCGCGTTCTGCTTGCCCTGCGCCTCGTCGAGCAGGCGCGCCCTGAGCAGGCTCATCGCGCGGGCGCGGTTCTTGTGCTGGCTGCGCTCTTCCTGGCACTCCACCACGGTGCCGGTGGGCAGGTGGGTGATGCGGATCGCCGAGTCGGTCTTGTTGACGTGCTGACCGCCGGCGCCGGAGGCGCGGAAGGTGTCGACCTTGAGGTCGGCCGGGTTGATCTCGATCTCGTCGATCTCGTCGAGTTCCGGCAGGATCGCCACGGTCGCGGCCGAAGTGTGGATGCGCCCCTGCGACTCGGTTTCCGGCACGCGCTGCACGCGATGCGTGCCGGATTCGAACTTCAGCCGCGAGTACGCGCCCTTGCCCTCGACGCGGGCCACGATCTCCTTGTAGCCGCCATGCTCGCCGGCGTGTTCGCTGAGCACCTCGACGTGCCAGCGGCGGTTCTCGGCGTAGCGCAGGTACATGCGGAACAGGTCGCCGGCGAAGATCGCCGCCTCGTCGCCGCCGGTGCCGGCGCGCACTTCGAGGTACAGGTTGGCCTCGTCGCGCGGGTCCTTCGGCAGCAGCAGGAGCTGCAGTTCGTCGTCGAGGTCGAGCAGGCGCCGCTCCAGCCGGCGCACGTCGTCGACCGCCATCTCGCGCAGCTCGGGGTCGTCCAGCATCGCGCGGGTTTCGGCCAGCTCGCGCTCGGCCTGGTCGTGCTCGCGCAGCGAGGCGGCGACCGGTTCGAGCTGGGCGTATTCCTGCGACAACTC
Source organism: Rhodanobacter soli (assembly GCF_040548735.1). Classification (NCBI taxonomy): domain Bacteria; kingdom Pseudomonadati; phylum Pseudomonadota; class Gammaproteobacteria; order Lysobacterales; family Rhodanobacteraceae; genus Rhodanobacter; species Rhodanobacter soli. The sequence continues at coordinate 874,698 of NZ_JBEPSD010000001.1, read as the reverse complement.
GCGGAAGCGCGTGTTGTCGGCGAGCACCTCGGGCTGCGACAGCAGCAGGCCGATTTCCTCATGGCGCTCGGCCAGTGCCTCGAGCTTGCGGCGGATCGAAGGAGTCATGGGATGGGAGACACGTGGCGAGAGATGAGTGGCAAAGCAGGAGCGGCTTCACCGCGGTGACCGGGACACGACGAGCGGCAGCCAGCCGCACTCGCTACTCGCCTCGCGTCCCAGCCTCTTCTTCGTCCAGCCCGTACAGCCGGCCGGCGGCGTGCAGCAGGTCGAGATCGCCGCTCAGCGCGGCTTCGCGCAGGCGCGCGCTGGGGTGGTGCAGCAGCTTGTTGGTAAGCGTGTTGGCGAGGAAGGCCAGCGCCTCGTCGGGCGACTTGCCGTGGGCCAGCATCGCGCGGGCCTTGCCCAGCACTTCGTCGCGATAGACCTCGGCATGCTGGCGCATGTCGACGGCCGGATTCTTCAGGGTCAGCGCGCGGCGCCAGGCCATGTAGCGCTCCACCTGCAGGTCGATGATCGCCTCGGCCTCGTGCGCCGCGGCGGCGCGCGAGCGCAGGTTGTCGTCGATCACCTGGCGCAAGTCGTCGATGCCGTAGAGGTAGACGTCGGGCAGCTCGCCCACGCCGGCCTCGATGTCGCGCGGCACCGCGATGTCGACCATGAACATCGGCTTGCGTTTGCGCGCGGCCATCGCCTGCTCGACCATCGCGCGGGTCACGATCGGCTGCCGCGCGGCGGTGGAGGAAATCACGATGTCGGCTTCGGCCAGGTGCTGCGGCAGGTCGGCCAGCGCGATCGCGTAGCCGCCGTGGCGGCCGGCCAGTTCCTGCGCGGTTTCCGGCGTGCGGTTGGCCACGATCAGCCGGCGCACCTGTTTCTCGGCGAGGTGCCGCGCGGCCAGTTCGATGGTGTCGCCGGCGCCGATCAGCAGTACGCAGGCATGCTTCAGGTCGGTGAACACCTGCTCGGCCAGGCGCACCGCGGTGAACGCGACCGATACCGTGTGCGCGCCGATGCGGGTGTCCGTGCGCACCCGCTTGGCCACCGCGAAGGTGTGCTGCAGCAGGCGGTCCATCGGCGCCTTCAGCGACTGCGCATCGCGCGCGAGCTGGTAGGCGTCCTTCACCTGGCCGAGGATCTGCGGCTCGCCCAGCACCATCGAGTCCAGCCCGGTGGCGACGCGGAACATGTGACGCACGGCCTCGTCCTCGTCGTGCCGGTACAGGAACTCATCCAGCTTGCCGGGGGTCAGATGGTGGTGACGATTCAACCATGCCTGCGGGATGTCCTCCGCACCTGCCGCGACGCCGACGTACAGCTCGGTGCGATTGCAGGTGGACAGGATCATCGCCTCCTCCACGCCGGGTTCGCGGGCCAGTTCGTGCAGGGCCTCGCCCGCGGCGTCCGCATCGAACGCCACCTGTTCGCGCAGGCTGACCGGCGCGGTGAGGTGATTGAGCCCGAGGGCGATCAGCGGCATGGTGGCGGGAACATCTCGGCGGCAGGGATTCGGCGGCGTAGGCTAAGCTTGGCGCAACGTCAGATGGTGACTCGCGCGACCAGAACGGGCATGTGAATGGAGAGTAGTGTGCGGAGCGGTGCGGGCAAGTTCAAGCAACTGCGGCATTTTACGGCAGTAACGACGCTGGCGCTGGGTCTGGTCGCCTGTGCCGGCGCGCCACTGCGTTCCGCCTCGAAAACGTCCGCTTCGCCGCAACCGCTGGCGCGGTTGACGGTGGTCACGCCGGATGCCGACCACGACGTGCTGGCGCAGTTGCTGGCCGGCGAGATGGCGCTGACCCGCACCGACCTGAAGGCTGCGTCCGGCCATTACGACAAGGCGATGGCCTTGAGCAACGATCCGCAGGTGGCCGAGCGTGCCGCCGGGCTGGCGATCGCCGTGCATGACGGCGCCGCCGCCCAGCGTGCGCTGGATCGCTGGCAGGCGCTGGGCGCCAAGCCCGCCGCGATGGCCCAGGCGCGGGCGCAGCTGGCGCTGGACCGCGGCGATGCCACCGAGGCGCGACGCCAGCTGGAACTCTTGATCGGCAGCGGCGACAAGGACGCCTGGCGCCAGTTCGGCCGCGTGCTGGTGGGTGCCCGCGACCAGGCCCAGGCGGCCCGTCTGCTGGAGGCACTGGCCACGCCGCAGCGCCTGCCCGGCGATGCCCACGCGTGGCTGGCGATGAGCGAGCTGGGCGATCAGTTCGGCCGGCATGCCTATGCCGTGCAGATCGCCGACGCCGCGATGCGGCACTTCAAGAGCGCCGAGACCTATGCCTGGGCGGCGCAGATGAAGTTCAAGGACGGTGACCACGACGGTGCCCGCGCGCTGCTGCAGAAGGCGCTGGCGAAGGACCCGCAGAATGCCCAACTGCGTCTGGCCTACGCCGGCATGCTCAGCCAGGCCGGCGACTACGCCGGCGCCAGCAGGCTGCTGGCGCATGGCCCGCAGAACGCCGACATCTATGCCATGCGTGCCGGGTTGGCCGCGCATGAGCGGGACGACAAGGCGCTGGCCTCGCTGTACCAGGAGTTGCAGAAGGCGCCGCCCGAGGTTCGCGAAAGCAGCGCCTACCTGCTCGGCCAGCTGGCCGAGATGCAGCATCGCGAGGCCGAGGCGCTGGCCTGGTATGACCAGGTGGGCGACGCCGACGAGCATGCGTTCGACGCCGACCTGCGCAGTGCGATGATCCTGCATGCGCAGGGCAAGCGCGCCGATGCGCATGAATTGCTGGGGCAGCTGCAGCTGGCCTATCTCGACCAGCCCGCGCAGTTGCGCCAGGCCTGGCAGGCCGACGCCGAGCTGTACCTGCGCGAGCAGAACTATGCGAAGGCCGAGGCCGCGTTCAGCCGCGCGCTGCAGGTCGTGCCGGACGATCCGGGGTTGCTGTACGGCCGCGGCCTGGCCTATGCCGAGGCCGGCCAGATCGACCAGGCGGTGCAGGATTTCCAGCATCTGCTGAAGATCAAACCGGGCGATGTCGATGCCAGCAACGCGCTGGGCTACACCCTGGCCGACGCGAACCGCGACCTGCCCGAGGCCGAGCGACTGATCCGCGCCGCCCGCGCCGCGAAACCGGACGACCCGGCGATCGCCGATTCGTGGGGTTGGCTGCAGTACCGCAAAGGCAACCTGGAGCAGGCGGCGCAGACCCTGCGCAACGCCTGGCTGGCGCGCAAGGATGCCGACGTCGGCGTGCACCTGGGCGAGGTGCTGTGGAAGCAGGGGCATCAACAGGATGCGCAGCGGGTCTTCGACGAAGTGCGCAAGCTCGACCCGCACAACGTCGCGTTGCAGGAAACCCTGAAGCGGTTGCATCCATGAGGCGGCGGCTGCGTCTCCTCGCGATCGCCCTGCCGTTGCTGCTTGCCGCCTGCGTGCCGCAGGCGGTACGCATGAAGGGCGACGCCGGCCTGCTCGGCGCGCAGCTCGCGCGTGAACGGGCGCTGGCGCAGGCCGACCATTGGGTGCTGCAGGGCCGGCTCGGCGTTTCCAACGGCAAGGACGGCGGCAGCGGCAGCTTCAGCTGGACCCAGAACGGCGAGCAGTACGAGTTCGTGCTGCGCGGGCCGGCGATCAGCGGCATGAACTTCCGCCTCAGCGGCGGTCCGGACGGCGCCCTGCTGGAAGGCATGGCGCACGGCCCGTTGCGTGGCCCCGATGCCGAGGCGCTGATGCGCAAGGCACTCGGCTGGGAAGTGCCGCTGCGCGACCTGCGTGCCTGGGTGCTCGGCCTGCGCGCGGACAGCGGTCCGGCCGAACTGAGCTTCGGCGAGAACCGGTTGCCCTCGCTGCTGCAGCAGGATGGCTGGGCGGTCGACTACCGCGAATGGGACGACGCGCGCCAGCCGCCACTGCCAACGAAGGTGTTCGCCGCGAAAGCGCCGTACAAGGTGAAGCTGTCGATCGAGTCCTGGCAGTTTCAGTAAGCCCGCCCGATTGGGGTAGGCTTTGCGCCCTCCCTTGGCCGCGCGGCCGCTTTGCGAATTCCGGAACCCGCATGTCCTTCCTGATCGAACGTGCCGACCCCAGCCAGGTCGAGGCCTTGTGCGCGATCGAGCGCGAGGCCGTGCAGCTGTTCCGCGGGCATCCGGCGTGGCCCAGCTATGCGGCCGTGTCGATCCCGCCGGAACTGCTGCGCCAGGCGATCGGCCGCGGCCTGGTATGGGTGGCGCTGGACGGCGCGGGCGGGCCGGTCGGTTTCGTCTGGCTGGATACGGACCTGGCCGGCGGCGCGATCGGCATCGCCGAGATCGACGTGCTGCCGGAGTACGGCCGGCGCGGCATCGGTGCCGCCCTGGTGGAGCACGCCTGCACATGGGCGCGTGCGGCCGGCTACCGGCGGATGGACCTGGGCACGCTGGCCGATGTGCCATGGAATGCGCCGTTCTACGCGAAACACGGTTTTGCCATGGTCGACAAGGACGATCCGTCGTTTGCGTTTGCGCGCCAGCGCGATCGCGAGAACGGCTTCCCCGACGATCTGCGCGTGTTCATGAGCCGGCCGTTGCCGCCGCCTGCGCCCGGCGAATGGACGGTGTGGCCGGCGCCGGCCAAGCTGAACCTGTTCCTGCGCATCACCGGGCGGCGGGCGGACGGCTATCACGAGCTGCAGACGGTGTTCCGCCTGCTCGACTGGGGCGACGAGGTGCGCCTGCGGGTGCGCGACGACAGCGCGATCCGGCGCACGCGCGAGGTGTCGGGCGTGCCCGAGTCCGCCGACCTGGCGGTGCGGGCGGCGCGGCTGTTGCAGGAACGGGCTGGCACGCCGGTGGGCGCCGACATCGACGTGGACAAGCGCATCCCGATGGGCGGCGGGCTGGGCGGTGGCAGTTCCGACGCGGCGACCGTGCTGGTGGGGTTGAACCAGCTGTGGCAGCTGGGCCTGGACGAGGATGCGCTGGCGGAACTGGGGCGCCAGCTCGGTGCCGACGTGCCGGTATTCGTGCGCGGCCGTTCGGCGTGGGCCGAAGGCGTGGGCGAGCAGCTCACTCCGCTGGCCCTGCCGCCGCGCCATTACGTGGTGCTCGACCCGCACGAGCCGGTGCCGACCGCCGCGCTTTTTCAAGCGCCTGAATTGACACGAAATGCCCCGCGGGCGACAATTTCATCCTTTGCTTCCGGCGAAACGACAGAAAATGCCTTTGCACCGGTGGTGCGCGCGCGGCACCCGCGGGTAGCCGCGGCGCTGGACTGGCTGGGCGGCTTCGGTCAGGCGCGGCTTTCCGGCAGCGGTGGTTGCGTGTTCCTGGAACTGCGTTCGCTGGAGCGGGCGCAAGCGGTGGCTCGGCAATGTCCGGCGGCGTTCACGGCGCATCTCGCCACGGGTGTCGACGTGTCGCCCTTGCATGAGGCATCGGCGCGCCACCGGGGCGCGACGTGACGGCGGCGGCAGAGACGGATCAGGCACGAGCAGAGACACAAATATCACTGGGGCGTCGCCAAGCTGGTTAAGGCACGGGATTTTGATTCCCGCATTCGCAGGTTCGAATCCTGCCGCCCCAGCCATTTCATGATGGCCAAGTTTTCGAGGTAACCACTGTGGACACGTCCACCCCGATGATGCTGTTTACCGGTAACGCACATCGTGCCCTGGCCGAGGATGTCGCCCATCGCCTGGGTGTGCCGCTGGGCAAGGCCCTGGTCGGCACGTTCAGCGACGGCGAAGTGCAGATCGAGATCGAGGAGAACGTCCGCAAGCAGGAAGTGTTCGTGCTGCAGCCGACCGGCGCGCCGAGCGCGGTCAACCTGTTCGAGCTGCTGGCGCTGACCGATGCGCTGAAGCGCGCCTCGGCGGCCAGCGTCACCGCGGTGATCCCGTATTTCGGCTATGCCCGGCAGGATCGCCGGCCGCGCTCGGCGCGGGTGCCGATCACCGCCAAGCTGGCGGCCAGCATGATCGGCGCCGCCGGCGTCGACCGGGTGCTGACGGTGGACCTGCATGCCGACCAGATCCAGGGTTTCTTCGACATTCCGGTCGACAACGTATACGCCTCGCCGGTGCTGCTGGCCGACATCTGGCGCAGCCACAGCATGGACGACCTGATCGTGGTCAGCCCGGACGTGGGCGGCGTGGTGCGCGCACGCGCGATCGCCAAGCGGCTGGACGACGCCGACCTGGCGATCATCGACAAGCGCCGGCCGCGCGCGAACGTGTCCACCGTGATGAACATCATCGGCGACGTGGACGGCAAGACCTGCGTGATGGTCGACGACATCGTCGACACCGCCGGCACGCTGTGTGCGGCGGCAGCGGCACTGAAGGAGCGTGGCGCCCGCAAGGTGGTTGCCTACTGCGTGCACCCGGTGCTGTCGGGTGCGGCGATCAGCAACATCGAAGGCTCCCAGCTCGACCAGCTGGTGGTCACCAACACCTTGCCGCTGCGCCCGGAAGTGCAGGCCTGCGCCAAGATCCGCCAGCTCTCGGTCGCCGAGCTGCTGGCCGAAACCATTCGCCGCATCGCCTTTGGCGAGTCGGTGAGCTCGCTGTACGTGGATTGATCCACTGATTTCGCCATGGCGGCTCGGCCGCCTGGCACCACCGGCTTTTCTGGTCGCGGAAAAGTCATGCAACTGCCGCGAGGCGGTTCTTAAAAAACCAAGGTAGCAACGAAATGTCCAAGACTCATGAAATCAAGGCGCAGAGCCGCAAGGACGAGGGGAAAGGTGCGAGCCGCCGCCTGCGTCATGCGAGCTTCGTGCCGGCCGTCGTGTACGGCGGCGATCAGGCTCCGCAGAGCATCCAGATCGAACACAACACCATCCTGCTCGCTGCCAAGAACGAGTGGTTCTTCTCCTCGGTGCTCGACCTGAACGTCGACGGCAAGGTGCAGAAGGTGCTGGTGCGCGACTGGCAGAAGCACCCGTTCAAGCAGCTGATGATGCACATGGATTTCCTGCGCGTGAACGAGAAGGAAGCGATCCGTGTCAGCGTGCCGCTGCACTTCCTGAACAAGGAAAAGTCCGCGGCCGCGAAAACCTCCGGCGTGGTGATCTCGCACAACCTGACCGAAGTGGAAATCACCTGCCTGCCGAAGGACCTGCCCGAGGCGATCGAACTGGATCTGGCCGACCTGAAGCCCGGCGACATCATCCATCTGTCGCAGCTGAAGCTGCCGAAGAACGTCGAGCTGGTCGCGGCGCATGGCGGCGAAGGCCACGACATTGCGGTGGTCACGGCCAACACCGTGCAGGAAGAAGCCGAGGAAGCGCCGGCCGACGAGGCTGCGCCGGCTGCGGCTCCTGCCGCCGCCGCGCCGGCCAAGAAGGACGACAAGAAGTAAGCCGCGCCGCTCCGCGCTCCATTGGAGCGCGGAGCGTCACTGCTGCTTGTCCGCATGGCTGGTTTGCGACTCATCGTCGGGCTGGGCAATCCCGGTGCCGAATACCTCCGAACCCGGCACAACGCCGGGTTCTGGCTAGTTGATGCCCTCGCCAGCGGGCAGGGCGAGCGCTTCGCCTTCGACGGCAAGCTGCACGGCGAAGCCTGCCGCGTGCGCCTCGGCGGCGAACCGGTCTGGCTGTTGAAGCCGGCCACCTTCATGAACAAGAGCGGCATCGCCGTGGTCTCGGCGCTGCGCTACTACAAGATCGAGCCGGAGCAATGCCTGGTCGCGCATGACGACTTGGACCTGCCGCCCGGCACCGTGCGCCTGAAGTTCGACGGCGGCCACGGCGGCCAGAACGGCCTGCGCGACATCATGGCCCACCTCGGCCACGGCAAGTTCCATCGCCTGCGCGTGGGCATCGGTCATCCCGGCCACCGCGACCAGGTCACGCCATGGGTGCTGGGCCGGCCTTCGGCCACGGACGAGGATGCGATCCTCGACGGCGTGGCCCGTGCGCTGGACGTGTTGCCGCTGGCGGTGGACGGCCAGTTCGACAAGGCGATGCAGCTGCTGCATACGCCGACCTGACGCTTCTCCAGGTTCCCCCGATGCAAGTTCCAACAATTTTCAGGAGTCCTACCCTCCCATGGGCATCAAATGCGGCATCGTCGGACTGCCCAACGTCGGCAAGTCCACCCTGTTCAACGCGCTGACCAAGGCCGGCATCGCCGCGGCGAACTTCCCGTTCTGCACGATCGAGCCGAACGTGGGCGTGGTGCCGGTGCCGGATCCGCGGCTGAACGCGTTGTCGGAGATCGTCAATCCGCAGAAGGTGGTGCCGACCGCGGTGGAGTTCGTCGACATCGCCGGCCTGGTCGCCGGCGCGTCGAAGGGCGAAGGCCTGGGCAACAAGTTCCTGGCGCACATCCGCGAGGTGGACGCGATCGCCCACGTGGTGCGCTGCTTCGAGGGCGACGTGATCCACGTCGCCGGCAAGGTCGACCCGATCTCCGACATCGACACCATCGACACCGAGCTGGCGCTGGCCGACCTGGAGTCGGTGGACAAGGCGCTGAACCGTGCCGAGCGCGCGGCCAAGGCGAACGACAAGGAGGCCATGGCGCGCAAGCCGGTGTTGCAGAAGCTCTCCGCCGGCCTCAACGAGGGCAGGTCGGCACGCAGCCTGGGCCTGGACGAGGAAGAGAAGGCGCTGGTGCGCGACCTGTTCCTGCTCACCCTGAAGCCGCTGATGTACATCGCCAACGTGGCCGACGACGGCTTCGAGAACAACCCGTTGCTCGACGCCGTGCGCGAGCGCGCCGTCACCGAGGGTGCCGAGGTGGTGCCGGTGTGCGCGGCGATCGAGGAGGAGCTGGCGCAGCTCGACGAGGCCGATCGCGACGAGTTTCTCAAGGACATGGGCCTGGACGAGCCGGGCCTGAACCGGGTGATCCGCGCCGGCTACAAGCTGCTCGACCTGCAGACCTATTTCACCGCCGGCGTGAAGGAAGTGCGCGCGTGGCAGGTGAAGCGCGGCGCCACCGCGCCGCAGGCCGCCGGGGTGATCCATACCGACTTCGAGCGCGGCTTCATCCGCGCCGAGACGGTCGGCTACGACGACTTCATCCAGTACAAAGGCGAGGCCGGTGCCGCAGCGGCGGGCCGGTTGCGCAAGGAAGGCAAGGAGTACATCGTCAAGGACGGCGACGTGCTGCACTTCCTGTTCAACGTCTGACGACCGGCGGCACCGCAGATCCCTGATCCTCGCGACGAGGCGGGGCGTCCGTCACTTGAGGTATTTCTCCATCCACCCCACCCACCGGCGGTAGACGTCGCTGATCTGCACGATGTCGTGGGGTAGATGCGATGTTTCGGGATAGGCGTAGAACTCGACGGTGACGCCGTTGTCGCGCAGCCCGTGGTACCACTCCTCGGCATTCACCAGCGGCACGTTCGAATCCATCACGTCGCCCAGGATCAGGGTGGGGGCCTTGACGTTGCGCACGTACGTGATCGGTGACTGCGCACGCCAGATGTCCCAGCCGGCATTCGTCCAGGGCGATGAGCCGAAGAGATGGGCGTCGGCCTCCTGGTAGTAGGAGATGCTGTAGTCCATCAGCCAGTCGGTGAGCGGCGCGCCGGCGACGGCGGCTTTCCATACGTCGTAATGGCTGGTGAGCCATGCGGTCATGAAGCCGCCATACGACCACCCGCTCACGCCGATGCGGCTCTCGTCCACCATGCCGAGCTTCTCCACGGCGGCGAGTCCCGCCATCACGTCCTTGCCCGGACCGTCGCCCGTGTTGCGGTAAATGGCATGCTGGTACGCGTCGCCCAGATTGGTGCTGCCGCGGTAGTTCGGCTGGAACACCAGGAAGCCGGCGGCCGCGAACAGTTGCGCCAGCTGCTGGAAACCCGCGTTGGAGGAAATCGGGGGGCCGCCGTGGATCACGAGTACCAGCGGGTATTTGCGGCCTTGCTGGTAACCGACCGGGTAGACCAGTACGCCATCTTCGCGAAAGCCGTCCGGGCCCATCCATTCGATGGATTCGGTACGGCCCAGGTCGAGACTGTCCGTGAAGGCGTTCACGTCGGTGAGCCGGCGTGGCCTGGCATCGATGGAATCCAGAACGTACAGCTCACAGGGGTGATTTGCCGTGGTGCCGATAAAGGCGATGGCGCCCGTTCTGGAAACGCTCATGCTGGTCGTACTGCTGCTCGTCGTGATGCCCAGGCCGTTGTTGGCTTCCACATCGCCGAGATCGAGCAGCGTGGCTTTCCCCGATAGCGGTTGCTTCCAGAGCACCGTATGCGTGCCCAGCCCGCCAGCGGTGATCAGTGTCCGGCCGTCCGGCATCCAGGCGTAGTTGCCGAAGTGGCGGGCCAGCGCCGCCGTCGCGTCGTAGGCTTTGCCGTCCACGTTCACATACACGGCGTCGCCGTTGTTCTGGTCGCCGCCACGCGGGCGCGAGAACGCATGGGCGTCGCCCGCTGGCGCGAATTCGACATGGTCCGAGCCTGGCGCGGAAACCAGTGTCCGCATGTCGCCGCTCGCGACGTCCACTTCGCCGATGACGGAACGAAACGACGACGCCCAATGCACGTCCGGAAATTGCGTGAACGCGACGCGCTTGCCGTCGCGGCTCCAGATGGGCGTTGTCGCGCCTCCGTGATCGGTGCCGAGGCTGAAGGCGCCGCGGGTCAGCTGCCTGGCTTTCCCGCCCGAGGCCGGTGCCACCCACAACTGCCAGGGCGCGACCTCCTTGTCCAGCAGGAAATGACCATGGGTGATCCGGAACACCTTGTTGTGCGCCTTGATGGCTTCCGCGTGGAGCGGCGGGTCCTGTGCGATGAACGCGATGCTCTTCCCGTCGGGACTCCAGGCGTAGTCGCCCACGCCTTGCCCGTTGTCGGTTGCACGCCGTGCCCCGCCGCCCTTCATCGGCATGATGAAGACCTGGGTTTTCCTGGTTCGGGGGTCTTTCGCGAGGAACGCCAGGCGCGCGCCGTCGGGTGACCAGCGCGGCGAGGACAGGTTGTCGCGATGACTGACGAGGGTGCGGCGCGTACCGTTCGCCACAGCCACCAGGTCGATCTTTTTTATGGCTTTATCCGTACTCCAATCCGGTGTGGACACGACCACGGCGATTTCCTTCCCGTCCGGGGAAATCTGCGGATCGCCGAGGGAGACGATCTTCTGCAGATCGCTCAACTGGAAAGCGCGCGTCGCCGCCGCCTCTCCCGAGGGACACGCCAGCAAACACGCGATCCAGAGAATGGCGAAGCGTACGGATTTCATGGGCGTCCGCCGGTCGAGATGCCGTCCAAGGGATCTCGCTCCGGTTCACTCACTATGGCTGCCGCCCAGTTTCATGCTCGCTTCCAGGAAGAAGGCGCGGCCGGTCGGGTTGTTCCAGGGGATGTAGTAATACGGGTAGCTGGTCCAGGTGGGATCGCGCCGCGGCTTGGTGTCGAACAGGTTGTCGATGGCCAGCGACAGGTTGAAGTTCTTCGTGATGTTGTAGCTGAGCGTCGCGTTGTAATTGAAGGTCGGAGCGAGACGAAGGGTGCCGTCGTAGTTCGGTATGCCGCCCATGCGCGAGCCGTAGAGCGTGGTGGTGAAATCGCGGAAGGTCCACGTCACCGAGGCGTTCGCCTTGGTACGCGGGATCAGGTAGTAGTAGATGTCGGTCATTTCGTTGTCGACCGGCGAGTCGGGCGAGAGCCGCGTCCGGTGCATGATCACGTAGGTCGCGCCGACGTGGAAATCGAACTTGCCGAACCTCTCGGTGGCCAGGCGGTAGCGCGTGTCGAAGTCGACGCCGGAGGTGTGATCCGTGGCGGCGTTGATCGGAAGCACCAGCACCGAGGTGATGCCGTTCGGGTTGTAGCCAGCGGTCGGCGAATTGCGCACGACCTGGCTCTCGACCTGCTGGCAGAACGACGAATTGCCGTCCACCGGGGCGCCGTTGGCGTCCACGCCGAGACGGCAATCCGCCTCCTCGCGCAGGACCTTGTCGCTGTCCTGGTATTCGACCTCGTTGTTCACCCGGATGTTGTAGTAGTCGGCGGTGAAGTCCAGGTTCGGGGTCGGCGAGTACACGAAGCCGTAGGTCAGGGATTTGCTGGTTTCGTCCTTCAGCGCGGTGCTGCCGTGGCTGCGCCCGTTGAAATCCACATTGCCGTTGCTGCAGTTGTCGTAGTAGTCCGGGCCGCTGTCCGGTTCATCGAGGCGGCACTGGTAATAGTCCGTTCCGCTGGAACTGGAGCCGCTGTCGCCGGCATAGAGATAGGAAAGATCGGGCGCGCGGAAGCCCGTGCCCAGCGAGCCGCGCAGCAACAGCGTCTTGAAAGGGCGGTATTCGAAGCCGAGCGCATAGGTGGCCTTGCCCGACGCGTTGGCGCCGTATTCGTATCTGTCGTAGCGGCCCGCAGCGGTGAGCATGAGCTGCGAGAACACTGGCACGCTGAATTCCGCACCGAGCCCGGAATGGTCGCGCGAACCGACCGCCACGGCGTTATGCAGGCCGTAATAGCTGCCGTCGAGCGAGAGCGGATCGGCCTTCAGTCCGAAATACTGGTTGCCGTATTCGGCCACGGCGGCGAAACCGACCGGACCTGCCGGCAGATGGAACAGTTCGGTGTTGCTGAGGGTGACGGACCAGTCCTCGGAGCGGCTCTTGTCCCGGTCGATCGAGTCCTGGGTGATGGAACGGAACTGCGCCACGGTCAGCGGCGTGTAGAAGCGGCTGAGCGGCGCGTTGTAGATCTGGTAGCCACTGTCCGGATCGACACCCAGCGACGGTCCCAGGTACAGGGCCTGCGCCTTTGCCGCGACCAGCGCCGGCCATTTGCTCTTGAGCTGGTTTTGCGAATGGCTGAACGAGGCCTCGTAATCCCACTGGTCGTCCTGGCCGAAACTGCCCTTCATGCCGGTGGTCAGCGACAGCGTGTTGTTGATGTTGCGGATCTCGCCGGGTTTCAGGCCGCCGTTTTCCTCGAGCGTGAAGTAGTTGCGCTCCCATTGTTCGACCTGGCCGGTGGCCTGGTTGTAGAACGGCGTGGGCGTGCAATCGCCGTTGAGCTTCTCGCAGTTCAGCCATTTCAGGGACGTGTTGTAGCTGTCCTGGTGGGACGTGCCGGCCAGCACGTCCAGGAACAGATCGACGTGGTCATTGACATGGAAAGTGGCCGAGCCGAAGAAGTTGGCGGACCTGCGCCCGTTCTCCAGCGTGCCGTAGTCGAGGTCCTCGTAGCTTCCGCAGTAATAGCCGGGTCCGCCGTTGTTGTCGGGCGCATAGCCGGAACGCGACGCATAGAAAACCGAACCCTGGTCCAGGTGGGACAGGCTGTCGCAAGTGGCCTTGCCCGGATCGAGGTAATTGCCGTTGATGTCCTGGCGAACGAACGTATGGCCGGCCACGATGCGGTCGCTCGGGCTGTCCAGGCGCGAATCGGTGAAGCTGCGCTGGTAGTCCCATATTGGTTGGGCCTCGTAGAGTTCCAGGCCGAATACCGAGTCGAACCGACCCTTCGAAAAGCCGCTGCTTATCTGGAACCGTTGCGAACTGCCGCCGCCGTGCTGGGTGTCGCCGACGCGGTAATCGATGGTGGTGCCGTCGGCCTTCTTTTTCAGGATGAAGTTGATCACGCCCGACATCGCATCGGAGCCGTAGATCGCGGAGGCGCTGCCGCTCAGGATTTCCACGCGATCGATCAGCGAGGTCGGCAGATTGGAAATGTCGGTGAAGTTGCTGTTGCCGTCGTAGGCCTGCGGGTAGTCGGCAATGCGCCGGCCGTTGACCAGCACCAGGGTGTGGTTGGGGCCGAGTCCGCGCAAGTCGACGGCCTGCGCGCCGGGCGAGAATCCGTCCGTGCTCTGGTTGTTGTCGAGCGCGCCGAGGTTCTGGGTGAGCGAGGTCATCACGTCGGAGACGGTGGCGAAGCCGTTGCGGGCGATGTCCTGCGCGGTGATGGTGGTGACCGGCGCCGGCCCCTCGATCTGCGCGCGCGGAATGCGTGAGCCGGTCACCACGACCGCCTGCAGCTTGGTGGCCGATGCTTGATCGGCGCTGTCGGGCGCCGGGCGGCTCGCCGATGTCGAGCGGGACGATGGCGGGGGGACGACCGGACTATCACCCTTCACGATCACCATGGCGCCGGAGACATCGTGATGGACCGTGAAGCCGCTGCCGTTGAGCAGCTGTTTGAGGGCGTCGTCGGTGGACAGCGAGCCGCTGACCCCTCGCGTGCGCAGGCCGCGCAACTGATCCGCCTGATAGATGAATTGCGCGCCCGACTGCCGGGCCAGGCTGTCGAGGGCCGTGACGAGATCTCCGGCGGGAATGCTGACGGGCCGGACGGCGTTGGTCTGCGCGTAAGCGGCGACGGATAGCGAGCAGGCCAAAGCGAGCACGCTGGTGCGGAACGAACGGATCATGGTTACCCTCTCCCCAGGGTGGCGCGCACGATGGCGCCATTGATTAGCGTGACGAACGTGCGCTGCAAATCCCCCCGTCGTCTTTCTTCGTGCGCGCAGCGGTCCACAGCGGCCGGCGGAGTGCGAGGTTCGCTAGCGGCTCTTCAGCACGATGACGTCCTTGCCGTGCACGGCGCGGACCGGGAAACCCAGCTCCAGCAGCCGTACGAACGTCTCCGCATTGGACCAGCGGAAATTGCCGCCCACCCGCAAGCTGCCGATCGAGGCGTCGCCGATGACGATCTTGCGGGCGTTGTAGCGATTGAATTCCGCGGCGGCCGAAGCCAGCGGCGTGTCGTGGAAGGAAAGGAAGCCACTGCGCCAGCTGAGGAACTCCTCCGCCTGCTGCACCGAGCCCGAGTTCACCACCACGCCGGCGTCGCTGGCCAATGCGATGCTGCCGGCAGGCAGCAGGGTGCTCGGCCGGCGGCGTCCGCCCGGTCCGTTGTCCGACTCCAGCCGCACCACGCCCTGGGTCACGATGACGCGCAGTTCAGCCGCATCGCGGCGCACGTCGTAGCGCGTGCCGACCGCGATCGCGCGGCGATCGCCGGCGCTGACCACGAACGGACGGCCGGGATCCTTGGCGACCTTGAAGAACGCCTCGCCCTGCTGGAGGTCGATGTGGCGCTCGCTGCGGGAAAGCGTGACCAGGATGCGGCTGTCGCTGCTCAGCGTGATCACCGAACCGTCGGGCAACGGCACATCCTGCAGGCCACCGATCGCGGTGCGGTACGAGGCCTGATCCACCGCCGCGTAATGCCGCCAGCCCCATGCCAGCGATGCCAGCACGACCAGCGCGAAGCCGGCCGTGGCGTAGCGAAGCAGCCGGCGCGGTCGGCTCTTCGGCAACTTGCGCGTGGCAGGCGACAAAGCACTGAGGTGACGTGCCGCAGCGACCCTCGCCGGCGCGGACGGTTCGCCATCGGTGCCGGATTCGGATGGCGTCGCGCGGGACTCCGGAAGCGGAGCCATTCCCCACGCTCCGCGTTCGGGCACGGCCCCTGCGGGTACGCCGGCGCCGAGCGCCTTCAGGCGATCGCTTTGTCGCCACGCGGCGTCCAGGCGCAGATACGCCACGCGGTGTGCGGTGGATTCCTGCAGCCACGCATCCAGTTGCAACTGGTCGTGCGCGGTCCACTCGGCCCCGTCGCGCCTGGCCAGCCAGGCGGAGGCGATCAGTTCAATCTGCCTGCTGCTGGCCATGGCCATCTCCATGCTCGGCGTCCGCCGCCGCGCGTTCCCGCGAGCGGTGCGTGTGGCCGCCGCCGTAAAAATATTCCGCGATCAGCCGCATGCCCTTGGCGACCTGCTTTTCCACTGTCTTCTCGCCGATGCCCATGCGCAGCGCCACTTCCTTTTGCGGTAGTTCCTCGACCCTGCGCAGCCACACCACTTCGCGGCAGCGGTCGGGCAGGCGGTCAAAGGCTTCGGTCAGCTGCTTCAGCTCTTGCCGCGCGCTCAATCGGCGTTCCGGCGAAACCTCATCTATCAAGACGTTCAGGGCGTCCAAATCACCCACGGCATCGATCGAGACGACACGCGCACGACGCAGCCGGTCGGTCATCAGGTGACGCGCGGTGGTGAACATGAAGGACTTGGGCATCGCCGGGCGCGCCTTCGCAGCCGCCTCGTAGACGCGTACGTAGATGTCCTGGCGCAGGTCGTGGATTTCGTCGCGCCGGTACCAACTGCGCAGCAGATAGCGCATCAGCGCGCGCTCGTGCACGAGGATTTCGCGAATGAACCAGTTGTCGAGTGAGTCGTCCACGCCGCGGACAGTAACGCCAATCCACGCGCCAATGACAGCGTCATGACGCCTGTGTGGCCACATGGCCTGCAATACGTGCATCGGGTGGGGGATATGCGCCGCCCGTTCGTCCCGACCATTGCACTGTGCGCGATCGCTCGCGTTGCGCCATCGTTTGGAAAACCACGTTGCATCCTCCCCGACGGACCATTGACCGATGACTTCGCCCAGCCGTTCGCAGCACTTTCTCCGCACCGGTTTTTCGCTGGTGTTTTCCCTGTGCCTGCTGATGGCATGCAGTGCGGCGGCAGCGGCGTCGCCGGATTCGGCGGCGATCCGGCAGGGCTACGAGTACTACCAGATCGGCGATCTGAAAGCGCCGACGCCGGGGCGCACCGAGGCGGCCCTGATGCTGATGGGCGGAGGCAAGTGGCCGCACAAGGCATTCGCATGGTTTGCAGCCAGGGGCGGACACGGTCATTTCGTGATCCTTCGCGCCTCCGGCGAGGACGACATGCAGAAGGAGTTCTACACCGAGGTCGGCGGTGTCGCGTCGGTGCAGACGCTGGTGTTCCACCGCCGCGAGGCGGCCAGCGATCCGAAGGTGCTGGACATCGTGCGGCATGCCGACGGCATTTTCATTGCTGGTGGCGATCAGGCCAATTACGTGAATTTCTGGAAGGGCACGCCGTTGAACGTGGCGCTGAACCAGCACGTGGAACACGGCAAACCGATCGGCGGCACCAGCGCCGGGCTGGCCATCCTCGGCGCCCACGCCTATGGCGCGATGGATGGCGGCAGCATCACGTCGAAAGAGGCGATGCGCGATCCGCTCGGCAAGGGCATGACCCTGGTCGGCGATTTCATGCATCTGCCGAACATGCAGCGAGTGGTCACCGATACGCATTTTCACAAGCGCGACCGGTTGGGGCGGCTGATTGCGTTCGTCGCCAACCTGCGTCATGCCGGGCACGCCGATGTCGTGGGTCTGGGCGTGGATCAGGATGCGGCGTTGTGCGTCGACGGCAACGGCATCGGCCGGCTCTTCACCATCGACAATGGCTTCGCCTGGCTGGTGCAGCCGAAGGGGTCGCCGGAACGGATCGAGGCAGGCAAGCCGCTCGACTATCGCGGCACGCGCGTCACCGGTGTGGGTACGCAAAGCCGCATCGACCTGAAGGATTTCAAGGTCAGCCAGCCAGTGTTCGATGCGATCGCCGATGTCCACGACGGCGAGCTGACCCTGCGCGGCGAACACGCACCGCTGTTGGTGATTCATGGTGGCGCGGGCGTGGAACGCGCCAGCATGACACCGCAGATCGAAGCCGGGGCGCGCGCGGCCCTTGAGCTTGCCCTGCGCAAGGGCTACGCCGAGCTGAAGAGCGGCAAGACCGCGACCGATGCAGTGGCGGCGGCGATCACCGTGCTGGAAGACGACCCGCTGTTCAACGCCGGCAAGGGCGCCGTGTTCACCCATGACGGCAAGAACGAGCTCGATGCCTCGATCATGGATGGCTCGACGCTGGCCGCGGGCGCGGTGGCGGGAGTGCATCGCGTGAGGAATCCGATCCTGCTGGCGCGCGCCGTGATGGAGCGTTCGCCGCACGTGATGATGGTCGGCGACGGTGCGGAGACCTTCGCCACGGAGCAGGGATTCAAGCTGGTGGATCCGTCGTATTTCCGCACCGACCGACGCTGGCAGGAGTTGCAGAAGGCGTTGAAGGACGATGCGGCCGGTGTATCGCTGACAGAACGGCTGATGGCGCTCAAGCACTTCGGCACCGTCGGCGCGCTCGCCCGCGACAGCCAGGGCCGGCTTGCTGCCGGCACGTCGACCGGCGGCATGACCGACAAGCGCTACGGCCGCGTGGGCGATTCGCCGATCGTCGGCGCCGGCACCTATGCGAACGCCGCCTGCGCGGTGTCGGGCACGGGCTGGGGCGAGTTCTACATCCGGGTTTCCGCCGCGCGCGAGATCTGCCTG
Organism: Rhodanobacter soli; assembly: GCF_040548735.1. Classification (NCBI taxonomy): domain Bacteria; kingdom Pseudomonadati; phylum Pseudomonadota; class Gammaproteobacteria; order Lysobacterales; family Rhodanobacteraceae; genus Rhodanobacter; species Rhodanobacter soli. The sequence continues at coordinate 856,653 of NZ_JBEPSD010000001.1, read as the reverse complement.
CGCATGGCGATGCTGGACGAGTCGGCGCAGCAGGCCGGGCAGGCGGTGATCAACGACGAGATCCCGCAGATGGGCGGCGACGGCGGCGCGATCATCCTGGGCGCGGATGGCAGCGTGTCGATGCCGTTCAACACCGAGGGCATGTACCGCGGCTGGATCGGCGCGGACGGCGTGCCGCATGTGGCGATCTACAGCGGCGATCCGCTGGCACTGCCCGCGCCGGTACGCTGACGGCTGCCGCTCAGGCGTCGTCGTTGTCGCCTTCGGTGATCTGCCGCTGCATGCGGTCCAGGTAGGCGTCGAGCTCCTGCGTGCTGGTGAAGACCTCATTCACCGGCACCGCCTTGACGATGTCGAACACCTTGCGTACCTGCGGCTGCGGGTTCAGCAGCAGGGTGTGGCCGTTGCGGGCGCGCATGCTCTTGCGGATCCGGGCGAAACTGCGCAGTCCGGCGCTGCTGACGTATTCCAGTCCGGCGAGGTCGACCACCACGGTGCCGCCGTCGCCGAGCCGGGGCAGCAGGGCCAGCATGGCCTCATCGAGTTCGCCGAAGGTCATCGCGTCGAGGCGGCCGCCCACGTGCACGACGACACGATCGGGCGTGGAGAATTCATGGTGCAGGCTGAGCGTCATGGCGGAGATTCGTCCAGGTTCGGGTAGGTGAAGCGAAGCAGCAGGTGGTTGCCGTCGGCGTCCCGTGTATAGCGCATTTCGCTGGCCATGGTGCGCGCGAGATGGATGCCGAGACCGCCGACCTGTTCACGGTCGGCGAGGTCGCCGGTAAGGTCGGGAGTGGCCGATTGCAGCGGGTCGAAGGGGCCGCCATCGTCGATCAACTCGACCGCGACGGCGTCCGGCTGGGGTTGCAGCAGGATGCGGATTCGGCCGGGGCGCCCGTCGGGATAGCCGTATTCGACGGTATTGACCATCAACTCCTCCAGCACCAGCCGCATGTCGCCGCGCAACGCGGCCGGCACGTCGGCTTCCAGCAGCAGGTTCTCGCAGCGGTCGAGCGCGCCGAACACGTCGGCCAGCTGGTTGCCGATGCTTATCTCGGTACCCGGCGCCGTGGCCCCATGCCAGGTCAGCGCGAGCACGGTGATGTCGTCGGCCTGCGCGGCTTCCGCCACGAAACGGTCCACGTCGCCCAGCAGCCGTTCGATGTAGCCGGCGGTGGGGGCCGTCGGCGGCACCTGGGCAAGGCTTTCCACGGTGCGCTCGATGCCGTACATCCGCTGCTCGTCGTCGCTGGCCTCGGTGATGCCGTCGGTATACATCAGCAAGGTCTCGCCCTGGCGCAGGCGCAGGCGATGTTCCGGGTAGTCGGAGTCTTCGTACAGCCCGAGCACCGCGCCGGTGGGGAAGTCCAGCAGCTGCGGCGCGCCGCGGCCGCACAGGATCGGCGGCTCGTGTCCGGCGCTGGCCAGTACCAGGCTGCCGTTGCCGGTATCCAGCAGGCCGCACAGCAGGGTGACGAACATGCAGCTGTCGTTGCCGCGGCACAGCTCGAGGTTGAGCAGCCGCAACAGATTCTGTGGCGTCTGCGCGCGCGGCGCCAGCGCCTTGGCCAGGGTGATCGTCTGCGCCATGAACAGGGCGGCCGGTATGCCCTTGTCGGAAACGTCGCCGACCATCACGAAGAAGCGCTGCGGGTCGAGCATGAAATAGCTGTAGAGGTCGCCGCCGACCGCCCGGGCCGGGCGCAGCGCCGCATGCAGTTCGAAGTAGGCGCAGACGGCGTCGAGATAGTGCTCGCTCGGCAGCAGGCCGATCTGGATCTGGTGGGCGATCTCCAGTTCGCTGGCGAGCCGCTGCTTTTCCCGCGCCACCCGGGCGAGGTTCTCCAGGTGCAGGGCCAGTTCGCGGCGCATGTGGTCGAAGGATTGGGTGAGGCGTCCCACCTCGTCGGGGCGGCGCGGCGGCGGCAGCTCGAAATCCAGTTCGCCGCGGGCGACGTGCTCGGCGCGGTCGGCCAGTACCCCCAGCGGCGCCATCGTGCGACGGATGGTCAGCAGCGTGATCAGCGCGACGCCCAGCAGGGCCAGCAGGCCCAGGGCGAGGCTCAGCACGAAGATGCGCCTTACCCCCGCATAGATCTGGTATTCCGGGACCACCAGGCCAAGTCGCCAACGGGTGCCCTCGATCGGGGCGGAATAAACCCAGACCGCTCCGTGTACATGCGGGTTTTGCGCCACCGGCAGGCGCGTCGATTCAGGCTGGTCGCTGGCCAGTGCGACCAGCAGGGCGGCGGCGCCACGCTTGCCTACGAGGTCGGGGTTGTCGTGCGCCAGGTAGTTGCCATCGCTGTCCAGCACGAAGGCATAGGCGCCCTCGGGCTTGGCCAGGCTGCCGAGTATCTGGTGCAGCCAGTCGAGCGTGACGTCGGCGTTGATGATGCCGACCGGGTGTCCGTCGCGGCTGATCGCCACGGAGTAGTTGATCAGCTGGCGGTGCCGGGACTGCGAAAAGAACGGTCGCTGCCAGCAGCCGTTGCTGCAGCCAAGTCCGCCGAGGAACCAGTTGTTGTTCCAGTAAGGATTGGCGTCGCGCGAGAGGTCGCGGCTGGTCAGGGTGCCGTCGTCCAGTCGGCTTACGAACGGCGAATACGGCAGGGCGTCGGCCGGATTCGGCGAGGGCCTGAATACCGCGGCTAGCCCGTCCATGTCCAGGTTCGCGGCCAGGGTGTCGCGCAGCAGCGGTTCGGCGTCGTCCTGGCGGGTGTCGATGATCGCGGCAAGCATTCGTGCCGAAACCGCGACACGGTCGATCCGGGCCTGGATCTGGCTGCCGGCATGGGCCGCCAGGGCGGCTGCCTCATGGTGGGTGTGTTCGAGGATCTGCGTGCGGGTCAGGTTGAGCAGCAAGGCGCCCATGGCTGCCAGCACCAGGGTGGAGCCGACCAGGACCCACAGCGCCGTCCGTGATGCAATGCTGCGCAAGGCCAATGCTGACTCCCCCTGTTTCCTTTTGGCATCTAGCCATGAAGCGTGGCGGGCCGCAAGCCGGCGAACTGTGCCCTGGTACGGGGAAATGCGCACAGTCAGGCATAATCCCGGTTTCGGATTCCGCCCACGAGATGCCCGCCCCATGTCCGGAAAACAGCATGAAGTGACGTTCCGCTTTCTCGCCCAACCCACCGACGTCAACTTCGGCGGCAAGGTGCACGGCGGCATGGCGATGAAGTGGATCGACCAGGCCGGTTATGCCTGCGCGGTGGGCTGGAGCGGGGCGTATTGCGTCACCGCCTCGGTCAGCGGCATCCAGTTCGTGGCGCCGATCCTGATCGGCGACCTGGTCACGGTGCGGGCGCGTCTGATCCACACCGGCACCAGCAGCATGCATATGGCCATCGACGTGCTGGCGCGCGATCTGCGCAAGGACGAACAGCGTCTGGCGACCAGCTGCGTAATGGTGTTCGTGGCATTGGACAGCCCGGAGGGCAAGCCCACCCCGGTGCCGCACTGGGAGCCGCGCGACGATAGCGAGCGCCGGCTGCAGGCGCAGGCGAAACAGCTGCTGGAGTTGTCCAAAGGCATGGAGCAACTGGTCGATCTGCACGCGGCTTCGCTGGACTGATGATATCCGCGGAATAATCGCTGCCGCGGGCGGAATCGGCGCCGCAAGGTGTTGACAGTTCAGGGCCTGATCCACACAATACGCGTTCTTTGTTGGAGGGATACCCAAGCGGCCAACGGGGGCAGACTGTAAATCTGCTGGCTTACGCCTTCGGTGGTTCGAATCCACCTCCCTCCACCAGCACAGAGTTCCGCGCAGGGCGGGAGTAGTTCAATGGTAGAACATCAGTTTTCCAAACTGATTACGCGGGTTCGATTCCCGCCTTCCGCTCCATTGCGCTGCACCTGTCAACATGATCGACCGGTGCAGAAGATGCAGAGGTCGACGAATTTTTGAAGAGTCCGGCAGGACGCCGGTCTTGTCTTTGCCGTCATGGAGGACGGTTAAAGCTTTGGCTCATGTAGCTCAGTCGGTAGAGCACTTCCTTGGTAAGGAAGAGGTCACAGGTTCGATTCCTGTCATGAGCACCACTCATTCGACCGTCATGGTCAGCCCCGAAACGGGCAGTTTTCTCCAATTCATTGACTCCATCGGGGTTTAGCGCGCATGGCAAAGGGTAAATTCGAACGCACCAAGCCGCACGTCAACGTCGGCACGATTGGTCACGTGGATCACGGCAAGACGACGCTGACGGCGGCGCTGACGAAGGTCGGTGCGGAGCGTTTCGGTGGCGAGTTCAAGGATTACAGCGCGATCGACGCGGCGCCGGAAGAGAAGGCGCGCGGCATCACGATCTCGACGGCGCACGTGGAATACGAGTCGCCGAACCGCCACTACGCGCACGTGGATTGCCCGGGCCATGCGGACTACGTGAAGAACATGATCACGGGTGCGGCGCAGATGGACGGCGCGATCCTGGTGTGCTCGGCCGCGGACGGCCCGATGCCGCAGACGCGCGAGCACATCCTGCTGTCGCGCCAGGTCGGCGTGCCGTACATCGTGGTCTACCTGAACAAGGCGGACATGGTGGACGACGCCGAGCTGCTCGAACTGGTCGAGATGGAAGTGCGCGAGCTGCTGACCAAGTACGACTTCCCGGGCGACGATACGCCGATGATCCACGGTTCGGCCAAGCTGGCGCTGGAAGGGGATCAGAGCGAGATCGGCGTGCCGTCGATCATCAAGCTGGTGGACGCGCTGGACAGCTACATTCCGGAGCCGGTGCGTGCGATCGACAAGCCGTTCCTGATGCCGGTGGAGGACGTGTTCTCGATCTCGGGCCGCGGCACGGTGGTGACCGGTCGTATCGAGCGCGGCATCATCAAGGTGGGCGACGAAATCGAAGTGGTCGGCATCCGCGACACGCAGAAGACCACAGTCACGGGCGTGGAGATGTTCCGCAAGCTGCTGGACCAGGGCCAGGCGGGCGACAACGCCGGTCTGCTGCTGCGCGGCCTGAAGCGTGACGACGTGGAGCGTGGCCAGGTGCTGGCCAAGCCGGGCACGATCACCCCGCATACGGACTTCGAGGCCGAGGTGTACGTGCTGTCGAAGGACGAGGGTGGCCGTCATACGCCGTTCTTCAAGGGCTACCGCCCGCAGTTCTACTTCCGCACGACGGACGTGACGGGCGCGGTGACCCTGCCGGAAGGCGTGGAGATGGTGATGCCGGGCGACAACGTGAAGATGGTGGTGAGCCTGATCCACCCGATCGCGATGGACGAAGGCCTGCGTTTCGCCATCCGCGAGGGCGGCCGTACCGTCGGCGCCGGCGTGGTGGCCAAGGTCATCAAGTAAAAAGCTTTTGTGAAAAGTCCGGCAGGATGCCGGTCTGATCTTTGCCATCAGGGAGGATGGCTGAAACAAATGTGAGAAGTCCGGCATGGATGCCGGTTTGATCTTTGCCATCACGGAAGATGGCTGAAATAAAGTCTAAAATAACCCTCACGGGGCGAGCGGATTCAAGCCGCTCGCCGTCGTGTTTCAAGTTCAAGCCATGTACGCCAGTAGCTCAATTGGCAGAGCAGCGGTCTCCAAAACCGCAGGTTGGGGGTTCAAGTCCCTCCTGGCGTGCCACTTCCCCGAGGATCGAGACGGGTGACGATGGCAAGGTCGGCCGCAAGGCACGGCATGCTGCTGACACCTGGTCACTAGTGCATGAATACCAAGGCAGAACAGCCCAAGGGCACGAACGCCGCCGACATCGGCAAGCTGGTACTGGCGGGCCTGGTGCTGGCTGGCGGTATCTTCGCCTATTCCTGGCTCGGTCGGGATGGCAGCATTTCATCGTCGGTGCGTCTGCTGGGCGTGCTGGCCGCGATGGTGGTTGCGCTGGCGATCGCCGCGTTCACCGCGCTGGGCCGGCGGGTGCGGAACTTCATCGCCGAGTCGCAGTTCGAAATGCGCAAGGTGGTCTGGCCGACCCGCGACGAGACGATCAAGACGACTGGCATCATCATCGTGGTGGTGGTCGTCCTGTCGCTGCTGCTGGGTCTGATCGACCTGATCCTGAAGTCGGTCATTCTCGACTGGCTGCTGAAGCTGGGTGGCTGAGGTGAGCATGAGCAAGCGTTGGTACGTGGTGCACGCCTATTCGGGTTTCGAGAACCAGGTGAAGCGATCCCTCGAGGAGCGCGTCAAGCGCGCCGCGATGGAGGAGAAGTTCGGTGAAGTGCTGGTGCCGACCGAGGAAGTGATCGAGATGCGTGGCGGCCAGAAGCGCCGCAGCGAGCGCAAGTTCTTCCCGGGCTACGTGCTGGTGCAGATCGAGACGAATACCGAGGGCAAGTCGCCCCGGATCGACGACGAATGCTGGCATCTGATCAAGGAAACCCCGAAAGTGATGGGTTTCATCGGCGGTACCGCCGACCGCCCGCTGCCGATCAAGGACAGCGAAGCCGAGGCGATCCTCAGCCGCGTGCGCGAAGGCGTCGAGAAGCCCCGTCCCAAGGTGCTGTTCGAGCCGGGCGAGATGGTGCGCGTCACCGAAGGCCCGTTCAACGATTTCAATGGCGTGGTCGAGGAAGTCAACTACGAGAAGAGTCGCCTGCGCGTGGCAGTGCTGATCTTCGGTCGTTCGACCCCGGTCGAGCTGGAGTTTGGTCAGGTCGAGAAGGCCTGAGCGGCCTGATCCGGCCGGGGCAACCTGGCCACCCGATCCGGCGACTTTGGCACGGGGCTTGCTGACGATTCGGTAAATCTCTATACTGCGCGGTTCACGCGGGGTCTTTTTGGCCCGGCGTGTCCGCGTTTTGGATCTGCACGAGGCGGATCTTCCCTCCATCCATGGAACGGTGAACAGCGAGGAGCCGCAAGGCGCTTGGACTCGCGAGGAAAATCCAATGGCAAAGAAAGTTGTCGGTTACATCAAACTGCAGGTCAAGGCCGGCCAGGCCAACCCGTCGCCGCCGGTGGGCCCAGCCCTTGGTCAGCGCGGCCTGAACATCATGGAGTTCTGCAAGGCGTTCAATGCCGCCACGCAGAAGCTGGAGCCGGGTCTGCCGATTCCGACCATCATCACCGCGTACTCCGACCGCAGCTTCACCTTCATCACCAAGACCCCGCCCGCCACGATCCTTCTGAAGAAGGCCACCGGTGTCGCCAAGGGTTCGCAGAAGCCGAATACCGACAAGGTCGGCAAGGTCACTCGCAAGCAGCTGGAAGATATTGCGAAGCAGAAGGAGCCGGATCTGACGGCTGCCGACCTCGACGCCGCGGTGCGCACCATTGCCGGTAGCGCCCGCAGCATGGGCCTTGTGGTGGAGGGTTAAGACATGGCAAAGCTCACGAAGCGTATGAAGTCGGCGCAGGCCGCGGTGCAGCCGGGCAAGTTCTACGCCCTGGAAGAAGCCCTGAAGATCGTCAAGGACAACGCCAAGGCGAAGTTCGCCGAGTCGGTGGACGTGGCCGTGCGCCTGGGCATCGACGCGAAGAAGTCGGACCAGGGCGTGCGTGGCTCCTCGCTGCTGCCGCATGGCACCGGCAAGACCGTCAAGGTCGCCGTGTTCTGCCCGCCGGGCGAGAAGGCCGAGGCCGCCAAGGCCGCCGGTGCCGACGCCGTCGGCATGGACGACCTGGCCGAGCGCATGCAGGCCGGTGATCTCGACTTCGGTCGCGTGATCGCCACGCCGGACGCGATGCGCGTGGTCGGCAAGCTGGGCCAGCTGCTCGGCCCACGCGGCCTGATGCCGAACCCGAAGGACGGCTCGGTCACCGCCGACGTCGCCACCGCGGTCAAGAACGCCAAGGCCGGCCAGGTGAAGTTCCGCAACGACAAGGCGGGCATCATCCACGCCACCATCGGCAAGGCCAGCTTCGAGGCCGCCCAGCTGGCGGACAACCTCAACACGCTGATCGCCGACCTGCTGAAGGCCAAGCCGGCCACGGCGAAGGGTCAGTTCCTGCAGAAAGTGGCGTTGTCCAGCACGATGGGCGTCGGCGTTGCCGTCGATACCTCGTCGCTGGCCATCTCCGCGAAGTAAGACTCAAGTCCCGCTCGACGCTTTTGTCGATGCGGGCAGTTTTTGAGGGTAGCCCCGGTTCTTCGCATGAAGGTCGGGGCCGCTGTCAAAGACCGCAGGCGCGTTCAGCGCGCGACGACGACGGGCAGGGAGCTCGTACAAGGCAGGGAATCGCCGTCGCCGCCAGCGGGACCGCTTAATCGGGTTTCTGGCAAATCCGGCCTGCGCAGATGGTGCTGCCCCTTCTGGAATCGTTCGATTTTCTGGAAAGGCCAACACCCGGGACCCTCGCGTCCCCGACGTCACGGATGGCGTCGCCCAGGACCGCAAGCGGCAGGAGCCGTAAGCGGAGTTCATTTGGAGGAGTGCAATGGCTCTCAATCTGTCTCAGAAGCAAGAAGTAGTCGCCGAACTGGCAGAAGTTGCCGCGAAGGCTCACTCCCTGGTCGCTGCCGAGTATGCGGGCACCACGGTCGAACAGATGACCGCGATGCGCAAGAAGGCCCGCGAATCCGGCGTGTACTTGAGGGTTGTCAAGAACACGCTGGCGTCGCGCGCCGTGGCCGGTACCGAATTCGAGGTCGTCAAGGACGCCCTGGTCGGTCCGCTGCTGTACGCATTCTCGACGGAAGAACCCGGCGCTGCCGGGCGTCTGATCAAGGAATTCGCCAAGGGCAACGACAAGCTGAAGGCGAAAATCGTCTCGGTGGAAGGCAAGCTGCTGCCGGCTGCGCACGTCGACGTGCTGGCCGCGTTGCCGACCCGCGAACAGGCGCTGGCCATGCTGGCCCGCGTGCTGGCCGAACCGGCCACGATGTTCGCCCGCGTCGTCAAGGCCGTGGCCGACAAGCAGGGTGGTGGCGAAGTCGCCGCCGAAGCCCCGGCCGAAGCCGAACCCGCCTAAGTTCAACGTCTATTCAAACCGAATCCATTTCCAGAGGTAAATCAAATGTCCCTGACCAACGAACAGATCGTTGAAGCCGTCGCCGCCAAGTCGCTCATGGAAGTGATGGACCTGGTGAAGGCCATCGAAGAGAAGTTTGGCGTGACCGCCGCTGCCCCGGTCGCCGTGGCCGGTCCGGCCGCTGCTGCCCCGGTTGCCGAAGCGCAGACCGAGTTCGACGTCATCCTGAAGACCGCCGGCGCCAAGAAGGTCGACGTGATCAAGGCTGTCCGCGCGATCACCGGCCTGGGCCTGAAGGAAGCCAAGGACCTCACCGAGGCCGGCGGCGTCCTGAAGGAAGCCGTGTCGAAGGAAGATGCCGAGAAGTTCAAGAAGGACCTCGAAGCTGCCGGCGCCACGGTCGAACTGAAGTAATCGGCGCCCTTGCGCGTCGTCAGTTTGATCTAGCGTCAAGCAAGCCTGGGGGCGCGAGCCCCCGGGCTTTGCCTGCTTAGGCGGGAAGGGGAATGGAGAATAGGGATTTGCAGGTCGAATCCCCATTCTCGATTCCCAAATCCGCGGATTTGTCGAACACCTGATTTTTCATTCAGCCGGTGTGTGCACCACCGGCGTCACTGCGAACCGAGGCGCTACCGATCATGGCCTACTCGTTTACCGAGAAGAAACGCATCCGCAAGGACTTTGGCAAGCGTCCGCCCGTACTGGGCGTGCCGAACCTGCTGACCATCCAGACTGATTCCTACCGGGAGTTCCTGCAGGAGCACGTCGCGCCGAAACAGCGCGGCGAGAAGGGTTTGCATGCCGCGTTGAAGTCGGTGTTCCCGATCTCCAGCTATTCGGGCAATGCGGCGCTTGAGTACGTCGACTACCGCCTCGGCGAGCCGGCGTTCGACGAGCGCGAGTGCCGCAACCGCGGCATGACCTACGGCGCGCCGCTGCGCACCACCGTGCGCCTGGTCATCTACGACAAGGACAGCCCGGCCTCGAAGAAGGTGGTCAAGTACATCAAGGAGCAGGAGGTCTACATGGGCGAGATTCCGCTCATGACCGACACCGGCACCTTCATCATCAACGGCACCGAGCGCGTGATCGTCTCGCAGCTGCATCGTTCGCCGGGCGTGTTCTTCGACCACGACCGCGGCAAGACGCACAGCTCGGGCAAGCTGCTGTTCTCGGCCCGCGTGATTCCCTACCGCGGCTCCTGGCTGGACTTCGAGTTCGACCCGAAGGACGCGCTGTTCACCCGCATCGACCGTCGCCGCAAGCTGCCGGTCACGGTGCTGCTGCGCGCGCTCGGCTACAGCAACGAGGAGATGCTGGGCATCTTCTTCGAGCACAACGTGTTTCACCTGGGCAAGAAGGGCGGCACCACGCTGGAGCTGGTCGCCGAGCGCCTGCGCGGCGAAACGCTGAGCTTCGACCTGGCGATCGGCGGCAAGGTGCTGGTGGAAGCCGGCAAGCGCATCACGGCGCGTCATGTGCGCCAGCTGGCGGCCGAGAACATCACCGCGCTGGAAGTGCCGGACGACTACCCGGTCGGCCGCATCGTGGCGACCGACATCGTCGACGCGAAGACCGGCGAGTTGCTGGCTTCGGCGAACGACGAGATCACCGCCGAGCAACTGGAGAATTTCCGCAAGGCCGGTATCGAGATCGTGCCGACGCTGTACGTCAACGACCTCGACCGCGGCGCCTACATCTCGCACACCCTGCGCATCGACAACACCAAGACGCCGCTGGAGGCGCTGGTGGAGATCTATCGCATGATGCGCCCGGGCGAACCGCCGACCAAGGATGCCGCGCAGAACCTGTTCTTCAACCTGTTCTTCACCTTCGACCGCTACGACCTGTCGGGCGTGGGCCGGATGAAGTTCAACCGCCGCGTGGGCCGCAAGGAAATCCTCGGCCCGGGCGTGCTGTACGACCACAAGTACTTCAGCGAGCGCAAGGAAGATGCGTCGCAGGCGATGGTCAAGGAACTGGGCGAAAGCTCCGACATCCTCGACGTGCTGAAAGTGCTGATCGACATCAAGAACGGCCACGGTACCGTCGACGACATCGACCACCTGGGCAACCGTCGCGTGCGTTCGGTCGGCGAGATGGCCGAGAACACCTTCCGCATCGGCCTGGTGCGCGTCGAGCGCGCGGTGCGCGAACGCCTGTCGCTGGCCGAGGCCGATGGCCTGACCCCGCAGGACCTGATCAACGCCAAGCCGGTCGCGGCGGCGGTGAAGGAGTTCTTCGGCTCCTCGCAGCTGTCCCAGTTCATGGATCAGAACAACCCGCTGTCGGAAGTAACGCACAAGCGCCGCGTCTCCGCGCTCGGACCGGGCGGCCTGACCCGCGAACGCGCCGGCTTCGAAGTGCGCGACGTGCACCCGACCCATTACGGCCGCGTCTGCACCATCGAAACGCCGGAAGGCCCGAACATCGGCCTGATCAACTCGCTGGCCGTGTACGCCCGCACCAACTCGTACGGCTTCCTCGAGACGCCGTACCGCAAGGTCGCCAACAGCAAGGTCACCGACAAGGTCGACTACTTGTCGGCGATCGAGGAAGGCGACCACGTGATCGCCCAGGCGAACTCGCCGCTGGACAAGCACGGCGCGTTCCTGGAGGACTTCGTGTCCTGCCGTTTCCGCGGCGAATCCGAGTTGCGTCCGGCGTCCGAGGTCGACTACATGGACGTCTCGCCGATGCAGACCGTGTCGGTCGCCGCGGCGCTGGTGCCGTTCCTGGAGCACGATGACGCGAACCGCGCTCTGATGGGCGCGAACATGCAGCGCCAGGCCGTGCCGACGCTGCGTTCGCAGACGCCGCTGGTGGGTACCGGTATCGAGCGCGCGGTGGCGCGCGACTCCGGCGTCATCGTCAGCGCCAAGCGCGGCGGCGTGATCGACCAGGTCGATGCGGCCCGTATCGTGGTGCGCGTCAATGAGAAAGAAGTCGGCGACAACGACGCCGGCGTCGACATCTATACGCTGACCAAGTACACCCGTTCCAACCAGAACACCAACCTCAACCAGCGTCCGCTGGTCAACGTCGGTGACGTGGTGGCGAAGGGCGACACGCTGGCCGACGGTTCGTCGACCGACCTGGGCGAGCTCGCGCTCGGCCAGAACATGCTGATCGCGTTCATGCCGTGGAACGGCTACAACTTCGAAGACTCCATCCTGTTGTCCGAGCGCGTCGTGCAGGAAGACCGCTACACCTCGATCCACATCGAGGAGCTGTCCTGCATCGCGCGCGACACCAAGCTGGGCGCCGAGGAAATCACCGCCGACATTCCGAACGTGGGCGAACAGGCGCTGGCGCGCCTGGACGAGTCGGGCATCGTCTACATCGGTGCCGAGGTGAAGGCCGGCGACATCATGGTCGGCAAGGTCACGCCGAAGGGCGAGAGCCAGCTCACGCCGGAAGAGAAGCTGCTGCGTGCGATCTTCGGCGAGAAGGCGTCCGACGTGAAGGACAGCTCGCTGCGCGTGCCGCCGGGCATGGACGGCACCGTCATCGACGTGCAGGTGTTCACCCGCGACGGCATCGAGAAGGACAAGCGCGCCAAGCAGATCGAGGAAACCGAGGTCAAGCGGATCCGCAAGGATCTGGACGACCAGTTCCGCATCCTCGAAGGCGCGATCTACAGCCGCATGCGTACCCAGCTGGTCGGCAAGTCCGCGATGAGCGGGCCGGGCGGCCTGAAGCGTGGCGCCGAAATCACGGACGCCTACCTGGACGGCCTGAAGAAGGACGACTGGTTCAAGATCAACGTCAAGGACGAGGAAGTCACCGAGTTCCTCGAGCGCGCGGCCGACCAGGTCAAGCGCCACAAGGAGGAGTTCGACAAGCGCTTCAAGGAGAAGCAGGGCAAGATCACCCAGGGCGACGACCTCGCGCCGGGCGTGCTGAAGATGGTCAAGGTGTTCCTGGCCGTGAAGCGCCGCATCCAGCCGGGCGACAAGATGGCCGGCCGGCACGGCAACAAGGGCGTGGTGTCGAACGTGGTGCCGGTGGAAGACATGCCGTACTCCGCCGACGGCGTGCCGGTCGACATCGTGTTGAACCCGCTGGGCGTGCCGTCGCGCATGAACATCGGGCAGATCCTGGAAGTGCATCTGGGCTGGGCCGCCAAGGGCCTGGGCAAGAAGATCCAGAAGATGCTCGAGGCGCAGGAGAAGGTGGCCAAGATCCGCGAGTTCCTCGACCAGATCTACAACAACCACGTCGCCGGCGCGGTGCAGCACGTCGACCTGAAGTCGCTCACCGACAAGGAAATCTTCGCGCTCGCCACCAACCTGCAGGAAGGCGTGCCGATGGCGACGCCGGTGTTCGATGGTGCGGAAGAGACCGAGATCAAGGCGATGCTGAGGCTGGCGGATCTGCCCGAGTCGGGTCAGACCACGCTGTACGACGGCCGCACCGGCGAGGCATTCGATCGCCCGGTCACCGTCGGCTACATGCATTACCTGAAGCTCAACCACCTGGTCGACGACAAGATGCATGCGCGCTCCACCGGCCCGTACTCGCTGGTCACCCAGCAGCCGCTGGGCGGCAAGGCGCAGTTCGGCGGCCAGCGCTTCGGCGAGATGGAAGTTTGGGCGCTGGAAGCCTACGGCGCGGCCTACACCCTGCAGGAAATGCTGACGGTGAAGTCCGACGACGTACAGGGCCGCAACCAGATGTACAAGAACATTGTCGACGGCAACCACGAGATGTCCGCGGGCATGCCGGAGTCCTTCAACGTGCTGGTGAAGGAAATCCGCTCGCTCGCCATCGACATCGATCTGGAAGAGATCAAGTGATCCGCGCAGTCACCGGAGATTTCGAATGAAAGACCTGCTCAATCTGTTCAACCAGCAGCGCGCGACGCCGGATTTCGACGCGATCAAGATCGCGCTCGCGTCGCCGGAGCTGATCCGCTCGTGGTCGTACGGCGAAGTGAAGAAGCCGGAAACCATCAACTACCGTACCTTCAAGCCGGAGCGTGACGGCCTGTTCTGCGCCGCGATCTTCGGACCGGTGAAGGACTACGAGTGCCTGTGCGGCAAGTACAAGCGCATGAAGCATCGCGGCGTGGTCTGCGAGAAGTGCGGCACCGAGGTCACTCTGGCCAAGGTGCGTCGCGAGCGCATGGGCCACATCGAGCTGGCCAGCCCGACCGCGCACATCTGGTTCCTCAAGTCGCTGCCCTCGCGCATCGGCCTGATGCTGGACATGACGCTGCGCGACATCGAGCGCATCCTGTACTTCGAGGCCTTCGTGGTGATCGATCCGGGCATGACCGCGCTCGAGCGCGGCCAGCTGCTCAGCGAAGACCAGTACCTGGAAGCGACCGAAGAACACGGCGACGAGTTCGACGCGCGGATGGGCGCCGAGGCGGTGTTCCACCTGCTGAAGTCGCTCGACCTGCCGGGTGAAGTCATTCGCCTGAAGGAAGAGATCGCCTCCACCAATTCCGAGACCAAGCTGAAGCGGCTGACCAAGCGCGTGAAGCTGATCGAGGCGTTCCTGGAATCCGGCAACAAGCCGGAGTGGATGGTGCTGACCGTGCTGCCCGTGCTGCCGCCGGACCTGCGTCCGCTGGTGCCGCTGGACGGTGGCCGTTTCGCGACCTCCGATCTGAACGATCTGTACCGTCGCGTCATCAACCGCAACAACCGCCTGAAGCGTCTGCTCGAACTCAATGCGCCCGACATCATCGTGCGCAACGAGAAGCGCATGCTGCAGGAATCGGTCGATGCGCTGCTCGACAACGGCCGCCGCGGCCGTGCCATCACCGGCACCAACAAGCGTGCGCTGAAGTCGCTCGCCGACATGATCAAGGGCAAGCAGGGTCGCTTCCGCCAGAACCTGCTCGGCAAGCGGGTGGACTACTCCGGTCGCTCGGTGATCGTGGTCGGCCCGACCCTGCGCCTGCATCAGTGCGGCCTGCCGAAGAAGATGGCGCTGGAGCTGTTCAAGCCGTTCATCTTCGCCAAGCTGCAGGCGCGTGGCGAAGCCACCACCATCAAGGCGGCGAAGAAGCTGGTCGAACGCGAAGAAGCCCAGGTGTGGGACATCCTCGAAGAGGTGATCCGCGAACATCCGGTGCTGCTGAACCGTGCGCCGACCCTGCATCGCCTCGGTATCCAGGCGTTCGAGCCTAAGCTCATCGAAGGCAAGGCGATCCAGCTGCACCCGCTCGTCTGTACGGCCTTCAACGCCGACTTCGACGGCGACCAGATGGCTGTCCACGTGCCGCTGTCGATCGAGGCGCAGCTGGAAGCGCGCACGCTGATGATGTCGTCCAACAACATCCTCAGCCCCGCCAACGGCGAGCCGATCATCGTGCCGACCCAGGACGTGGTGCTGGGTCTGTACTACATGACCCGCGAGCTGATCAACGTCAAGGGCACCGGCATGGTGTTCTCCGGCATTGCCGAGGCACGCCGCGCCTATGACAACCGTGCAGTCGAACTGCACGCCAAGGTCAAGGTGCGCCTGAAGCTGGTGCACATCGCCGAAGACGGCACCCGGACCAACGAGACCAAGATCGTCGACACCACCGTCGGCCGGGCGCTGCTGGCGGAAATCCTGCCGGAAGGCCTGCCGTTCGAGCTGGCCAACACCGAGCTGACCAAGAAGAACATCTCGCGCCTGATCAACTCCAGCTACCGTCTGCTGGGCCTGAAAGAGACCGTGGTGTTCGCCGACAAGCTGATGTACACCGGCTATCGTTTCGCGACCCGCGCGGGCATCTCGATCGGCATCGACGACATGCTGATCCCGGCCGAGAAGAAGACCATTCTTGACGAAGCCGAGAAGGAAGTCGTCGAGATCCAGCAGCAGTACCAGTCGGGCCTGGTCACCGCCGGCGAGCGCTACAACAAGGTGGTCGACATCTGGTCGCGCACCAGCGAGCTGGTGGCCAAGGCGATGATCGACGGCATCGGCACCGAGAAGGTCGTCGACGCCGACGGCAAGACGGTCAACCAGAAGTCGATGAACTCGCTGTACATCATGGCCGACTCCGGCGCCCGCGGCTCGGTGGCGCAGATCCGTCAGCTGGCCGGCATGCGCGGCCTGATGGCGCGTCCGGACGGCTCGATCATCGAGACCCCGATCAAGGCCAACTTCCGCGAAGGCCTGAACGTGCTGCAGTACTTCAACTCGACCCACGGCGCCCGCAAGGGCCTGGCGGATACCGCGTTGAAGACCGCCAACTCCGGTTACCTGACCCGTCGCCTGGTCGACGTGGCGCAGGACGTGGTCATCACCATGGACGACTGCGGCACCGAGGACGGCATCATCATGCAGCCGATCGTCGAAGGCGGCGATGTGGTCGAGCCGTTGCGCGAGCGCGTGCTGGGCCGCGTGGTGGTCGAGGACGTCTACGCTCCCGGCGACGACGACCTGCCGATCGTCACCCGCGACACCTTGCTCAACGAAGCCCTGGTCGAGAAGCTCGACAAGGCCGGCGTGCAGATCATCAAGGTGCGTTCGCCCATCACCTGCGAAGCCGCGCATGGCGTGTGCAAGCTGTGCTACGGCCGCGATCTGGCCCGTGGCCATCTGGTCAACATGGGCGAAGCCGTGGGTGTGGTCGCCGCGCAGTCGATCGGCGAGCCGGGCACCCAGCTGACCATGCGTACGTTCCACATCGGTGGTGCGGCTTCGCGTGCGGCGGCGGTGGACAACGTGACGGTGAAGACCACCGGCTCGCTGAAGTACAACAACCTGAAGTCGGTGCAGCACAAGCAGGGGCATCTGGTCGCGGTGTCGCGCTCGGGCGAACTGAGCGTGATCGATTCCAGCGGCCGCGAGCGCGAGCGTTACAAGGTGCCGTACGGCGCCACCATCGCGGTCAAGGACGGTGCGCCGGTCAAGCCGGGCCAAACGGTTGCCAACTGGGATCCGCATACCCATCCGATTGTCACCGAGGTGGCCGGCGTGGTGCGCTTCATCGACTTCCTCGATGGCGTCACCGTGCAGAGCCAGACCGACGAGCTGACCGGCCTGGAATCGGCGGTGGTCACCGATCCGAAGCGTCGCGGTGCACAGGCGAAGGACCTGCGTCCGATCGTGCGCCTGGAAGACGCCAAGGGCCGCGAACTGAAGCTGCCGGGCACCGATATCGCCGCGCAGTACTTCCTGCCGGCCGGTGCGATCGTGTCGATCCAGAACGGTGCCGAAGTGGGCGTGGGCGACGTGGTTGCCCGTATCCCGCAGGAAAGCTCGAAAACCCGCGACATCACCGGTGGTCTGCCGCGCGTGGCCGACCTGTTCGAGGCGCGCAAGCCGAAGGAGCCGGCGATCCTCGCCGAGCGCTCCGGCATCATCAGCTTCGGCAAGGACACCAAGGGCAAGCAGCGCCTGGTCATCAAGGACGTCGACGGCAACGAGCACGAGGAGCTGATTCCGAAGTGGCGTCAGGTCATCGTGTTCGAAGGCGAGCATGTGGAGAAGGGCGAGACCGTCGTCGACGGCGAGCCGAGCCCGCATGACATCCTGCGCCTGCTGGGCGTGGAGCCGCTGGCTTCGTACCTGGTCAAGGAAATCCAGGACGTGTATCGCCTGCAGGGCGTGAAGATCAACGACAAGCACATCGAGGCGATCATTCGCCAGATGCTGCGCAAGGTCGAGATCGTCGAGCCGGGCGACAGCCATTACCTGCGTGGCGAGCAGATCGAGCGCGTGCGTATCAACGGCGAGAATGAGCGCGCGATCGCCAAGGGCGAGCGTCCGGCCGAATACCAGTCGATCCTGCTGGGCATCACCAAGGCGTCGCTGGCAACCGAGTCGTTCATCTCGGCCGCCTCGTTCCAGGAGACCACCCGCGTCCTCACCGAGGCGGCGGTTCGTGGCACGCGCGATACCTTGCGTGGCCTGAAGGAAAATGTTATCGTCGGCCGTCTTATTCCGGCAGGCACGGGCCTGGCGTACCACGCATCGCGTCGTCGCCAAGGCGGTTTGACCGCCACGGAACTGGAGACTCTTTCCAGTTCCGCGCCTGCAGCCTCGTTCGCCGAGGCTCCGGTCGGTAACGAAAACGGTGTCGAGTAAGCCCGTTCCGGGTTTTGCTCGCTGACATACGAAATGAGGTGCAGGGACGCACCTCGTGTTCGGGTCCAGGACGGCTGAGCACTGGCTTGCCTATGGCAGGCTGCTCATGTTAAATTCCCGCTTCTTGGCAGACCGAGCTTATTCGGGCTGCCTTTATGTTTTCAGGAACAGCTTCGCATGACGACAGTCAACCAATTGGTGCGCAAATCCCGCAGCCCCAAGACCTACAAGAGTGGGTCGCCGGCCCTGCAGAGCAGCCCGCAGCGTCGTGGTGTCTGCACGCGCGTTTACACGACCACCCCGAAAAAGCCGAACTCGGCCCTGCGCAAGGTTGCCAAGGTGCGCCTGACCAACGGCTTCGAGATCATCAGCTACATCGGTGGTGAAGGCCACAATCTGCAGGAGCACTCGGTGGTGCTGATCCGCGGCGGTCGCGTCAAGGATCTGCCCGGTGTGCGTTACCACACGGTACGCGGCAGCCTCGACTGCGCGGGTGTGACGAAGCGGCGTCAGTCGCGCTCGAAGTACGGCGCCAAGCGCCCGAAAAAATAATGTCGTGCGGCCCTCGCTGGCCGCTTTACAGGCGGGCAGGAATGTCCGCAAAAATAACGGACAACAAACATGTCGCGTAAAGGTTCACATCCCGCCCGTCTGGTCCTGCCAGATCCCAAGCACGGCAGTCAGCTGATCGCCCGCTTCATCAACATGGTGATGAAGAGCGGCAAGAAGTCGGTCGCTGAAAGCATCGTTTACGGTGCGCTGCAGCACATTGGTGAAAAGAATGCCGAGCCGGTGGCCCTGGTCGAGAAGGCGCTGAACAACATCGCTCCGGCGGTCGAGGTGAAGTCGCGTCGTGTCGGTGGCGCCACCTACCAGGTGCCGGTCGAAGTGCGTCCGGGTCGCCGCATGGCGCTGGCGATGCGCTGGGTCATCGACGCTGCCCGCAAGCGTGGCGAGACCTCGATGCCGCGCAAGCTGGCTGCCGAGCTGCTGGAAGCTTCGGAAAGCCGCGGTGGCGCTGCGAAGAAGCGCGAAGAGACGCATCGCATGGCGGAAGCCAACAAGGCCTTCTCGCACTATCGCTGGTAAGTGTTTTTTCCTGCGCCGTCATTACGTGACGGCGCAGAGCCAGTTCTGCCGTTCATGGCGGAGTCTTGGGATTCGGGCCGTCTTCTAAGGCGGCAAGAACAAATCGGCATTCATGCCGAATATTGATTCAAGCCGCCTTCCCCGGCGGCAAAGAACACACCGCCGTCCATGGCGGATTCTCAAATAAGGCGTGGCCCGGACGGCTGCATAGAATCGGGCAGGCAGCCCGGCACAGGTACATATCAATGGCACGCACCACTCCAATCGATCGCTACCGCAATTTCGGCATCATGGCCCACATCGATGCCGGCAAGACCACCACCACGGAGCGCATCCTGTTCTACACCGGCGTCAGTCACAAGATTGGCGAGGTGCACGACGGTGCGGCCACGATGGACTGGATGGAGCAGGAGCAGGAGCGCGGCATCACCATCACGTCGGCGGCGACGACGGCGTTCTGGAAAGGCATGGATCGTTCCATGCCCGAGCATCGATTCAACATCATCGACACCCCGGGACACGTGGACTTCACCATCGAAGTCGAGCGTTCGCTGCGCGTGCTTGACGGCGCGGTGTTCGTGCTGTGCGCGGTCGGCGGTGTGCAGCCGCAGTCCGAGACCGTATGGCGTCAGGCCAACAAGTACAAGGTGCCGCGCCTCGCCTTCGTCAACAAGATGGACCGCACCGGCGCCAACTTCGACAAGGTGGTTGAGCAGCTGAAGGCCCGTCTTGGCGCCCATCCGGTGCCGATGCAGGTGCCGATCGGTGCCGAGGACGGCTTCGAGGGCGTGGTCGACCTGCTCAAGATGAAGGCGATCATCTGGGACATGGAGTCCCAGGGCATGAAGTTCGAATACCAGGACATCCCTGCGAATCTGGCCGACAAGGCTGCAGAGGCGCACAGCTTCATGGTGGAGTCGGCTGCCGAAGCCACCGAAGAGCTGATGAACAAGTATCTCGAAGGCGGCGACCTCAGCGAAGCCGAGATCATCGCCGGTCTGCGCCAGCGCACGCTCGCGAACGAGATCATCCCGGTGTTCTGTGGTACCGCGTTCAAGAACAAGGGCGTCCAGGCGATGCTCGACGCGGTGGTGCAGTTGCTGCCGTCGCCTGCCGACCGCCCGCCGGTCGCTGGCATCGACGAGAACGATCAGGAAGCCACGCGCAAGGCGGATGACGCCGCGCCGTTCTCCGCGCTTGCGTTCAAGATCATGACCGACCCGTTCGTCGGTTCGCTGACGTTCTTCCGTGTCTACTCGGGCACGCTGAACTCCGGCGATGCCGTGTACAACCCGGTCAAGAGCAAGAAGGAGCGCATCGGCCGCATCCTGCAGATGCACGCGAACGAGCGTCAAGAACTGAAGGAAGTGCATGCAGGCGACATCGCCGCGGCAGTCGGCCTGAAGGACGTGACGACCGGGGACACGCTGTGCGCGCAGGACCACGTCATCACCCTGGAGCGCATGACGTTCCCGGAGCCGGTGATCTCGATGGCGGTCGAGCCGAAGACCAAGTCGGACCAGGAAAAGATGGGCATCGCCCTCGGTCGTCTGGCAGCGGAAGATCCGTCTTTCCGTGTGCGTACGGATGAAGAGTCGGGCCAGACGATCATCTCCGGCATGGGCGAGTTGCACCTGGACATCCTGGTCGACCGCATGCGCCGCGAGTTCAATGTCGAGGCCAACGTCGGCAAGCCGCAGGTGGCTTACCGCGAGACGATCCGTGCGTCGGACGTCAAGTCGGACTACAAGCACGCCAAGCAGTCGGGCGGCAAGGGCCAGTACGGTCACGTCGTGATCGAGCTGTCGCCGATGACCGAGGCCGATCGTGCCGATCCGAACGTGAAGGATGACTTCCTCTTCATCAACGACATCACCGGTGGCGTGATTCCGAAGGAGTTCATCCCGTCGGTCGAAAAGGGCCTGCGCGAGACCATTACCAGCGGTCCGCTGGCCGGCTTCCCGGTGGTCGGCGTCAAGGTGAAACTCGTGTTCGGCTCGTATCACGACGTCGACTCGTCCGAAATGGCGTTCAAGCTCGCCGCCTCCATGGCATTCAAGCAGGGCTTCAACAAGGCCAATCCGGTGTTGCTTGAGCCGATCATGAAGGTCGAAGTGGTGACGCCGGAAGAGTACGTCGGTGACGTCATGGGCGACATGAGCCGCCGTCGCGGCCTGCTCCAGGGCCAGGACGACACGCCGTCGGGCAAGACCATCGATGCGATGGTTCCGCTGGGCGAGATGTTCGGTTATGCGACGACGATCCGTTCGCTGACCCAGGGGCGCGCCACGTTCACGATGGAATTCGACCACTACGCCGAAGCGCCGAACAACATCGCCGAGCAGGTCATGAAGAAGGCCTGATAAGGCCGGCTTTCCAATACATACCGTTCTTTTATAGAGGTTCAGAGTCATGGCAAAGGGTAAATTCGAACGCACCAAGCCGCACGTCAACGTCGGCACGATTGGTCACGTGGATCACGGCAAGACGACGCTGACGGCGGCGCTGACGAAGGTCGGTGCGGAGCGTTTCGGTGGCGAGTTCAAGGATTACAGCGCGATCGACGCGGCGCCGGAAGAGAAGGCGCGCGGCATCACGATCTCGACGGCGCACGTGGAATACGAGTCGCCGAACCGCCACTACGCGCACGTGGACTGCCCGGGCCATGCGGACTACGTGAAGAACATGATCACGGGTGCGGCGCAGATGGACGGCGCGATCCTGGTGTGCTCGGCCGCGGACGGCCCGATGCCGCAGACGCGCGAGCACATCCTGCTGTCGCGCCAGGTGGGCGTGCCGTACATCGTGGTGTTCCTGAACAAGGCGGACATGGTCGACGACGCGGAGCTGCTCGAGCTGGTCGAGATGGAAGTGCGCGAGCTGCTCTCGAAGTACGACTTCCCGGGCGACGACACGCCGATCATCCACGGTTCGGCGCTGAAGGCGCTGGAAGGGGATCAGAGCGAAATCGGCGTGCCGGCGATCATCAAGCTGGTCGATGCGCTGGACAGCTACATCCCGGAGCCGGTGCGTGCGATCGACAAGCCGTTCCTGATGCCGGTGGAAGACGTGTTCTCGATCTCGGGCCGCGGCACGGTGGTGACCGGTCGTATCGAGCGCGGCATCATCAAGGTGGGCGACGAAATCGAAGTGGTCGGCATCCGCGACACGCAGAAGACCACGGTCACGGGCGTGGAGATGTTCCGCAAGCTGCTGGACCAGGGCCAGGCGGGCGACAACGCCGGTCTGCTGCTGCGCGGCCTGAAGCGTGACGACGTGGAGCGTGGCCAGGTGCTGGCCAAGCCGGGCACGATCACCCCGCATACGGACTTCGAGGCCGAGGTGTACGTGCTGTCGAAGGACGAGGGTGGCCGTCATACGCCGTTCTTCAAGGGCTACCGCCCGCAGTTCTACTTCCGCACGACGGACGTGACGGGCGCGGTGACTCTGCCGGAAGGCGTGGAGATGGTGATGCCGGGCGACAACGTGAAGATGGTGGTGAGCCTGATCCACCCGATCGCGATGGACGAAGGCCTGCGTTTCGCCATCCGCGAAGGCGGCCGTACCGTCGGCGCCGGCGTGGTGGCCAAGGTCATCAAGTAAGAGCGATTCGGCCGCACCAGGTCGCCATTCGCGACCTGGTGCGGCAAAGTTTCTGCCGATTGCGCCGGGTGAAGCGTTCCTTGTGAGGTTTGTCATCGGACCACTTCACTAAGCAAACATTTGCAGGTATACTTCGCAGCTCACTTGTCGGTCAGGGCTCGATCCTGATCGATCTACCGCGAAATGAGGCGCAGGACGTGCTTCGAGTTCGCTGGCCGAGGACCGGCCCTCGCAAGTCGACGTAATCGCAGGGCGCGCCCTGCTGAATACGTCTTTTTGCGCGAGATGCAAATTTGTCCAAGCGAGCCCATCGGTGCTCGCTTGGTCTTTTCGAATTGGGGCCGTGCGGAATTTCCAACGGTTGCCGATGTGGTGGCAAAGGGTAGTGCGGGGCGGTGAGAAGCCGCTTCGTTTCACATTACGTTCTTTCGACAACAGGACACGGTTATGGCGAACCAGAAGATTCGGATTCGGCTGAAGGCGTACGATCACCGGCTGATCGACCGCTCGGCCAGCGAGATCGTCGAGACGGCTAAGCGCACGGGTGCCACGGTACTCGGCCCGATTCCGCTTCCGACCAAGATCGAGCGTTACACCATTCTGACGTCGCCGCACGTCGACAAGGATGCACGCGACCAGTACGAGACCCGTACGCACAAGCGTGTGCTCGACATCGTCGACCCGAACGACAAAACCGTGGACGCGCTCATGAAGCTTGATCTCGCCGCTGGCGTCGATGTTCAGATCAAGCTCGGTTGAGCGACAGACAGGATACGAAGATGAGTATCGGATTGGTTGGCCGCAAATGCGGCATGAGCCGACTCTTCACTGAAGATGGCCGCTCGATTCCGGTGACGCTGATTGAAGCGACGCCGAACCGCGTGACCCAGTTGAAGACGGATGATAACGATGGCTACAGCGCCGTCCAGGTTTCCGCGGGCAGCAAGCGCGCGAACCTGCTGACGCAGCCGCTGAAGGGCCACTACGCGAAGGCCAAGGTTGAGCCGGGCCGTGGTTTGTGGGAGTTCCGCGTGTCTGCCGACGATCTCGGCAAGTACACCGTGGGCGCCGAGATCAAGGCGGACGACGTGTTCTCCGTCGGCCAGATCGTCGATGTCGCCGGCGTGTCGAAAGGCAAGGGCTTCCAGGGCACGATCAAGCGCTGGAACTTCAAGATGGGTGACGCCACCCACGGTAACTCGCTGTCGCATCGCGCGCCGGGCTCCATCGGTCAGCGCCAGACGCCGGGTCGCGTGTTTCCGGGCAAAAAGATGGCCGGTCACATGGGTGCCGTGCGCCGTTCGGCGCAGGGTCTGGAAGTGGTCAAGGTCGACGCCGAGCGTCACCTGATTGCGGTGAAGGGCGCGGTACCGGGTGCAACCGGTGGCGACGTCATCATCCGCCCGACGACCAAGGGTTGAGGAGAGTCGCCATGGAATTGAATGTCATTGGCGCCAAGCCGCTCAACGTGTCGGACGAAGTGTTCGGCGGTGAGTACAAGAAGGCCCTGGTCCATCAAGTTGTGGTTGCCTACCAGGCAGCCGGTCGTGCCGGCACCCAGTCGCAGCTGTCGCGCGGCGAGATGTCCGGTACCACCAAGAAATTCAAGAAGCAGAAAGGCGGCGGCGCCCGCCACGGTGATTACCGTGCACCGATCTTTGTCGGTGGCGGCCGCACCTTCGCGGCAAAGCCGCGCAGCTACGAGCAGAAGGTCAACCGCAAGGCCTACCGCGTCGCGATCCGCTCGATCTTCTCCGAGCTGGTCCGTCAGGGTCGCCTGAAGGTCGTCGAGAGCTTTGGCGTCGAAACGCCGAAGACCTCCGCGATGGTGGCCAAGCTGGCCGAGCTGGAAGTTTCCGGTCGCGTGCTGCTGGTGTCGGAAGACGCCTCGGAGGCGGTGTTCCTGGCCGCCCGCAACATCCCGTATATCCATGTGCTGGACGTGATGGCTCTGAACCCGGTCAGCCTGGTCGGTTCCGATCAGGTGGTGATGACGGTTGAGGCCGTGAAGAAGGTCGAGGAGTGGTTGGCATGAACAACGAACGCATTCTCGACACGCTGCGCGCGCCGCACATCTCCGAGAAATCGGCGCGCCTGGCCGAGCATAACCAGTACGTATTCGTGGTTGCCCCCGCGGCGACCAAGGCCGATGTCCGCGCTGCCGTGGAGAAGCTGTTCGACGTCAAGGTCGAGCAGGTGAACCTCGTCAACACCAAGGGCAAGGTCAAAGCCTTCCGTCAACGCGCTGGCAGCCGCCAGGGCAAGCGTAAGGCCTATGTGCGTCTTGCCGATGGCCAGACCATCGACGTTTCCGCCAAGGCCTGAGCCAGGAGTTCTGTGAGATGGCACTAATCAACCACAAGCCGACCTCGCCGGGTCGTCGTGACGCAGTCAGCGTCAAGACGGAAGGCCTGTACAAGGGCGCGCCGTACGCGGCGTTGACCGAGTCGCAGTCCCGCACCGGCGGCCGCAATCATCATGGTCGCATCACCGTGCGTCATCGCGGCGGCGGTCACAAGCAGCATTACCGCATCATCGACTTCAAGCGTGACAAGGAAGGCATCGCCGCCCGCGTCGAGCGCATCGAGTACGATCCGAATCGCACTGCGCATATCGCGCTGCTGTGCTATGCCGATGGCGAGCGTCGTTACATCATCGCGCCGAAGGGCGTGCAGGTGGACGACCGCCTGGTATCCGGTCGCGATGCCCCGATCAAGGCCGGCAACTGCCTGCAGCTGCGCAACATCCCGATGGGCAGCACGATCCATTGCATCGAGCTGCGTCCGGGCAAGGGTGCGCAGATCGCCCGCAGCGCCGGTGCTTCGGTGCAGTTGGTCGCCCGCGAGTCCGGTTACGCCACGCTGCGTCTGCGCTCCGGCGAGATGCGCCGCGTCTCGGTCGATTGCCGCGCCACCATCGGTGAAGTCGGCAACGGCGAGCACAGCCTGAAGAAGCTCGGCAAGGCCGGCGCCAAGCGCTGGCTGGGTATTCGCCCGACCGTTCGCGGCGTGGTGATGAACCCGGTCGACCATCCGCACGGTGGTGGTGAAGGCAAGACTTCTGGCGGTCGTCATCCGGTCAGCCCGTGGGGCACGCCGGCGAAGGGTTACAAGACCCGTAACAACAAGCGCACGCAGCAGTTCATCGTGCGTCGTCGTACCAAGTAACAGGAAGCCGACATGCCTCGCTCTTTGAAGAAAGGTCCGTTCGTTGACCTTCACCTCGTGAAGAAGGTGGAAGCTGCGGTTTCCGCCCACAACAAGCGCCCGATCAAGACCTGGTCGCGCCGCTCGATGATCCTGCCGGAAATGGTCGGCTTGACCATCGCCATCCACAACGGCCGTCAGCACGTGCCCGTCCTGATCAACGAGAACATGGTCGGGCACAAGCTCGGCGAGTTCGCGGTGACCCGTACGTTCAAAGGCCATGTCGGCGACAAGAAGGGCAAGTGATGAGCACTGAAGCCAAAGCGATCCTGCGCGGCGCCCGCATTTCGGCGCAAAAGGCACGCCTGGTGGCTGATCTGGTCCGCGGACTTCCCGTGGGCCGGGCCAGCGACGTGCTCACCTATACCAACAAGAAGGCTGCACTCCTTGTCCGCAAGGTGCTGCTGTCGGCCGTCGCCAACGCCGAGAACAATCTCGGCGCCGACGTCGACGAGCTGAAGGTGGCCAGCATCTTTGTCGATGAAGGTCCGGCGATGAAACGCATGTATGCCCGCGCCAAAGGCCGCGGTTCGCGCATTCTCAAGCGCACCAGCCACATCACTGTGGTTGTTGGTAACTGACCGGGGACATAGACGATGGGTCATAAAGTTCATCCCACCGGTATCCGCCTCGGCATTGCCAAGGACTGGAACTCGAAGTGGTACGCAAACAAGGCTGACTACGCCAAGTATCTCGTGGCCGACATCAAAGTCCGCGACATGCTGAAGAAGAAGCTGGCCGCTGCCGGCATCTCGAAGATCCAGATCGAGCGCCCGGCCAAGACTGCGCGCGTGACGATCCACACCGCCCGCCCGGGCGTGGTGATCGGCAAGAAGGGCGAGGATATCGAGAAGCTGCGCAAGGAAGTCAGCGACATGATGGGCGTCCCGACGCACATCAACGTCAGCGAAGTGCGCAAGCCCGAACTGGACGCGCAGCTGGTGGCCGAGTCGATCGCGCAGCAGCTGGAGCGTCGCATCATGTTCCGCCGCGCGATGAAGCGCTCGGTCGGCAACGCGATGCGCCTGGGCGCGCTGGGCATCAAGATCAACGTGTCCGGTCGTCTGAACGGTGCCGAGATCGCCCGTTCCGAGTGGAGCCGTGAAGGCCGCGTGCCGCTGCATACGCTGCGCGCGGACATCGACTACGGCTTCGCCGAAGCGAGCACGACCTACGGCATCATCGGCATCAAGGTGTGGGTCTACAAGGGCGAGATCTTCGACCTGACCCAGATCGGCCAGGAGTCGAAGGACGAGTCGTCCTCGCAGCCGCGCCGCGAAGGTGGCGAAGGTCGTCGTAATGATTCGCGTCGCGAGGCCGGTGACGGCCGCCGCGAGCGGTCTGCGAAGTAAGGAGAGTTGCCATGTTGCAACCCAAGCGAACCAAGTACCGCAAGCAGTTCAAGGGCCGTAACGACGGTCTGGCGCAGTGTTCCAATCTCGTCAGCTTTGGCGAGTACGGACTGAAGGCTACGACCCACGGCGCGCTCACCGCGCGCCAGATCGAAGCTGCCCGTCGTTGCATCACCCGCTTCGTCAAGCGTGGCGGCAAGTTGTGGATCCGCGTGTTCCCGGACAAGCCGATCACCAAGAAGCCGATCGAAGTCCGCATGGGCGCGGGCAAGGGCAGCGTCGAGTTCTGGGTCGCGCCGATCCAGCCTGGTCGCATGCTCTATGAAATCGAGGGTGTCGACGAGTTGACGGCTCGCGAGGCGTTCCGCCTGGCCGCCGCCAAGCTGTCGGTGCAGACCCAGTTTGTGACCCGGGCGGTGATGTGATGGCCAGCAAAGATATCAACAACCAGTCGGCCGAAGAGTTGCAGCAGCATCTGCTGGACCTGCGCAAGGAGCAGTTCAATCTGCGCATGCAGAAGGGTTCCGGCCAGCTCACTCAGCCGCACCAGCTCCGCCGCGTTCGGCGTGACATCGCCCGCACGAAGTTCGTGCTCGGCGGCAAGAAGTAAGGGACGGCCGACATGAGCGACAACAACAAGCAGACGCGCACCCTCGAGGGTCGCGTCACCAGCAACAAGATGGACAAGACGGTCACCGTCCTGGTCGAGCGCCAGGAGCAGCATTGGCTGCTCGGCAAGATCATCCGCCGGTCGACCAAGCTGCACGCGCAGGACGACCTGGGTGCGAACGAGGGCGACCTCGTGCGTATCGCGGAGTGCCGTCCGTTGTCCAAGACCAAACATCACCGCGTGGTTGAAATCATCACGCGCGCCAACGTCTAAGGGAGGGTGCAGACATGATCCAGATGCAAAGCACGCTTTCCGCAGCGGACAACAGCGGCGCGAAGGAACTGATGTGCATCAAGGTGCTCGGCGGCTCCAAGCGCCGTTACGCCGCGATCGGTGACGTGATCAAGGTCACCGTGAAGGATGCGATCCCCCGCGGCAAGGTCAAGAAGGGCGAGGTGTACAATGCCGTGGTGGTGCGTACCGCCAAGGGCGTGCGCCGTCCCGATGGTTCGCTGATCCGTTTCGACGGCAACGCAGCGGTCCTCCTCAACAACAAGCTCGAGCCGATCGGCACCCGTATTTTCGGGCCGGTTACCCGCGAGCTGCGCAGCGAGAAGTTCATGAAGATCGTCTCGCTTGCTCCCGAAGTGCTCTGAGCGGAGTCAAGAAATGAACCGTATCCGCAAGGGTGATCAGGTCCTCGTGATCACCGGCAAGAACAAGGGTCAGCGCGGCGATGTGCTGCGTGTTGCAGACGATCGCGTGTTCGTCTCCAACGTGAATCTGGTGAAGCGTCACACCAAGCCGAATCCCCAGGCCAACCAGGCTGGCGGCATCGTCGAGCGTGAAGCCTCGATCCATCTCTCCAATGTGCAGCTGTTCAACCCCGCCACGAACAAGGGTGAACGCGTCGGCACCAAAACGCTCGAAGATGGGCGCAAGGTCCGCGTGTTCCGTTCGACTGGCGAGGTCGTGGACGCGTAAGGAACACGATCATGACGCGCCTTGAAAATTTCTACAAAGAGCAGGTAGTCGCCAAGCTCACCGAGCAGTTCGGCTACCAGAACGTGATGCAGGTTCCCCGCATCACCAAGATCACGCTGAACATGGGCGTGGGCGAAGCCGCGGGCAACAAGAAAGTGCTCGAGAACGCCGTGGCCGACATGGCCAAGATCGCGGGCCAGAAGCCGATCACGACCAAGGCGCGTGTTTCCGTTGCCTCGTTCAAGATCCGCGACGGCTGGCCGATCGGCTGCAAGGTCACCCTGCGCCGCGCTCAGATGTTCGAGTTCCTCGATCGCCTGATCAACATCTCGCTGCCGCGCGTGCGCGACTTCCGCGGTGTCTCGGGCAAGGCCTTCGACGGCCGCGGCAACTACAACTTCGGTATCAAGGAACAGATCATCTTCCCTGAAATCGACTTCGACCAGGTCGATGCGCTGCGTGGCATGGATATCTCCATCACCACCACCGCCAAGACCGACGAAGAGGCGAAAGCCCTGCTGGCAGCGTTCAGCTTCCCGTTCCGCAACTGATAGGCGTAATCCATGGCCAAGACATCAATGGTGAACCGCGATATCAAGCGGACCAAACTCGTCCAGAAGTTCGCCGCCAAGCGCGCTGAACTGAAGGCGATCGTGCTGAGCCCCAGCGCCTCCTACGAGGAGAAGATGGAAGCTCAGTCGAAGCTGCAGAAACTGCCGCGCGACGCCAGCCCGGTGCGCCAGCGCACCCGTTGCGCGTTGACCGGTCGTCCGCGCGCGGTCTATGCCAAGTTCGGCCTGGGTCGCAACAAGCTGCGCGAAGCAACCATGCGCGGCGACGTGCCTGGCCTGCGCAAGGCCAGCTGGTAACAACCACTAGCAGGATCGGCTGACGGAGTGAAGCTCCGTGGCCGGTTCACCCGACTGCATCATCTGCAGTCGCTGGATGCGATTACCGCATCGTTATTCGCCAAAACCTGAAAATGCTGTTATAGTCGGCGGTCTGCGCAAAGCAGGCTGGCGTCCGTGCCGGCTCACAATCTGATTGATTTCCGGTTTTATCGGATATCGGTGCACTCTGAAGGATGTTTTCATGAGCATGACTGATCCCATCGCCGATCTGTTCACGCGCGTCCGCAATGCCCAGGCCATGGGCAAGCCGACCGTGCGTATGCCGTCGTCGAAACTGAAGGTGGCGATTGCCGACCTTCTCAAGAACGAGGGCTACATCCTCGACGCCAAGACTTCCGCCGAGGAAGGCAAGCCGGTGCTCGAGATCAAGCTCAAGTATTTCGAGGGCCAGCCGGCCATCGAGCGTATTTCCCGTGTCAGCCGTTCCGGCCTGCGTGTGTATCGCGGCAAGGACGAGCTGCCGAAGGTCCTTGGTGGCCTGGGTATCTCGATCATCTCGACTTCCGCTGGTCTGTTGACCGATGCGCAGGCCCGTGCCAAGGGTCTGGGCGGCGAAGTCATCGGCCAAGTGGCATAAGGAGTCTTTCGATGTCACGTGTTGCCAAACAACCAATTTCCCTGCCCAAGGGCGTCGAGATGACCGTCGGTAGCGACAGCATTTCGGTGAAGGGCCCGAAGGGCACGCTGTCCGTGCATCACCTGCCGGGCGTCAGCGTCGCCGTGGACAATGGCGTCGCGAACATCAGCCTCGTAGACGGCGCTGACGACAAGTTCGGCGGTACTGCGCGTGCGCTGCTGTCCAACATGGTCACCGGTGTCTCCACCGGCTACGAGCGCAAGCTCGAACTGGTCGGCGTCGGCTACCGTGTTTCCATGCAGGGCAAGTCGCTGAACCTGAGCCTGGGCTTTTCCCACCCGGTGGTGTTCGAGGCGCCGGAAGGCATCAGCATCGAAACCCCGACACAGACCGAAGTCCTGATCAAGGGCGCGGACAAGCAGGCGGTGGGTCAGGTGGCGGCCAAGATTCGCGGTTTCCGTCCGCCGGAACCCTACAAGGGCAAGGGCGTGCGTTATGCCGGCGAGAAGATCACCTTGAAGGAAGCCAAGAAGGCTTAATGCGGGTCCCTCCGCGAAGACCGGCCATCCATGGCCGGACTCTTCAAAAGAGCCGCTCATACAAGCCGATCCGCTTTCTGGAGATATGACGATGAACAAGAACGAAAACCGCCTGCGTCGTGCCAAGTCCACGCGTGCCCACATCCGCAAGCTGGCGGTGGCCCGCCTGTCGGTGCACCGCACCGGCCAGCACATCTATGCGCAGGTGTTCGACGCCTCCGGCAAGAATGTGGTGGCTGCCGCCTCCACCGTGCAGAAGGTGGTCGCCGAAGGACTCAAGGGCACCAAGAACCTGACTGCCGCAGCGGCGGTGGGCAAGGCTGTCGCCGAGCGCGCCATGGCCGCGGGCATCGAGTCGGTCGCGTTCGACCGCTCCGGTTTCCGCTACCACGGTCGCATCAAGGCGCTGGCCGATGCGGCACGCGAGGCCGGCCTGAAGTTCTAAGCAATACCCGGGTCAGGGCACGGCCCTGATTTCCACAGCGATACCTACAACTCCAAGCGGCTCAGCCGCAAGCAAAGTCCCGGTTCGCCGGGCACATGGAAAAGAACATGTCTTCTACCGATCGCGAAAATTCCGACGGCCTGCTGGAAAAGTTGATTGCCGTCAACCGTGTGGCCAAGACCGTCAAGGGTGGCCGCCAGATGAGCTTCACCGCACTGACCGTGGTCGGTGACGGCGAAGGCAAGGTCGGCTTCGGCTATGGCAAGGCGCGCGAAGTGCCGGTGGCCATCTCCAAGGCCATGGAGCGCGCCCGTCGCCAGATGGTGAACATCGAGCTGAACAACGGCACCTTGTGGTACGCCGTGAAGGCGAATCATGGTGCCGCCCGCGTCTACATGCAGCCCGCTTCGGAAGGTACCGGCGTGATCGCCGGTGGCGCCATGCGTGCCGTGCTGGAAGTGGTCGGCGTGAAGAACGTGCTGGCCAAAGCGGTCGGTTCGCGCAACCCGATCAACCTGGTGCGCGCCACCATCAAGGGCCTGCAGGCGGTTGCCTCGCCCAAGAAGATCGCCGCCAAGCGTGGCAAGACCCTGGAAGAGGTGCTGGGCAATGGCTAAGAAGAACGAAACCGCCGCCACCGTGCGCGTGCGCCTGGTCAAGGGCCTGCGCGGCGTGCAGGCACGCCACCGCCTTAGCGTCAAGGCGCTAGGTCTGGGCAAGATCGATGACGTCCGTGAGTTGAAGGACAGCCCGCAGGTCCGTGGCCTGATCAACACGGTCTACTACCTGGTTCGGGTCGAGGAGTAATCATCATGCGTCTCAATGACATCAAGCCGGCTGCCGGTTCCCACAAGACGCGCCTGCGCGTCGGTCGCGGCATCGGTTCGGGCATGGGCAAGACCGCCGGCCGCGGCCACAAGGGTCAGCATGCCCGTGCGGGCGGTACCCACAAGTACGGCTTCGAGGGCGGCCAGATGCCGCTGCAGCGCCGGTTGCCGAAGGTCGGCTTCCGTTCGAAGAAGCAGGCCGAGAGCCAGGAAGTGTTCCTGTATCAGCTGGCCAATCTCAAGGGTGACGTGATCGACGTCGTCGCGCTGCATCAGGCTGGCCTGATCAACAGCCGCGCGAAGAGGGTCAAGGTCGTCCTCAAGGGTGAAATCGGTCGCGCGGTGAAGTTGTCTGGTCTGCTGGCTACCGCCGGCGCCAAGGCAGCCATCGAGGCTGCCGGCGGCAGCGTGGAGTAATCAGGTGGCAGCAGCCCAGGGCAACGCACTCGGCAAGCTCGGCAAACTGACGGAGCTTCGTCAGCGCATTTTCTTCGTGATCGGTGCGCTGGTGGTGTTCCGGCTCGGTTCGTTCATTCCGGTTCCGGGCGTCAATCCGGAGGCGATGACCAACCTGGTCAACGGCAACGGTCTGATGGACATGTTCAACATGTTCTCGGGTGGTGCGCTGGAGCGCTTCTCGGTGTTCGCGCTCGGCGTGATCCCGTACATCTCGGCGTCGATCGTGTTCCAGATGATGGGCGCGGTAGTGCCGAGCCTGCAGAGCCTGCGCAAGGAAGGCGAGGCCGGCAAGCGCAAGATGACGATGTATACGCGCTATGCCACGGTGGCACTCGCGGCGTTCCAGTCGTTCGGTATCGCGGTGGCATTGCAGGGACAGGTCGCAGCAGGTGGCGCACCGGTGGTCTACACGCCGGGTTTCGGCTTCATCTTCTCGTCCGTGGTCGGGCTTACCGCCGGCACGATGTTCCTGATGTGGCTGGGCGAACAGATGACCGAGCGCGGTGTCGGCAACGGCATTTCGCTGCTGATCTTCGCCGGTATCGTCGCCGGCCTGCCGGGAGCGGTGGTGCACACCCTGGGTATGGCCAGCAACGGTGAATTGTCGCTGATCAAGTTGTTGATGGTGTTTGGTCTGGCGCTGGCGGTGACGGCGTTCGTGGTGTTCATGGAGCGCGCCCAGCGGCGCATCACGGTGAACTATGCGCGGCGTTCCGGTGGGCAGAAGGCCTACATGAACCAAAGCTCGAACCTGCCGTTGAAGATCAACATGTCGGGCGTGATTCCGCCGATCTTCGCCTCGAGTCTGCTGATGTTTCCGGCGACCGCGGTGAGTTGGTTCAGCACGGGCCAGCAGTCGCGCTGGCTGCAGGATCTGACCCAGGCGCTGAGCCCCGGCAACCCGTTGTACGAGACAGTGTTTTCGGTGTTGGTGATCGGTTTTGCTTTCTTCTACACGGCGATCGTGTTCAACGCCGATGAGACGGCCGACAACCTCAAGCGGTCGGGTGCGCTGATCCCTGGCATCCGTCCGGGCAAGGCCACGGCCAGTTACATCGATGCAGTGATGACCCGCCTGACCGGTGTCGGTGCGCTGTATCTGGTGATGGTGTGTCTGGTGCCGTCGTTCATGCAGAACGCCTGGCATGTGCCGTTTTACTTCGGTGGCACGTCGCTGCTGATCGTGGTGGTGGTGGTGATGGATTTCACGTCTCAGGTGCAGGCGCACCTGGTCAGTCACCAGTACGAAAGTCTGCTCAAGAAGGCCAATCTCCGCCGCAGCTGAGGCTGCGGACGGTTGGTCAAAGTCGGGGAGTGGCGGCACCGCGGTGTCGCAGGGCTTTCCAGTTAGGGTAATTCAGGTTAAAATTGCGCGTTTACCGCGCACGAAACGCATCGGAGAAGTACATCATGGCGCGCATCGCGGGTGTCAATTTGCCGGTCCAGAAGCATGTCTGGGTTGGTCTGCAGAGCATTTACGGTATCGGCCGCAGCCGGGCCAAGAAGGTCTGCGTGGATGCTGGCGTGGTTCCGACCACCCAGATCAAGTCCCTCAGTGAAGGCGAGGTGGAGAAGATCCGCCACGAGATCGCCAAGTACACCGTCGAAGGCGATCTGCGCCGTGAGGTGGGCATGGCCATCAAGCGTCTGATGGACCTGGGTTGCTACCGTGGCCTGCGCCACCGTCGCGGCCTGCCGGTGCGCGGTCAGCGCACACGTACCAACGCACGTACCCGCAAGGGCCCCCGTCGCGCGATCAAGAAGTGATTGCACCAGTGCGATCTTCCCTGATCGCGAAGATCAAAAAGCGGCCGTCCGTGGCCGCACTGATTAACAAAGAGCCTCTAAACCATGGCTAAGCCGGTCAAGACCAAGAAGAAGATCAAGCGCGTTGTCACGGATGCCGTGGCTCACGTGCAGGCCTCCTTCAACAACACCATCGTCACCATTACCGATCGTCAGGGCAATGCCTTGTCGTGGGCTACCGCCGGCGGCGCCGGTTTCCGTGGCTCGCGCAAGTCGACCCCGTTCGCCGCCCAGGTGGCCGCCGAAAAGGCTGGCCGTGCGGCAGGCGACTACGGCGTGAAGACGGTGGAAGTACGCATCAAGGGCCCCGGCCCGGGCCGCGAGTCGGCGGTGCGTTCGCTGAATGCGTTGGGCTACAAGGTGCTCAACATCATCGACGTCACGCCGATTCCGCACAACGGCTGCCGTCCCCCCAAGAAGCGTCGAGTCTAAGGAGCATACCCATGGCCCGTTATCGTGGAGCTACCTGCAAACTCGCCCGTCGTGAGGGTGCAGATCTCAGCCTGAAGAGCCCGGCGCGCGCGCTGGACTCCAAGTGCAAGCTGGAAAACAAGCCCGGCCAGCATGGTGCGAACAAGCGCATGCGCATGTCCGACTATGCCGTGCAGCTGCGTGAAAAGCAGAAGGTCAAGCGCATCTACGGCGTGCTCGAGCGCCAGTTCAGCAACTACTACACCAAGGCGTCGACCCTCAAGGGCAACACCGGTGAGAACCTGCTGCGCCTGCTCGAAAGCCGCCTGGACAATGTCGTCTATCGCATGGGCTTCGCGGTGACCCGCGCCCAGGCCCGCCAGCTGGTCGCCCACAAGGCGATCCTGGTGAACGGCAAGAAGGTGAACATTCCTTCCTACCAGGTCCGTCCGGGCGACGCGATCGCGCTGACCGAGCGTGCCCGCAGCCAGCTGCGCGTGCAGGAAGCGGCGACCGTGTTCGACACCATGGACCTGCGTCCGGTCTGGGTCGAGGTCGACGCCAAGAAATTTGAAGGTACGTTCAAGTCGGTGCCGGATCGCGGTGATCTGCCGTCCGACATCAATGAAGCATTGATCATCGAGCTTTACTCGAAGTAATTACCGGAGCTCTGCATGGCAGTTTCGTCAACTAGCGTGCTGCGGCCTCGTGGCCTCAGCGTCGAACAGCTCGGAGCCAACCGCGCCAAGGTGGTGGTCGAGCCGCTCGAGCGTGGCTTCGGCCACACCCTGGGCAACGCGCTGCGCCGCGTGCTGCTCTCCTCGATCCCTGGCAGTGCCATCGTCGAGGTCGAAATCGATGGCGTGCTGCACGAATACACCACCCTGGAAGGCCTGCAGGAGGACGTCATCGAAGTCCTGCTCAACCTCAAGGACGTGGCGATTCGTCAGCATACGGGTGATGAAGTCACCCTGACCCTGTCCAAGAAGGGCAAGGGCGTGGTCACGGCCGGTGACATCGTCGTCGACCACTCGGTGGAGATCATCAACCCCGAGCACGTGATCTGCCACCTGACCAAGGACATCGCACTCAACATGCGTTTGAAGGTGCGTCGCGGCGTCGGCTACCAGCCGGCCAGCACGCGCCAGCATCCGGATGACGAGGCACGTCCGATCGGCCGCCTGCAGCTGGACGCGTCGTTCGCGCCGGTGCTGCGTGTGGCCTACGAAGTGGACGCCGCTCGCGTCGAGCAGCGCACCAACCTCGACAAGCTGGTGCTGGACATCGAGACCAACGGCACGATCGGCGCTGAAGACGCGGTCCGCAAGGCCGCCGAGATCATCAACGACCAGCTGTCGGTGTTCGGCGACTTCTCGCGTCGCGAGAGCGCCACCGACAAGGCGGAGAAGAGCGGTTTCGATCCGTTGCTGCTGCGTCCGATCGACGATCTGGAGCTCACCGTGCGTTCGGCAAACTGCCTGAAGGCCGAGAGCATCTACTACATCGGCGACCTGGTGCAGAAGACCGAGGTCGAGCTGCTGAAGACCCCGAACCTGGGCAAGAAGTCGCTGACCGAAATCAAGGACGTGCTGGGCGGTCGTGGTCTCGCACTGGGCATGAAGCTCGAGAACTGGCCGCCGCCGGGCCTGTCCCACGGCATGCAGCTGGGTTGATGAGTCATTTTTGCGATCGTCCATGATCGCAGTGTTGCCGGCGAACTGGCGAGTTTGGGCTTAGCTCTCTCGCCAGGCGCCAGAAGCGGCCATCCATGGCCGCACTTCTCATAAGAGCCCGTTTTTAGAGGGCTCGTAATAGCGGGTAACCGCGGGAAGCCGGACCTGAGCGCCGGCTTTTCATAACAACAGATAGAGAACTAGCCATGCGCCACCAAAAATCCGGACGCAAACTCAACCGTACCAGTTCGCACCGCGAAGCCATGTTCAAGAACATGGCGTCTTCGCTGATCAAGCACGAGCTGATCCGCACCACCCTGCCCAAGGCGAAGGAACTTCGCCGCGTGGCCGAGCCGCTGATCACGCTGGCCAAGACCGACGGCGTGGCCAACCGCCGCCTCGCCTTCTCGCGCCTGCGCGACAAGGAAGCGGTCGGCAAGCTGTTCGTCGAGCTGGGCCCGCGCTACAAGGAGCGCCCCGGCGGCTACCTGCGCATCCTGAAGTGCGGCTTCCGCCCGGGCGACAATGCGCCGATGGCGTATGTCGAGCTGGTCGGTCGCCCGCAGGTCGAAGCTGTCGACGCCGAGTAAGCCGATCGGCGTGGCCGTTCAGGCCGGCGTTCAGACGTCCAAACACGAAACCCGGCCGGGCGACCTGCCGGGTTTCGTGCATGTGGGCCTCAAGGAGCCGGATATTTTCCCCGGGAGGCTGCAAGCCTGCTGACAGCGCCCCGGCGAACAGGTAAGGTCATTGTTCCGCAACGCAACAATCCGCCATGAATCCATTCCGCTGGTCGTACCGTGTCAGTTTTCTCGTCGGTTTCCTGATCTGCGCAGGCCTGCTCGGCTTTGCGCTGTATGCCGAATACGGGCTGGGCATGACGCCGTGCCCGCTGTGCGTCTTCCAGCGCATCGCGTTCCTGTTCATGGCGCTGTTCTTCCTGCTGGGCGGGCTGCATGCGCCGCGCGGCAACGGCCGCTGGGCCTACGCGGGGTTGGTGCTGGCGGGGGCCGTGGGCGGCATCGTCACCGCCGGCCGCCACCTGTGGCTGCAGAGCCTGCCGGCCGACCAGGTGCCTTCCTGTGGTCCCGGGCTGGGCTACATGCTGGATGCGTTTCCGCTGTCGAAGCTGCTGAAGCTGGTATTCACCGGCTCCGGCGAATGCGCCAAGGTCGAGCCGATCCTCGGCCTGCCGATGCCGGCCTGGAGCCTGCTGTGGTTCATCGCGCTGGGTGCGTTGGCGGTCTTGGCCGCGCGGCGCCGGGCTGCATCGAAGTGAGTATTGCCAAGGCTGTGCGATGAATCCTGCTGCGCCGAACGTGTTCACGCCCCGTGACTGGACCCCGGATTCCTGGCAGCAGCGCGTGGCGCTGCAGCAGCCGCATTACGACGATGCGGCCGAGCTGGCCCGGGCCGGCGTGCATCTTGCGCAGTTGCCGCCGCTGGTAACCTCGTGGGAGGTGCTGGCGTTGAAGCAGGCGTTGGCCGAGGCGCAGGAAGGCGGGCGTTTCCTGCTGCAAGGCGGCGACTGCGCGGAAAGCTTCGCCGACTGCACCAGCCCGGTGATCTCCAACCGGCTGAAGGTGCTGCTGCAGATGAGCCTGGTGCTGGTGCACGGGCTGAAGAAGCCGGTGCTGCGGGTGGGCCGTTTCGCCGGGCAGTATGCGAAACCGCGCTCGACCGACACCGAGACCCGCGATGGCGTGACCCTGCCGAGCTTTCGTGGCGACGTGGTCAACAGCCCGGCGTTCACCGCCGAGGCACGTCGTCCCGATCCGCAACGGCTGATCCAGGCGCATGCGCATTCCGCGCTGACGATGAACTTCGTGCGCGCGCTGATCGACGGCGGCTTCGCCGACCTGCATCACCCGGAATACTGGGACCTGGCCTGGGTCGAGCACTCGCCGCTGGCCGCCGAGTACCGCCAGATGGTCGCGGGCATCGGCGACTCGCTGCGCTTCATGGAAACACTGGCCGGCCCGATCGCCGGGTTCTCCAAGGTGGATTTCTTCACCTCGCACGAGGCGCTGCTGCTGCACTACGAGCAGGCGCTGACCCGCCAGGTGCCGCGCCATCCCGGCTGGTTCAACCTGTCCACCCACTTCCCGTGGATCGGCATGCGCACCGCGGCGCTGGACGGTGCCCACGTGGAGTATTTCCGCGGCATCCGCAATCCGGTCGCGGTGAAAGTGGGCCCCTCGGTGACACCCGCGCAACTCCTGCCGCTGATCGATGCGCTGAACCCGGATGACGAGCCGGGCCGGCTGACCCTGATCCACCGCATGGGCCATGCGAAGATCGCTGCCGCGTTGCCGCCGCTGCTGGAGGCGGTGAAGCGCGAGGGCCGGCGTGTGCTGTGGGTGGCCGATCCGATGCACGGCAACACCGAAAGCACCTCGAACGGCCACAAGACCCGTCGCTTCGACAACATCCGCGGCGAGCTGGAACAGGCGTTCGACATCCATGCGGCGGCGGGCACCCGGCTCGGCGGCGTGCACCTGGAACTCACCGGCGAGGATGTCACCGAATGCATGGGCGGCGCCCGCGACTTGTCCGAGAGCGACCTCGACCGCGCCTACAAGTCGATGGTCGATCCGCGCCTGAACTACGAACAGTCGCTGGAGCTGGCGATGCTGATCGTGCGCAAGTCGGCCAGCGGCCGGGTTTGATCACGCCGGATCCTGCGAACGCGCAATGAAAAGGCGGCCATTGGCCGCCTTTTTGCTGGAGCCTCAGCGAGTGGCTGCCACGGGCCTGCCGCCGACCGTGTCGAGAAACTGCGGCGGCTGCCATGCCTTCGCGTGTTGCTCGAAACCGTAGGCGATCGAGATCAGCGTCGGCTCGCTCCACTTCGCGCCGAACAGCACGATGCCGACCGGCAGGCCGTGGGCGAAACCGGCCGGCACGGTGATCGAGGGATAGCCGGCCACGGCCGCCGGCTGCGAGGCGCCGCCCACGGTAGGGTCGCCGCTGACGATGTGGTCGCCGAGCACCGGGTCGGTCATGAAGGCCGGCCCCCACGACGGCGCCAGCAAGGCGTCCAGGTGCTGTGCCTTCAACGCAGCATCGATGCCCTGCGGACCGGACAGCCGCTTCGCCTGCGCCAGCGCCTCCGTGTACGCCTTGTCGCTGAGCGGTCCCTTCTTTTCGGCCTGCTCGAACAGCTCCTGGCCGAACCAGGGCATCTCTTCGCCGGCATGCGCCTGGTTGAACGCGATCAGGTCGGCCAGCGTCTTCACCTTGAGGCCGCTGCGGCTGGCCAGGTAGGCGTTGATGTCGTGCTTGAAGTCGTACAGCAACACGGTGATCTCCGGCTTGCCGAGTTCGGCCAGGTGCGGCAGCACGACCGGATCGACGATGATCGCGCCTTGCGCCTTCATCAGCGCGATCGACTGCTCGAGCACGCGGTCGGCGTTCGGTTCGGCGCCGGCGAGCTGGCGTACCACGCCGATGCGTTTGCCCTTCAGTCCGTTGGGGTCGAGGAACTTCGTGTAGTCGGTGGCGTGCCTGTCCGCTTCGGCGGTGGCCGGGTCACGCGGGTCGCTGCCGGCGATCACGCTGAGCAGGGCGGCGGCATCGGCCACATTGCGCGCCATCGGGCCGGCGGTGTCCTGGCTGTGACTGATCGGCACGATGCCGCTGCGGCTGACCAGGCCCAGGGAGGGCTTGATGCCGACGATGCCGTTCATCGCGGCGGGGCAGATGATCGAACCGTCGGTCTCGCTGCCGATCGCCACCGTGGCCAGGCCTGCCGCTACCGCGGCGGCGGAGCCGGCGCTGGAGCCGCAGGGGTTGCGGTCGAGCACGTAGGGATTCTTCGTTTGCCCGCCGCGCCCGCTCCACCCGCTGCTGGCGTGGTTGGAGCGGAAGTTGGCCCATTCGCTGAGGTTGGTCTTGCCCAGAACCAGCGCACCGGCCTTGCGCAGCCGTTCGACCAGTCCCGCGTCGCGCGGCGCCGGCGCATCGGCCAGCGCCAGCGAACCGGCGGTGGTGAGCATGCGGTCGCCGGTGTCGATGTTGTCCTTAAGCAGCACCGGGATGCCGTACAGCGGGCCACGCGCCTTGGCGCTGCCGCGTGCGTCGTCGAGCGTGCCGGCCAGCTGCAGCGCGTCGGGATTCGTCTCGATCACCGCGCGCAGGGTCGGGCCGGAACGATCGATCCGCTGGATGCGTTCGAGCAACTCCTGCGTCAGCTGGCGGCTGTCCAGCGTGCCGGCGTCCATGCGCTGCTGCAGCTGGCCGATGGACGCGTAGGCGACACTTGGTGGCGTGGTCTCGGCGGCCAGCGCAGGACCGGCAAGCAAGGCAGTGACGAGTGCGGCGAGATGGACGGCTGAACGGTTCACGGTAACCCCCGGTTTCGGCGAATGCGGCATGTTGTCGCGTCGCGCCAGCTTAGCGCCGGTCCGGCATGGGTGCTGCGGTCGCGGGCGTACAATCGCCGGATGAATACGAAC
The DNA here is from genome assembly GCF_040548735.1 of Rhodanobacter soli. Lineage (NCBI taxonomy): Bacteria > Pseudomonadati > Pseudomonadota > Gammaproteobacteria > Lysobacterales > Rhodanobacteraceae > Rhodanobacter > Rhodanobacter soli. The sequence continues at coordinate 815,784 of NZ_JBEPSD010000001.1, read as the reverse complement.
GCCAGCCTGCGTCATGCCAAGCCGTTCGGTGTCGCCTTCCTGTTCGCGGTCGCCCTGTTGTGCGGCACCGCCAGCCACGCTGCCGATACTCCGACGACCGCCCCCGCGATCCCCGACACCTTGCAGCAGCGCATCGCCGCCTGTACCGCCTGCCATGGCGTGCATGGCGAAGGCACGCCCGGCAGCGGTTATTTTCCGCGCCTCGCCGGCAAGCCGGCAGCCTATCTGGCGCGCCAGATGCAGGATTTCCAGAACGGCCTGCGCAAGTACGCGCCGATGGAATACACCGTGCGCCAGTTGCCGCCCGCGTACATGCGGGAGATCGCCGAATACTTCGCCGCGCAGCAGGTGCCGTACAGCCGTTCGCCGTTGCCGCCGGTGTCTGCAGCAGCGCTGCAACGTGGCGAGCAACTGGTCAGCAAGGGTGACCCGGTGCGCAAGATTCCGGCCTGCGCCAGCTGCCACGGCAGCCAGCTGACCGGGGTGCAGCCGTCCACGCCGGGCCTGGTCGGCCTGCCGTACGACTACATCAGCGCGCAATTGGGTTCCTGGCGTACGCATACCCGAGCCACGGTGGCGCCCGACTGCATGGCGACGGTGGCGAATCGGCTGAGTGAGTCGGACATCACCGCGGTGGCGGCGGCGCTGGCCAGCCGCGAGTTGCCGGCCGATACGCATGCGCAACCGGTGGGCTCGGTGACGCCGCCCATGCCGTGCGGCGTACTGGGCGCGACAGGAGACCCGTCATGAAATGGCTGCGTTGGCTGTTGCTGCTGATCGCGCTGCTGCTGGTGCTGGCGCTGGGTTGGGTGTTGTTCGGCGGCGGCAGCCGGCCGACGCCGCAGGCCGCGAGCAAGGTCGCGGCGACCGCCTTGCGCGATCCGGTGCTGATCGCGAAGGGCGAATACCTGGCCACCATCGGCGACTGCGCCGGCTGCCACACCGCGCAGGGCGGTGCACGCTACGCCGGCGGGCGTGCACTGCCCACGCCGTTCGGCGATATCCCGGTGCCCAACATCACGCCCGATCGCGAGACCGGCCTGGGCGACTGGAGCTTCGAGGACTTCTGGCAGGCGCTGCACAGCGGCAAGGGCCGTCATGGCGAATTGCTGTATCCGGCATTTTCCTACACCTCGTACACCAAGGTCAGTCACGACGATGCGCTGGCGATCTTCGCCTACTTGCAGTCGCTGGCGCCGGTGCACCAGCCGGCCGTCGCGCCGGCGCTGGCGTTCCCATACAGCGTGCGCAACAGCCTGAAGGCCTGGCGCACGCTGTACTTCCGCGAAGGCGAGTTCAAGCCTGATCCGGCGCAGTCGGCCGAGTGGAACCGCGGTGCCTACCTGGTGCAGGGCCTGGGCCACTGCAACGAATGCCATGCGGCGCGCGACTCGCTCGGCGGTACGCCGCAGGACGTGCACCTCACCGGCGGCCAGATCCCGATGCAGAACTGGTACGCGCCCGACCTGAGCACCCGGAAGAACGGTGGCCTGGAGGGCTGGAGCGCGCAGGACATCGTCGACCTGCTGAAGACCGGCCAGTCCGCCAGGGGCACGGCGTTCGGCCCGATGGCCACGGTGGTGTCGGACAGCACACAGCACATGAGCGACGCCGACCTGCGCGCGATCGCCACCTATCTGCAGTCGCTGCCGCCGAGGACTCCTCTGGCCGAGCCGAGTTCGCCGTTCGACACCAGGGCGCTGACCGAACAGGGCGGGAAGGTTTACGCGAAACACTGCGCCGAGTGCCATGGCAAGCGCGGCGAGGGCGTTGCGGGAGTCTATCCGCCGCTGGACGGCAATTCCTCGGTGACCGAACCGACCGGCATCAACGCGACCCGCATGGTCCTGCTCGGCGGCTTCGCGCCGGTCACCGCGGCGAACCAGCGACCGTACTCGATGCCGCCGTTCGCGCAGCAGCTGAGTGACGGCGAGGTCGCGGCGGTGGTCACCTACATCCGGCGCACGTGGTCGAACCAGGCCTCGATCGTGCGCGCCGAGGGTGTCAGCAAATACCGGCACACGCCGGTCGAGTGAAGCCGCTGGCCCTACCGGGCGGCGTGGATGGCGCGGTACAGCTCGCTCAATGCCAGCCACGGCGCCAGGTCCCAGTGGCCGCGCGCCTGGCCGGAGGGCGACGGCAGCACGAACAGCCGCGTGCCGCCGATGGTTTCGTCCAGCAGCCCGTAGCCGACCGCGTGACCGAGCGCGGCGCGAGCCGCGTTCTTGCTGGTGAAGGCGAGCAGGCGCGGGGCATGGCGCTCGATCTTGGCGATCAACGCGGGCGCGTCGAACGCGTCGCGCGGCAGCTCGTCGTCGTTGCCGGCGTGGCGCTTGGCCAGGTCGGTGAGGCCGATGCCGTAGCGGGGCAGTTGCGGGAATTCCGCCGGCATCAGCAGGCGCGGGGTCAGCCCGGCCTCGAACAGCGCGCGCCAGAACAGGTTGCCGGGATGGGCGTAGTAGGCGCGCTCGGCCGCCGAGCGCCTACCCGCGGCGGTGCCGCAGAACACCAGCGCCAGCCCGGGCTGCAGCAGGTCGGGCAGAATGTGGCGCTCAGTCCGCCGCGGCATGCGCGTCCAGCAGGAAATCGGTGAACTGGAAACGCCCGTCGCGCAGCACCGATTCGCCGCGGCGCAACTTGAGCGGCCGGCGGAACAGCGGCCCGGCGTAGCTCAGCGTGTGGAATTCGCCGCGCTCGCCGCAGGGGTCGACGCCGGCCGGCAGCGCGTCGAGCAGGGCGGCATCGTAGTCGCGGCCGCAAAACTCCGCGTCGAGCTGCTGGGTGTCCACACAGCACAGCACCGCGCGATGGCCTTCGCCGACGAAGCGGCGCGCCAGCGCGGCGGTGTCCTCGCCCCACAGCGGGAACACCGCGCGCCAGTTCTCGCGGCCGAGCTGGCGCACGCGGTAGTCGCGCACGTCCTCCAGGAACAGGTCGCCGAACGCGCAGTGGCGGATCCCCGGCCAGCGCATGCGCGCCTCGACCAGCGCCTGCGTATGGGCCGCCTCGTAGGCCTCGTTGCTGCCGGGCCAGTCCAGCATCACCTCCAGCAGCGGCAGGCCCAGCGCGGCGGCCTGTGCCTGCAGCACCTCGCGCGGCGTGCCGTGCATGGCCACGCGCTGGTAATTGCGGTTGACCGTGGTGAGCAGGCCGACCACCTGCCATAGCGGATCGGCCAGCAGCCGCTGCAAGGCCAACAGGCAGTCCTTGCCCCCGCTCCAGGCCAGCAGGGTCGGCGTCGTCGTGGGCGTCGTCATGCGTTCAGCTCCAGGGTGATTCGTCGGGCGGCGGCACGCCGCACGCCAGTGTCCATTTTGCGTTATCCGGCCCGGTAATGCGGATTCCATGCCGTGGTTCATCGACAGTCCGTGGCCGCACCGCTATAAAGATCATCTGTCCGGGGGAGTATGCGGTGAGCGAAGAAATCCTGATCAACGTGACCCCGCGCGAGACGCGGGTCGGGGTGGTCGAGAACGGCATGTTGCAGGAGGTGCACGTCGAGCGGGCATCCCGGCGCGGCTATGTCGGGAATATCTACAAGGGCCGCGTGCAGCGGGTGATGCCGGGCATGCAGGCGGTGTTCGTGGAGATCGGGCTGGAGCGCGCGGCGTTCCTGCACGCCTCGGACATCGTGCGCCCGCTGCCGCCCGAAGGCGCCGAATCGAACGGCAACGGCAATGGCCACGTGCCCTCGATCAGCGAACTGGTGCACGAAGGCCAGGAAATCGTGGTGCAGGTGGTGAAGGACCCGATCAGCACCAAGGGCGCGCGGCTGTCGGCGCACCTGTCGATTCCCTCGCGCTACCTGGTGCTGCTGCCGTATGCCCGGACCCTGGGCATTTCCGCGCGGATCGAGGACGAGACCGAACGCCAGCGGCTGCGCGACGTGCTGACTCCGCTGATCGGCGACACCCCGCTGGGCTACATCGTGCGCACCAATGCCGAGGGCCAGAGCGCCGAGTCGCTGGCGTTCGACGTGACTTATCTGAGCAAGGTGTGGCGGGTGGTGCAGGAGAACATCGCCAAGGCCAGGGTCGGCGAGCGCGTGTACGAGGAATTGTCGCTGCCGCTGCGCAGCCTGCGCGACATGCTCAACGAGGACATCGAGAAGGTGCGGGTGGATTCGCACGCCACGTTCGAGAAGGTGGTCAAGTTCGTGCACAAGTTCATGCCGAACCTGGACGACCGCATCGAGCACTACGACGGCGAGCGGCCGATCTTCGACCTGTACGGCGTCGAGGACGAGATGCAGCGCGCGCTGAAGAAGGAGGTGCCGCTGAAGTCCGGCGGCTACCTGATCGTCGATCAGACCGAGGCGATGACCACGATCGACGTCAATACCGGCGCCTACCTGGGCACGCGCAACCTGGAGGAAACCGTCTACCGCACCAACCTCGAGGCGGCGCAGGCGGCGGCGCGCCAGCTGCGCCTGCGCAATCTGGGTGGCATCATCATCATCGACTTCATCGACATGAGCGATGAGGAGCACAAGCGCCAGGTGTTGCGCATGCTCGGCAAGGGACTGGCACGCGACCACGCCAAGACCACGGTGTACCCGATGTCGGCGCTGGGCCTGGTCGAGATGACCCGCAAGCGCACCACCGAGAGCCTGGCCCGCCAGCTGTGCGAGCCGTGCCCCACCTGCAACGGCCGCGGCGTGCTGAAGACCGCCGAAACGGTGACCTACGAGATCTTCCGCGAGATCACCCGCGCGGTGCGCCAGTTCAACGCGCAGAAGCTGCTGGTGATGGCGAACCCCGCCGTGGTGAACCGGATCCTGGAAGAAGAATCCAGCGCGGTGGCCGAACTGGAAGAGTTCATCTCCAAGAGCATACGCTTCCAGGCCGAAGAGCATTATTCGCAGGAACAGTTTGATGTCGTCTTACTGTAAAACCGGCCGCTACAACTCCGCGTGGGATCGCCGCGCGTGAACGCGTTGTGGCAGCGACGGCTGCATCGTTGCGCCCGCGCGTCGGGCTGGACCGCCGGGGTCGCGCTGATCCTGCTTGCCGTCGTCGCGGCGCTGGCCCAGTTGCTGCTGCCGCTGCTGGCGCGGCACCCGGACTGGGTGGCCGCACAACTCAGTGCGCGGCTGCAGCGCCCGGTCAGCTTTGCCTCGATGGAGGGGCGCTGGACCGGCTCCGGCCCGGAGTTCGTGATGCACGGGGTGACCATCGGGGCGGCCGGCGAGAGCGGCGCCGTGCTGCAGCTGCCCGAATCGGAACTGAAGCTCGACTTCGGCGGCTGGCTGCTGCCGTCGCGGCACCTGCTCAACCTGCACGTGCGCAACCTGCAACTGGACCTGCTGCACGACGCCCACGGCTGGCACGTCAACGGCATCGGCGTGGCCGGCGGCAGCGGCCGGCAGCCGCTGTCGCTGGGCCGGTTGTCGGCGGACCTGTGGTTGGAGGACCTGCGCGTGGTGGTCACCGACGCCACCCTGGACAAGCACTACACGCTGCTCTCGAAACAGCTGCGGCTGAGCCACCAGGGCAACCATATCCGCTTCGGCGGCGTGCTGCGGCGCGACGGCGTGAGCGCGGCGGTGCGCACCGCCGGCCGCTTCCGCGACGACGGCAGCACGGGTCAGGTATGGGCCAGCGTCGATGGCACCGAACTGAAGCCGTTGCTGGACGGCATTGATATGGGCGGCTACACGGTCGACCACGGCCGCGGCCAGCTGAGCGCGTGGCTCGACTGGCGCAAGGGCCGGCTGAGCCGCAGCCTGATCCGTTTCGACCTGGATACGCTGGCGGTGATCGCGCCCGCCGGCGGCAGGGCCAGCGTGGCGTCGCTGCATGGGTTGGCCGGCGTGCGCCATGTCGGCGAGGGTGATGGCTACGACGTGCGCTGGGCCGGCGACGACGGTAGCGCGCTGGTGCTGGGCCTGCACCAGCCCGGCACCGACAATGCCAGCGTGGACGTCGCCGCGCGCAAGCTGCAGCTGGCGCCGCTGCTGCCGTGGCTCGCCCTGAAGCCGGCGCTGAAGCCGGCACTGGCTCAGTGGCTGGGCAGCGGCCATCCGCGCGGCGAACTGGACCGGCTCGCGTTGCACTGGAATCATGCCGAGGGACTGCATTCGGTCGACCTGGCGTTCAATGGCCTGGGCATCGACCCGGTGGGCAAGCTGCCGGGCGTGAGCAGCCTGCACGGCGAGTTGCGCGGCGATGCCGAGGCGCTGTCGCTGGAATTGCCGGCGCAGGCCACCACGCTGAGTTTTCCGCATGAGTTCCGCGAGCCGTTCGTGATGTCGACGCTGGCCGGCACGCTGGCGTTCTGGCCGCAGGACGGCGACTGGCACATCGGCGTCGACGCGCTGGATTTCGCCGGCGCCGGCTATGCCGGCCAGGCCCGCGGCGAGCTGGTCCTGCCGGCGCAGGGCGGCGCCCCGTTCATGGACATGTACGCGAAGCTGGATCATGCCGAGGTGGCTGCCGCCAAGCTGTTCTGGCCGCTGGGGTCGATGTCGCCCGGTACCATCGCCTGGCTCGATCGCGGCCTGCAGGCGGGCCGCCTCGACGAAGCGCAGGTGCTGGTGCGCGGCGACCTGCGCGACTGGCCGTTCCGGCACAACGAAGGGCGCTTCGAGGCGCGCGCGGTGATCAGCGACCTCACCCTCGACTACGGCAAGGGCTGGCCGCGCGCCGAAGGTGTCAGCGCGGTGGCCAACTTCATCAACAACGGCATGCTGGTCGAAGCCAGCGACGGGCACTCGCTCGGGGTGAAGGCGGAGCGGGCGGTCGCCGTGATCCCGGACTTCCACGACGCGCTGCTCGACCTCAACGTGCAGGGCAGCGGCAGCGGCGCCAGCCTGATGGAATTCGTGCGCAAGAGCCCGATCGGCAGCCGCGAGGCCGACACCCTGGCCAAGCTGAAGCTGGGCGGCAGCGGCACGTTCGACTTCCACCTGGCGCTGCCGCTGAAGGCGGGCGGGGAGCCACAGCTGGACGGCCAGGCCCAGCTGAAGGACGCCGACCTCAGCGCGCCGGAATGGAACCTCCAGCTGGACAAGCTCAACGGCCCGCTGAAATTCGATGCGCACGGCATGCAGGCCGGCCCGCTGGACGCCGGTTTCCGCGGCCAGCCGTCGACCCTGCAACTGGCGATCGCGGCGGCCAACCGCGACCCGGCCACCGTGCTGTCGGCGCAGCTGCGCGGCAACTACCGCATGGCCGAGCTGGTGCAGGACTATCCGTCGCTGGGATGGATCGGCCAACTGGCCGACGGACGCAGCGCGTTCGACATCGGCTTTGCCATCACGCATGTGCCGGGCAGCGATGCGCTGGCGCAGACCCTCAGCGTGGATTCGTCGCTGGACGGGATCGCGCTGGACCTGCCGGCGCCGCTGCACAAGCCGGCCAGCACCAGCCTGCCGCTGCACCTGACCATGAGCCTGCCGGTCAGCGGCAGCGCGCTGCGGATCAGCCTGGGCGATGCGATGCGCGGCTACCTGCGCCTGGCCGACGGTGGGCAGCGGCCGTTGGCGGGCACCCTGGCGTTCGGCGGCCAGATGCCCGAAACCTTGCCGGATCGCGACCTGCGCATCCGCGGCCACGCCAGCCGGCTCGACGTCACCGGCTGGGTACAGCGCGCGGTGGCCGGCAGCGGCAGCGGCGGGCCGGGGCTGGAGAGCCTCGACGTCAGCACCGACCAGGCCGAATGGTTCGGCCGCGAGCTGGGCGCGCTGAAGCTGCATGCCACGCTGCAGCCGGACGTGCTCAGCGTGGACGTGGATGGCCCGGCGATGCTCGGCAACTACAGCATGCCGACGAAGGAACTGGACAAGCGCGGCGTCACTGCGCGGCTGAAGCGGCTGTACTGGCCGAAGGATCCCACCGCCGAAGCCGCCAGCCACCCGGCGAAAGCCGCTGCCGGCGCCGCGGTGCCGGCAGCCGCGACACCGGCGGTGCCGGCGCGCGATCCGGCCAACACCGGGATCAACCCGGCGGCGCTGCCGCCGTTCCACGTGTGGGTGGGTGATCTGCGCATGGGCGACGCGAAGCTCGGCGAAGCGCGCCTGGAAACCTGGCCGACGGCGGACGGCCTGCACATCGAGCAACTGCGTGCGCTGTCCAGCCGCGTGCAGATCAACGCCAGCGGCGACTGGAACGGCAACGCCAGCAGCAGCCGTACCCACATGCGGATCAACTTCGCGGCCGAGGATCTCGGCGCGATGCTGGGCGCGCTCGGTTTCGACGGGCTGGTCAACGGCGGCAAGACGCGCGACCAGCTCGACGCCAGCTGGCCCGGTGCGCCCAGCGGACTGTCGCTGGCCACCATGGACGGCACGCTCAGCATCCAGGTCAACGACGGCCGCATTCCCGAGGCGGCGTCGCCCGGCGTGGGGCGGTTGCTCGGCCTGGTCTCGCTGACCGAACTGCCGCGCCGCCTCACCCTGGATTTCGGCGACGTGTTCGGCAAGGGGCTGGCGTTCGACTCGATCACCGGCGACTTCAAGCTGGCCAATGGCAACGCCACCACCGACAACCTGGTGATCGCCGGCTCGGCGGCAAACATCAGCGTCACCGGCCGCACCGGCCTGCGCGCGAAGGACTACGACCAGCAGATGCTGGTGGTGCCGCATGTCGGCAACAGCCTGCCGCTGGTCGGCGCGGTGGTCGGCGGCCCGATCGGCGCAGCGGCCGGCTTCGCCGTGCAGGGCCTGCTCGGCAAGGGCCTGAACCAGGCCGCCAGTGCCCGCTACCGGGTCACCGGCAGCTGGGACAACCCGGTGATGACCTTGGTGGAGAAGCGCGGCGCCACGCCGCCGAGTGCGCCGTTGCTCAATCCCGTCGGCAACGTCCCTGCCGCCGGCAGCGTGCCGCTGCAGGTGCCCGGTCTGCCGGCCGCCTCGGGCAGCGCCGCGTCGCCGGCCAGGGCCGGCTCGGTCCAGCGCTGACCGGCGCGGTCATTCCGGCGATTCGGCGGGTGCCTTGCTGCCGCGGAACGGAAACAGCTGCTGCCGGACGAAACCGACGGGCATGTAGTCGCCGACCACGCCGTAGCGCTCCGGAAATTTCTTCGTCGACTTCACCGCGGTGCCGAACAGGTAGTCGATGAACGCATAGTGCGCGGCGTAGTTGCGGTCGATCGCCTCGTCGTCGGAGGCGTGGTGCCAATGGTGGAAGTCCGGCGTCACGATCAGGTACTTCAGCGGTCCCCACGGCAGGTGCACGTTGGCGTGGTTGAACACTGCCTGGAAGCCCACGATCAGGATGTAGCCGTTCATCACCGCCTCGCTGAAACCGAGGATGTACAGCGGTGCCAGCACGCAGACACGGGTGGCGATCAGCTCCAGCATGTGCTGGCGCGAGCCGGCCAGCCAGTCCATCGTCTTCACGCTGTGGTGCACCGCATGGAAGCGCCACAGGAACGGCACCTCGTGATACGCGCGATGCGTCCAGTATTGCGCCAGGTCGGCCACCAGCACGCACAGCAGCAGCTGCGGCAGGAATGGAATGTCGCGTACGGTCTGCTGGAAGTTGCTGCTGACCAGCCAGCCGAACAGGTGGTGCAGCAGGAAGTTCACCGTGAGCAGCGCCAGCCCCACGATGAAATGGTTCACCGCGAAATGCTTCAGGTCGGTCTGCCATTCCTTGCGGAAGATCGCCTGGCCCCGGTACAACGGAAACAGCTTCTCGATCACCACGAAGATCAGCGTGGAACCGAGCAGGTCCAGGATGAACCAGTCCAGCCCGAGGTATGGCGTATGGTCGGGAAACTCGCCCACCGGCACGCGCGAGCCGCCCAGCGCGGTGGCCGCGATCACCAGCAAGAACGCCACGAGGTTGAGGTTGCGCTGGCGGTTCAGGATCAGGTTGCCCAGCGACATGCCACCCGCCACCAGCAGCGCGACCAGCAGCAGCTGGCGCAGCACGTCGACCGAATACTTGTGGCGCAGGTCCGGCGTGGTCAGGTATTGCGGGAAGTGGAACGCGAGCACCGCCAGCAGGCACAGGAAGCCCAGCGACAGCGCGATCACGCCGCTGATCCTGCCCAGGCCCGGCTTCAGCTCGCCGTCGCGATGCAGTAGCTCGCGGGTTTCCCGTACCGGTTGCACGGCCCGCTCGATGACGTCGCGAGCGGCTTCGCGCTTCGAATGTTCGCTCACAGGTGATCCTTCACGTTGGGCGCCGGCCGGCGCCTCCGGCATGGTAGCGGACCGGCGCGAAGGCTTTAAAGGCGCCGGCGCCAGCCCCATGTGGGATAGTTCCGCACCGACCGCCAACGAACCGACTCCATGGATTCACTGATCGCCCTCGCCGAAAGCAAGCTGTTGTCCCCCGGCGGCATCGCCACCGGCGACCTCGACCGTGTCTTCACCCAGCTGATGGGCCCGTCGATCGACGCTGCCGACCTGTACTTCCAGCATTCGCGCAGCGAGTCGTGGACGCTGGAGGAGGGCATCGTCAAGGACGGCAGCCACTCGATCGAGCAAGGCGTGGGTGTGCGCGCGATCAGCGGCGAGAAGACCGGCTTCGCCTATTCCGACGAGATCGTGCTACCGCAGCTGCTGGAAGCGTCGAAGGCGGCACGCGCGATCGCGCACGACGGGCGCGGCGCCGGCAAGCCGCTGGCGCTGAACGGTGCGCGCCAGCTGTACCCGGCGATCGACCCGGTCGAGAGCCTGCCGAACCCGGACAAGATCGCGCTGCTGCGCGAGGTCGACGCGTACGCGCGTGCGCGCGACCCGCGCATCAAGCAGGTCATCGTCAGCCTCGCCGCGACCATGGACACCATCCTGATCGCCGCCTCCGACGGCACCCTGGCCGCCGACGTGCGCCCGCTGGTGCGCATCAACATCCAGGTGATCGCCGAGCAGAACGGCCGGCGCGAACAGGGTTATTCCGGCGGCGGCGGCCGCTACGGCTACCGCGAACTGATCGAGAACGGCCGCGCGCTGGCGTTCGCCGACGAGGCGGTGCGCCAGGCGCTGGTGAACCTGGATTCGGTCGACGCGCCGGCCGGCCAGATGACCGTGGTGCTCGGCCCAGGCTGGCCCGGCGTGCTGCTGCACGAAGCGATCGGCCACGGCCTGGAAGGCGACTTCAACCGCAAGGGCAGTTCCGCATTCTCCGGCCGCATCGGCCAGCGCGTGGCGGCGAAGGGCGTCACCATCGTCGACGACGGCACCCTGGCCGGCCGCCGCGGCTCGCTCAGCATCGACGACGAAGGCACCCCGACCGAATGCACCACCCTGATCGAGGATGGCATTCTGAAAGGCTATATGCAGGACAAGCTCAACGCGCGCCTGATGGGCATGGCGCCCACCGGCAACGGCCGCCGCGAATCGTTCACTGCGCTGCCGATGCCGCGCATGACCAACACCTACATGCGGGCCGGTTCGCACGATCCGGCCGAGATCATCCGCTCGGTGAAGAAGGGCCTGTACGCGCCGAACTTCGGCGGCGGCCAGGTCGACATCACCAACGGCAAGTTCACCTTCTCCGCCTCCGAGGCCTACCTGATCGAGGACGGGAAAATCACCCGCCCGGTGAAGGGCGCCACGCTGATCGGCTCCGGCCCCGAGGTGCTCAACCGCGTCTCGATGATCGGCAACGACCTCGCGCTGGATGAAGGCGTGGGCGTCTGCGGCAAGGACGGGCAGAGCGTGCCCGTCGGCGTGGGCCAACCGACACTGAAGATCGACGCGATGACGGTGGGCGGCACCGCGTCCTGACGCTCGGCGTCGCGCCCGTTCGCCTGCCGCGCGCCGCCAACCCGCGGCCGCCAGGCAAATCATGTACACCCCCGGGTGAAATCGCAGGCACGTGCGGCGACACGGCGCGAGTGCGGCGGCCTTCGGCTGCATCCGGAACGAAGAACTTCGCTGCCCTTGAAGCTGCCAGCAGGAGCGCCGCGTGCGCGGCGGGCACACGTGCGAGGAGCCGCGCCGGCGCTTGCCGCGCGGGGTGCGCGACTTCCTGCGGTTTTCGTAATGTCTTACGAATCAATCACTTATTTTCATCCTGCTGCTTCATTTGGTGCCATGACATGTTAGCGTCAGGGGCTGGCGAGGCCGAGCATGTGTCCGGGGGGACCAAGGCCACGTCGTGCGATCCCGGTCCGTTGGTGGCCGGGATTTTTCTGTTTACATCATCAATTTCGGGGATGAACCATGCAGATGAAGAAGACTTCGCTGTGTCTGGCGATGGGGGCAATCTGGGCGCTGGCGTCCACGGTCGCATCGGCGGCCGGTGTCGACGCAACCTGGAAGACGACGGCCACGCACGCCCACGTGCCGGCCGCGTCGGTGAACATGAGTGACCTGGTGGCATTCGACATGCCGCTGCACGTGCAAGTGGCGTTGAAGATCCAGAACAAGGGCGCGCTCGACGACTTCATCGCCGCTGCGCACAACCCCGCCAGCCCGCTGTTCCGCGCCAAGCTGCAGGCGGGCGATGTGGCAAAGAATTTCCTGCCGAGCCAGGCGCAGGCGCAGGCCGTAGCCGATTACCTGAGCCGGGCCGGCTTCACCAACGTCAGCGTCTCCGCCAACCGCTTGCTGGTTTCCGCCGACGGTACCGCCGGCAACGCGCGGACCGCGTTCGGCACGCGCTTCGTCAAGGCCTCCGACGCCAGCGGCCACGCGGCATACGCCAACATCGACGACGCCAGGGTGCCGGCGGCGCTGGCCGATGCCGTGCTGTCGGTGAGCGGCCTGCAGACGGTGACGCATCCGCACACCATGATCGTCGCGGCCTCGACGCAGGGGCGCGTGGAGAAGGGCAAGCCGGGCGGCGGCGGTGGCGTTACCCTGGTCGGCCACAACCCGACCACGTTCCCGGCCATCTACAACGCGGGCAGCACCCCGGCCGCCTCCACCATCACCGTGGGCATCATCAGCGACGGCAACATGACCCAGCCGCTGAAGGATCTCAATCAGTTCACCAGCAGCAACGGCCTGCCGGCGGTGAACACGCAGGTGGTGACGGTGGGCACGCCGGGCACCGACACCAGCGGCACGCCCGAGTGGGATCTGGACAGCCAGGACATCGTCGGCATGTCCGGCGGCGTCGGCAAGCTGATCTTCTACGCGGCCAATTCGCTGACCAACAGCGCGCTCACCGCGGCGTTCAACCAGGTGGTCAGCGACAACCAGGCGCAAGTCATCAACGTGTCGCTCGGCGAATGCGAAACCAGCGCCTACCAGGACGGCTCGATGGCGGCCGACGACCAGATCTTCGCGCTGGGCGTGGCGCAGGGGCAGACGTTCTCCATCTCCACCGGCGATTCCGGTTCCAACGAATGCACCAAGGCGCCCGGCGGCACCACGCCGAGCTACCCGGCCAGCTCGCCCTACGTCATCGCCGTCAGCGGCACATCGCTGAGCACCGGCACATCCAACAGCTGGGTCAGCGAGACGCTGTGGAGCAAGGCCGGCGGCAGCCCGAGCACGGTGGAGCCCAAGCCGAGTTGGCAGACCCAGGGCGGCGGCACCACCCGCGACGTGGCCGACGTGGCCTTCGATGCCGACCCGAACTCGGGCGCCATCATCATCGTCAACGGCAGCAACGCGCAGTACGGCGGCACCAGCCTGGCGGCGCCGCTGTTCGCCGCCATCTGGGCCCGCATGCTCGCGGCGCACCCGACGCTGGGCTTCGCCGGGCCGCACCTGTACAGCGTGTCCACCGCCAGCTATCACGACATCACCTCCGGCAGCAATGGCGGCGAGACCGCGACGGTCGGCTGGGACTACGCCAGCGGATTCGGCAGCGGCATCGTGAGTGCGTTGAACGCGGGGCTGTAACTTCCGCGATGCGCCGCGTGGGCGTCCGCCGAGAGGTGGGCGCCCGCGTTGTATGTGGCTCATGTGCAATTGCTGCGCGTTCTGTCGACTTCGCCTTACCGTGGCACTGGCCCGCACCCGATGCGCGATGCTTTACATATCTACAGCGAAAAGCTTTCTCCGCCAGCCAGAGTCTGATTAGGCAGTGAAACGCGCCAGATATGTCACGGGATCGAGCGTGCAATGACCATCTATCGATCCTGGTAGCTGGAAGACCCTCGGCTTATCGCGAAAGTCGAAGATCCTGTACAGACGGTATTTGTCCGCGTCCGCGTTGGAGCGGGCGATCTCGTTGCGGCTGACATAAAACGGCGTCAGCTCACCGAACGCGGTCGTCTTGACCTCGATCAGGCGCTCGCGACCATTGCTTTCAAAAGACAGGATGTCGTAACCCAAACCGTCGCCTTGGCTTGCGGCAACATGCTCGACACGCTCGCTCAATGCCTTTTTGCCTTCGCCATGCAATCTGCGTGATTCCAGTTCGAGCACGAACAACTCGCCTGCGCGACCAAGCGAGCGGTTGCGAGCCTCACGGGCGAGATAGTCGCGCCGGACAGGCGAGAACCGAGGTGCGTATTCAGAAGCGGTTTCACGCACCTTCGCGGGCTTCGGTGCAGGTACCCAGACTGACATGGATTCGTTAACGGCGATCTCGATGGCCGGGCGCTCGACGGCAGCTTGGGCGGCCGTGTCGATGACGGTGTTCCCTTCCAACTGCGATTCCACCACGTCCAGCAGTTCGGACTGGTAATTGGAACGAGGCTTGTAGCCATTGATGCTCGGATACCCCAATGCGAGCAGGACGGCGCTGATGTTGCAGTGTTTGAACTCGACCGATCCCCGATTGCGGCCATCAAGCTTCCGCATCAGCGCTTCAGCGTGCTCGGTTTTGTTGTAGCGCTGACCGTTGAGTTCCAGCGCCAGCATCATGAGATATGAAGCAACGCAGGCCTCCACCTCCACCCGCGACCAGTCATCACCTCTAGCCATGTGATTTGCTTCCTCAACGGATGCTCAAGTATAGACAGACGGTCGGCACCCGAAGTCGAGGGAGGAAAGGTGTGGCGGAAAGGCGCCAGAAAACATTGCTGATGCGGCCGGTTGGATGATTCTCGGGCCGTTCAAACTGCTCCTCCGTCATTCCTCGCTCAGACTCAGGGCAACGCCGGATAGCGCTGCACCAGCGCATATACAATTCGGTTACGCAACGAATCGCTGAGTGGTGTATCGCTGCGCTTGCTGGTGAAAGTGCCGTGCATCTTCGGGTTGAGAACGATGACGTCGGACAGATGGGCGTTCCGGCCGGAATTGACATACCAGCCCGGCAATGCCACCACCGGTATGACGAGTACATTTTCGCCTGCTGCCCCGCGGAGGAACTCTGCCAGCCAGCGCGCTTCGTGGCGAGCCTGATCCACGGGCTTGCTGGTTACGTGATCGGGGAAGCGGAGCGCTTTGCCGTCGTACTCAACGTTTGCACTTTGTTTTCCCTTGCCGGGCTTTCTGCGTGACTTGGTTTCGACCATATAGACCGCGTGTGGGCCGATCACGACATGGTCGAGGTTGAAACCGTCGGCTGGGATGTCATGGAAGACTTGGCAGCCTTTGGAAGCAAGCGGTATCAGAAGCTGTGCGGTCATCAGTTCGGCATCCAGGCCCTCACGCAGTCTTGGCGTTTGGCGACCAATCGCGTGACCTTGCGGATTGCCCAGGCCAACATTCCCACGAAGAAGATGCTCAGTATCCATTCGCCGAGGCCAAATTTGATCTTCGACCAATCGAGTTGTGGCAACGCCCAGGCGCAGATGAGGAATGGCCCGATAAAAGATATGGTCATAAGCGCTTCATCGATGCCTTCGCTGGATTTCTCCAGTTCGCGACGCAGTTGCTCTCCCGGGCCATGATGCAATTTGTCGGTCAGCGGTGAGCGTCGGCCGTCGCGCATCTGCCAGAAGCGGATCAGAAACACTATCGCGATGGCAACGAGTATCGGAAGGATTATCGAAAGAAGCGGAATGAGCGTGTACATCATTTGGGCGTTCTCGCAGTGACGCAGCGTTGCGCGGCCTCTGACGTGGTGTTGCCGGGTGATACGTGTTTACGCTCGTGCGAAAAGCATGGCGATCGATCTCTGATCTTGTTCCAGTGAAGTTGCATGGTGGCCCCCTTTCATTCGGAAGAATACGCTACCTGCGCACGGGTGCAGCCGTGCGCAGCCGAAGAAACCTCGAATAACCCTCTTTTATTCGTCATTCCCGCGAAAGCGGGAATCCAAGTTGCTGTTCCGCAGGATCAAAATGGATTCCCGCTTTCGCGGGAATGACGGCTTCGGGGGTTATTCGAGGTTCCCCGAAGTGCCAGGGCGCAGAAGTGCAGAAGCGATTCCGGCCTTCGCCGGAATGACGATGGGGGCTGATGCAATCTTCGTTGGAATGACGATTCTGGAAGGGCTGCAGGCCTTCGCTCGTGCGAGCAAAGGCATCGCGCACAAGGTGCGCTCCTGCATGTGCGCGTCGCACTAGGTGCCGCGGATCGCTCAGTCCTCGGCCGAATCGCCCGTCTGCAGATCCTTCAACAACTGGAAGATCTCCCGATACGCTCGCGGCGGCTTGTTCGGCGTGTCCTTCTCGATGCGCGCCTGGCGCACCAGCGAACGCAGGTGCTGGCGGTCGACCTGCGGATGCTCGGCGATCAGCTCGGACAGGGCGGCTTCGTCCTCGGCGAGCAGGCGGTCGCGCATCGCTTCGAGGCGATGCATCGCCGCGGTTTCCTGGCGCTGCTTCTCGCGGTTCTCGCCGAGTTCGGCGCGCACGGCGGCGAAGTCTTCTTCGCCGTAGCGGCGCATCACCTTGGCGAGGAAGGCGAGCTGGCGTTTCTTCGCGCCGTGTGCGGTCATGCGGCGGGTGATGTCGATTTCGCGGCGCACGTCGTCCGGCAGCGCCAGCTTGGCCAGCCGGCTCGGCTGCAGCTCGGTCAGCTGGCCGGCCAGGGTCAGGATGGCCAGGGCTTCGCGACGCTGCTGGGTGCGGCTGGGACCGTAGTCTTCTTCGTCGAGTTCGGTCTGGTTGCGGCTGCGGCTCGGGCTCACGGGGTCATTCCAGAAGAAAAGCGGGTGGATCAGGCGTGCGGGTCGTTGCTGGCCAGCCCGGTCGGGCCTGGTTCGGCCGGATCCAGTTCGGCTTGTTCCAGCGCGAAGCGGGCGATCGGTTCGCCGTCCAGTTCGATGGTTTCGCTGAACATCGCGGCGGGGCGCACCCACAGGCCGTGATCGCCGTAGAGCGCCTGGTAGACCACCAGCGGTTCCATCGTTTCGCTGTGGTGTGCGGTGCCCAGCACGCGGTAGCGCTGACCCTTGTAGTGACGATAGATGCCGGCGGTGGGTTGCATGGGCGTTCTCCGCAGCTCTTTTCATTCCGCCGCCGCGCCCCCACGTTTTGGGGCCAGCGGTCGCGAACCGCTTATTCTACCCGCCTAATCTCCAGGAAAGCCCAAACGTGAGCGAAGTTGCCATCAGCCAGGACCGCAACCTGCCGGATCGTAGTGAGTCCGAACTCGACCGGCTGGCGGAGCTGGCCGAGGACGTGATCCGCCGCGCCCGCGCCGCCGGCGCCAGCCAGGCCGAGGTGGCCGCCAGTATCGACACCGGACTGAGCGTGAACGTGCGCCTGGGCGAGGTGGAGACGGTGGAGCACACCCGCGACCGCGGTTTCGGGCTCACCGTGTACTTCGGCCAGCGCAAGGGCTCGGCCAGCACGGCCGACCTCAACCCCGATTCGATCCAGGCCACGCTGGACCAGGCCTGCGCGATCGCGC
Source organism: Rhodanobacter soli (assembly GCF_040548735.1). Classification (NCBI taxonomy): domain Bacteria; kingdom Pseudomonadati; phylum Pseudomonadota; class Gammaproteobacteria; order Lysobacterales; family Rhodanobacteraceae; genus Rhodanobacter; species Rhodanobacter soli. The sequence continues at coordinate 798,182 of NZ_JBEPSD010000001.1, read as the reverse complement.
GCTACACCGAAGCCGACCCGGCCGCAGGGCTGGCCGATGCGGCGCGCATGGCCACCTCGTTCCCTGACCTTGACCTGTGGCATCCGTGGGACATCGACACCGCGCGCGCGATCGAGCTGGGCATCGCCATCGAGACGGCTGGCCGCGCGCACGCCGGCATCAGCAATTCCGACGGCGCCAGCGTGCAGGCCGGGCAGGGGCTGTCGGTATACGCGAATTCGCACGGTTTCGTGGGGCGCGAGCGCGGCACCCGGCACTCGCTGTCGCTGGCGCTGATCGCCGGCGACGAGGACGGCATGCAGCGCGATTACTGGTACGACAGCGTGCGCGCCGCCGGCGATTTCATCAGCGCGCAGGCGCTCGGCGACAAGGCGGCCGAACGCACGCTGGCGCGGATGGGCGCGCGCAGCCTGTCGACGCGGCAGTGCCCGGTGCTGTTCGCGCCGGAACTGGCGCGCGGGCTGATCGGCCACCTGCTCGGTGCGGTCAGCGGCGGCGCGTTGTATCGCCAGGCCAGCTTCCTGCTCGACCATGTCGGCAAGCCGGTGATGCCGGCCTGGCTGAATATCGACGAGCGGCCGCACCTGCCGCGCGGCCAGGGCTCCGGCAATTTCGACGCCGAAGGCGTGGCGACCCGCGACAGCGCGCTGATCGAAGGCGGCGTGCTGGCGCGCTACGTGCTGGGCAGCTACTCGGCGCGCAAGCTCGGGCTGGAATCGACCGGCAATGCCGGCGGCATCCACAACCTGATCGTGGAGCCGGGCGCGGTCGACCGCGAGCACAGCGATTTCGACGGCATGCTGCAACGCCTGGGCACCGGCTTGCTGGTGACCGAGGTGATGGGGCAGGGCGTGTCCACCGTCACCGGCGACTATTCGCGCGGCGCGGCCGGCTTCTGGGTCGAGAACGGGCGGATTGCGTACCCGGTGGAAGGGATCACCATCGCGGCGAACCTGCGCGAGATGTTCGCCGGCGTCGTCGCGGTGGGCACGGATGTCGACCCGCGCTCGCACATCCTCACCGGTTCGATTCTGCTCGACCGGATGATGGTCGCTGGCGAGTAAGCATGACTCCCTCCTCTGCTTGCAGGGGAGGCGCAGGCATCTCCCGCCGACGATGCGGGTCAAACCGTCGCAAAGTGGCCGGTTCGCGCTGGCGGCCCGTGCCGCAGATTCCTGCGGCAAAGCGGCTCAAGCCTTGCTAGCATCGGCACAACCGGCCGGCGAGCCGTCGACGCAAGTTCTGACTACAAGGAGATGCGCATGAGCGTTCCACCCGAGTCCGTCATTCCGCCCCCGCCGAACGAGCCGCCCATGGCCGGGGCCCCTTCCGCCGAAGAGCGCCAGTGGGCGATGTTCGCGCACCTGTCCGCGCTGGTCGGCGTGATCATTCCGCTGGGCAGCATCATCGGGCCGCTGGTGATCTGGCTGATCAAGAAAGACACCATGCCGTTCGTCAACGACCAGGGCAAGGAAGCGCTGAACTTCAACATCACGGTGGGGATCGCCGCCATCGTGGGCTGGATCCTGTGCTTCATCCTGATCGGCTTCCTGCTGCTGGCGGTGTTGGCGATCGGCTGGCTGGTGTTCGTGATCATCGCCACGATCAAGGCGAACGAGGGCACCACCTACCGCTATCCGTTCACGCTGCGGCTGGTCAGCTGAAACAATGCTTCGCGTGATGCAACGAGGGGCGGCGCAAGCCGCCCTTTTCATTGCGCGGGGTTCGATCAATAGCGGCGGTGGGCGGCGTACAGCGCCAGCTCTTCCAGCAGGGTTGCGCGTGCGCCCAGTGGCGCTATCGCGGCCAGCGCGGTGTCGGTCAGTTCGGCCAGCCGGGCGCGCGAGGCATCGAGGCCGATGATCGAGGGAAAGGTGGGCTTGGCGGCGGCGGCGTCCTTGCCGGCGGTCTTGCCGATCACTGCCGATTCGCCTTCTACGTCGAGAACGTCGTCGCGCACCTGGAACGCCAGGCCGACCGCGTGGGCGTAGCGGTCCAGCGCCTGCAGGGTGTCGCCGTCGGCACCGGCGGCGAGTGCGCCCAACTGCACCGAGGCGCGGATCAGCGCGCCGGTCTTGCAGGCATGCATGTGTTCCAGTTCACCCAGCGTCAGCGGATGGCCGACGGCTGCGAGGTCCAGCGCCTGGCCGCCGGCCATGCCTTCGGCGCCGCAGGCGCGGCCCAGCGTGCGCAGCATCGCCATGCCGGTGGCGGTGTCGGTCTGGCGCGAGGTGTCGTCGGCGAGGATCTCGAACGCCAGCGCTTGCAGCGCGTCGCCGGCGAGGATCGCCATCGCCTCGCCGAACACGATGTGGCAGGTCGGGCGGCCGCGGCGCAGCGCGTCGTCGTCCATCGCGGGCAGGTCGTCGTGCACCAGCGAGTAGGCGTGGATCAGCTCCACCGCGCAGGCGGCGGCGTCCAGCTGCGGCCCGTCTTCGCCCAGCGCGTAGGCGGCGGCGTAGACCAGCAGCGGGCGCAGCCGCTTGCCGCCGCCCAGTACGGCGTAGCGCATCGCGCGGTGCAGGTCGGCGGGGGATTGTTCGGCGGGCGGCAGGGTGCGATCCAGCGCCTGTTCGGCGCGGAGGATCAACGCTTGCAGGGCGGGACCAAGTTCAGAGTTCGGGTTCAAACGGTTCGGCGCTGTCGGGGGCATCGGGATCGAGCAGCAGGCGCACACGCAGTTCGGCCTGCTCCAGCGACTGCTGGCAATGACGGAACAGGCCGATGCCGCGCTCGAACGAGGCCAGCGATTCGTCCAGGCTCATGTCGCCGCCTTCCATCTTTGCGACCAGTTGCTCCAGCTCGTCGAGGGAGTGTTCGAAGTCGGCGACGGGCGGGGTCTTGCCGGGTGCGGGAGCGGTCTTGGCCATGGCCCGCAACGCTAGCGCAGCGGGCGTCCGGAATCAATCTGCGCGGGCTGCGGAAAGCCCCAGGCGTGACCTGGATCAGCGCCCCGGACGCCAGCGCGGCAGGGCGCCGGCGCGGCGGAAAATCGCGATGCCGCGGGTGCTGATCCAGCGATCGGCCACCGCGACCAGTTCGTCGTCGGCATACAGCAGCGGGCAGGCGTTGCGCTGCCACGGCGGCAGGTGCGCCTGCTGGAACAGGTCGCGCAGTTCGCGCGTATGCGCGTCGCCATCGGGCTTGATGCGTTCGCCGCCGCGACGCAGGCGTACGTGCAGCGGCCCGGCGAGGCGGGTACCGGCGACGGTCAGTTGCAGTTCGCCGCCGTCGGGCAGCGCCAGCGGCTCGCCGTGCCAGGGCACCTGCCAGTCGGCGTCGACGATGCGCTCGGGTGGCAAGGCCCACAGCCGGCCTTTCCAGATGTGCAGTTCGGTGCCGGTCCAGCGGATGCACGGCAGCTGGCCCGCACGCGCACCGCACTGGCGTTCGATCTGCCGCCGCTGCGCGCTGGTGGGGGCGGACAGGCCGCGTGCGTGCAACCAGTGATCGAGCAACGGCTCGCGCAATGCCGGGGCCAGCGCCAGCCAACCATGGGCGTCCAGGCTGCCGCTGGCGGGATCGTGCAATGCATCGAATGCGGCCAGCCATTGCGTCTGCAGCGCATCCGCGGCGGCGCGGCACAGTGCGGCGCTGTGCAGGATCGAATCCACCGCCTGCGGCCAGTGCTGCGCCAGTCGCGGCAGGATCTCGTGGCGCAGCTGGTTGCGCGCCAGGCGGGTGTCGCGGTTGGACGGATCGTCGATGCAATCCAGCTGCCGTGCCTCGGCGTAATCGCGCAGTTGCTGCCGCGACAACTCCAGCAACGGCCGCCACAGCTGGCCACGGCCGAACGGGCGCAGCGCACGCATGCCACCCAGCCCTTCCGGCCCGGCACCGCGCAGCAGCTTCAACAGCACGGTTTCGGCCTGGTCGTCACGATGGTGGCCGAGCAGCAGGTATTCGCCGTCGCGCAGCTGCGTGGCCAGTGCGGCGTAGCGCGCATCGCGGGCGGCGGCTTCCAGGCCACTGCCGGTGTCGCCGTCGACCTGCACGCGCAACACCTCGCACGGCACGTCCAGTGTGGCGCAGAAGCGTTCGCAGTGCGCGGCCCAGGCCGCACTGTCCGGGTGCATGCCGTGATCGACATGCAGCGCGCGCAGCCCGCGCGCGCGCGCTTCGGGCAACTGCGCCAGCGCATGCAGCAGGGCGCTGGAATCCGGGCCGCCGCTGAAGGCCACGCAAAGTGCCGCCGGCGGCGCTGCCGCCAACGCGGCGTGCAGGTGCTGGTGCAGCGCGTCGCTCACTTCTTGCCGTCGCGGGGCCGCACGTAGATGTGTTTGCCGTTGCCGATCACGCGCTCCTCGGTGTCGAACAGGCCGATGCCCTTGATCAGGCCGCTGAGCTTGGCGTAGCCGTAGTTGCGCGAGTCGAAGTCGGGCGACTGCTTGTTGATGATGCTGCCGATCGCGCCCAGGCCGGCCCAGCCGGTTTCGTCGGAAGCGGCCTCGATCGCGTTGCGCAGCAGGTTCATCAGGTGCGAATCGCCGCGAAGTTCCTTCGCCGAGCGCTGTTTGGGCGCGGCTTCGGTTTCGGCGGTGCTGGCCGATGCGCCGGCCAGCACCTCGGTATAGATGAACTTGTCGCAGGCGGTACGGAACGGCTCCGGCGTCTTGCGTTCGCCGAAGCCGTAGACGGTCAGCCCGGATTCGCGGATGCGCGAGGCGAGCCGGGTGAAGTCGCTGTCGCTGGAAACGATGCAGAAGCCGTCGAAGCGTTCGGTGTAGAGCAGGTCCATCGCGTCGATGATCATCGCCGAATCGGTGGCGTTCTTGCCGACGGTGTAGCGGAACTGCTGGATCGGCTGGATCGAGAGGCGCAGCAGCACTTCCTTCCAGCCGTTGAGATCGGGCTTGGTCCAGTCGCCGTAGATGCGCTTGACGTGCGCGGTGCCGTACTTCGCGATCTCGGCGAGCAGGCCTTCGACGATTGCCGGACGGGCGTTGTCGGCGTCGATCAGTACCGCAAGTTTGTCGTGGGCCATGACGGATTCCGGCAGCATGGAGGTGATGCCGATGGTAGCGCCAAGCGGGTGACGGGGTGACGGGCGCGGCGGCGGCGCTTATTCCTGGTACGCGCCGTAGCTGCGCAGGCGCTTGTAGCGCTGTTCGAGGAGATCGGTGAGCGGCATCGCCTCGAGCTCGTCGAGCTGCTTCAGCAGCACCGCCTTCAGGCGGATCGCCATCGAGCGCGGGTTGCGGTGCGCGCCGCCCAGCGGTTCGCGCACGACCTTGTCGATCAGGCCGAGTTCGAGCAGGCGCGGCGCGGTCATGCCCAACGCCTCGGCGGCGTCCTTCACCTTGTCCGGACTCTTCCACAGGATCGAGGCGCAGCCTTCCGGCGAGATCACCGAATAGGTGGAGTACTGCAGCATCAGCGTGCGATCGCCCACGCCGATCGCCAGCGCGCCGCCGGAACCGCCTTCGCCGATCACGGTGCAGATGATCGGCACCTTCAGCTCGGCCATCTCCAGCAGGTTGCGCGCGATCGCCTCGCTCTGGCCGCGCTCCTCGGCGCCGACGCCGGGGTAAGCCCCGGGAGTGTCGATCAGGGTCAGCAGGGGCAGACCGAAACGCTCGGCCATCTTCATCAGGCGCAGCGCCTTGCGGTAGCCCTCGGGGCGGGGCATGCCGAAGTTGCGGCGCACCTTGGTCTTGGTGTCGCGGCCCTTCTGGTGGCCGATGATCACCACCGGCCGGCCGTTGATCCGGCCCAGGCCGCCGACGATGGCCGCGTCCTCGGCGTACATGCGGTCGCCGGCCAGCTCGTGGAATTCCTCGCAGATCACGCCGATGTAGTCGAGCGTGTACGGGCGCGCCGGGTGGCGCGACAACTGGGTGGTCTGCCACGAGTTGAGGTTGCGGAAGATTTCCGCGGTCTTGACCTTCAGCTTTTCGCGCAGGCGCCCGACTTCCTCATCGATATTGAACGCCTGCCCGTTGCTGGCATGGCGAAGCTCTTCGATCTTCGCGTCCAGTTCGGCAATGGGTTGTTCGAAATCGAGGAAGTTGGGGTTCATTCGCTGCAATTCATGGCACAGAAGCGGCTCAGTATACCGTCCCGCAGGAAAACGCGAGAACGCCGCCGTATGGCTGTGATGCGGTCGACACCTGCCTGCCGCAGGGCGGACGATTGCGCTATCGTCCGCCCCATCGAGCCCTTGGCTTTCGCCGGATCCGCGCCATGCCCAGCAAACCCGTCATTGACAACGCCAAGCTCGACCGCATCGTGGCCGAGGCCCGGCGCAACGCCGAGCAGCGCGAGCTGGGTTACCGCGAGCGCGCGCTGAAGATGTACCCGTGGGTGTGCGGCCGCTGCGCGCGCGAGTTCACCCGCGCGAACCTGCAGGAACTGACCGTGCACCACCGCAATCACGACCACGACGACAACCCGCCGGACGGCAGCAACTGGGAGCTGCTGTGCGTGTACTGCCACGACAACGAGCACTCGCGGCATATCGACCACGTGCGTGGCGGGGTGATGGCTGTCGAAGAGGCGCCACCGGCGACGGGCAATCCGTTCGCCGACCTGAAGGCGATGCTGGAGCGGGGCAGGAAGTGAGGCTTTTTGACTCCTCCCCCTGTTTGCAGGGGAGGTCGGGTGGGGGTAAAGCTTTTGACTTTCAGATCAAGAGCGAACCCCTCCCCAGCCCTCCCCTGCAAACAGGGGAGGGAGCACAGACGCTCAATCCTGCTGCTTGACGATGCGCAGGCGTGCGGCTTGCACGCCGGGCAGGGCGCGTACGGTGCGCAGCAGTTCGGGGATGGCTTCCACGCGCCAGGCTTCGCCGAGCTCGAGATCGGCCTGTGCGTGGCGGTTGCGATAACCGTGCAGCGTCACGCTGGTGCGACCGCCGCGGTAGCCGGCGAGTGCGTGCTGCAATTGTTCGACGAAACCCGGGCCGATGCCGTTCAACTTCAGCTGCAACAGGCGCGCATGCCGGCGGCAGGCGTCGGCCAGTGAGCAGGCGCTGCGCGCGCGCAACTGGAAGCCGCCGCCGGAGAATTCGTCGATGCGCAGGCCGCCATCGACGACCAGCATCTCGTCGCGGGTCAGCAGCGGCGCCATCTGCTGGTACAGCTCGCCGAAGAAGCTCACCTCGATGATGCCGCTGCCGTCCTCCAGACGCACGAACGCATCGCTGTCGCCGCGCTTGCGCACGGCGGTGACCATGCCGGCGACGGTCCACGGCGTGTCGGGACCGCGGCGGAAACGGTTGCCGTCGTCGTTGTCGTTCCGGCGCGGCTTCGGCGGCTGGTAGCGATCGACGATCTCGCCCAGGGGGCAGGTCGACAGCTGCGCCAGTTCGTCCTTCCACGGGTCGGTGGGATGGCCTGACAGGTAGTGGCCGAGCGTGTCGCGCTCGCCCTGCAGTTTCTGCTCCAGCGGCCATTCCGGCACGGTCGGCAGCTCGATCTCCAGCACCGGCGTGGCGCTGGCACTGCCCATGGCGGCGCCGAACATGTCGTTCTGGCCGGACTGCCGGTCGCGCAGGTGCTGCTCGGCGGCCTTGATCGCATCGGGCAGCTGCAGCATCAGGCTGGCGCGATTCGCCGCCAGTGCATCCAGCGCGCCGGACAGGATCAGCGCTTCGAGCACGCGGCGGTTGAGCCGGGTCGGATCGACGCGGCGGCAGAAATCGGCCAGGTCGGTGTACTTGCCGTTGGCGCGCTCGGCGACGATGGATTCGCAGGCGCCCTGGCCGACGCCCTTGATCGCGCCCAATCCGTATTGAATCGTTTTCGGTTCGATCGCGACGAACATGTATTCCGAGGCGTTGACGTCCGGCGGTTGCACGGTGATGCCGATCGCCTGCGACTCGTCGAGGAAGGTCACCACCTTGTCGGTGTTGTCCATGTCCGAGGAGATCGTGGCGGCCATGAACTCGGCCGGGTAGTGCGCCTTCAGCCAGGCGGTCTGGTAGGAGACCAGCGCGTAGGCGGCGGCGTGCGACTTGTTGAAGCCGTAGCCGGCGAATTTCTCCATCAGGTCGAAGATGGAATCGGCCTTCTCGCCGCTGAGCCCGTCCTTCGCCGCGCCCTCGCGGAACTTGGCGCGCTCCTTCGCCATTTCCTCGAGCTTCTTCTTGCCCATCGCGCGGCGCAGCAGGTCGGCGCCGCCGAGCGAGTAGCCGCCCACGATCTGCGCCATCTGCATCACCTGCTCCTGGTAGACCATGATGCCGTAGGTCTCTTTCAGGATCGGCTCGACGCGCGGATCGGGGTACTCCACTTCCTCGCGGCCATGCTTGCGCGCCACGAAGCTGGGGATCAGGTCCATCGGGCCGGGGCGGTACAGCGCCACCAGCGCGATGATGTCTTCGAAGCGGTCGGGTTTGGCGTCCTTCAGCATGCGCTGCATGCCAGAGGATTCGAGCTGGAACACGGCGACGGTCTGCGCCTTCTTCAGCAACTCGTACGGCGCCGGGTCGTCCAGCGGCAGCGCCGAGATGTCCAGCGGCGCTTCGCCGGTTTTCGCGCGGCGCGCGTTGATCGCCTTCACCGCCCAGTCGATGATGGTCAGCGTGCGCAGGCCGAGGAAGTCGAACTTGACCAGGCCGACCGCCTCGACGTCGTCCTTGTCGTACTGGGTCACCACGCCGCCGCCGCCGGCTTCGCAGTACAGCGGCGCGAAGTCGGTGAGCGGGGTCGGCGCGATCACCACGCCGCCGGCATGCTTGCCCGCGTTTCGGGTGAGGTTCTCGAGCTTGAGCGCCAGGTCGATCAGCGCGTGGGCGTCTTCATCCTGCTCGTAGGCTTCGCAGAATTCCCTGACGACGCGATCGGGTTCCTTCTTCGACTTCTCCGAGCGGCCCAGCGCATCGGACAAGGTGAGGTCGAGCGGGCGTGGCGGCACCATCTTCGCCAGCTTGTCGACCTGGCCGTAGCCCATGCTGAGCACGCGGCCGGAGTCGCGCAGCACCGCCTTGGCCGCCATCGAGCCGTAGGTGATGATCTGGCTGACGCGGTCACGGCCGTACTTGCGCGCGACGTAGTCGATCACCTCGTCGCGGCGGTCCATGCAGAAGTCGATGTCGAAGTCGGGCATCGACACGCGTTCGGGGTTGAGGAAGCGTTCGAACAGCAGGTTGAACTGCAGCGGGTCGAGGTCGGTGATCTTCAGCGCCCAGGCGACCAGCGAGCCGGCGCCGGAACCGCGGCCGGGGCCGACCGGAATGCCGTTCTGTTTGCCCCAGTTGATGAAGTCCGCCACGATCAGGAAGTAGCCGGGGAAGCCCATCTCGATGATGACGTCCAGCTCGCGTTCCAGCCGCGCCTCGTAGTCGGCGAGCGTGTGGTCGGCGGCCAGCGGCGCGCTGGCCAGGCGTTCCTTGAGGCCTTGCCGCGACAGCTCGCGGATGTGGCTGGCGAGGTCGTGGCCTTCGGGCACCGGGAAGTCGGGCAGGTAGTAGGTGCCGAACTTCAGTTCCAGGGTGCAGCGTTTCGCCAGTTCGACGGTGTTTTCCAGCGCCTCGGGCAGATCCGTGAACAGCGCGGCCATCTCCTCCGGCGTCTTCAGGTATTGCTGGTCGCTGTACTCGCGCGGGCGTTTCGGATCGGCCAGCACGCGGCCCTGGTTGATGCACACGCGCGCCTCGTGCGCGCCGAAGTCGTCCTGCTTGAGGAAGCGCACGTCGTTGCTGGCCACCACCGGCAGGCCGAGTTCGGCGGCCAGCGCCAGCGCGGCGGTATTCCAGTTTTCCTCGCCGTCGCGGCCGCAGCGGGTCAGCTCCAGGTACAGCCGGTCGGGGAACAGCCGCGCCAGTGGACGCAGTTTCGCCAGCGCGGCCGCGACTCCCTGGTTCAGCGCAATGCGGCCGATTTCGCTCTCACGGCCGAGCAGGGCGATCAGTCCGTTGCTGGCGTCGGCGCTCAGCCAGCCGGCCTCGACCAGCGCGCGGCCGCCGTGCTGGCCTTCCTGCCACGCGCGCGAGACCAGCCGCGACAGGTTGAGGTAGCCGTCGCGATCCTGGCACAGCAAGGTGAGCCGCCACGGGCGCGGGTCGTCCGGCGCGGAAATCCACAGGTCGCAGCCGCCGATCGGCTTGATGCCGGCCGCGCTGCAGGCCTTGTAGAACTTCACCAGCGCGAACATGTTGCTGTCGTCGGTCAGCGCCACCGCCGGGATGCCGTCGCGCACGCAGGCGGCGACCAGCGCCTTGATGCGGATGGTCGAATCGACCAGCGAATATTCGCTGTGCAGGTGCAGGTGGGTATAGCGGACGGTCATGCGTTCTTGCGCGGTGAGTCCCCGCAGGCTACCCGGCGCCTTGCCCAGCGGCAAGATTGACTTGTGCGCGGTTTGCGCGAAGCGCGGCGGTGCCTCGCCGGAAGCCCCGCTCAACCCGGCGCGGCGGCCACTGCCGGCGGTGCCGGTTCGGACAGAAGTGCGTTGATCTCGGCGACCAGGCTGTCCAGCATGTCTTCGCCATAGCCCACGTGCACATGGGCCACGGTGCCGTCGCGATGCAGCATCACCATGACCGGGATGCCCTTGTCGGTGCCATAGGGCTTGCCGAGGGCGCCGTCGCGGTCCCAGGTCATCAGCAGGCCGGGCAGGCGCGGGCGCAGGGCGCGAACGGTCCGCACGTAGGTCTGTCGATCTTCCTCGTGGTTGATGGTGACCACCTGCAGGGGCAGGCCGCGTTCGGTGGCCAGCGTCTGCAGGCCCGCCAGCACCGGCAGCTCCTTCATGCAGTAGCCGCACCAGGTGGCCCAGAAGCTGACCACCACGACCTTGCCGTGCAGGGACGAGACGGTCACCTCTTGCCCGCGCTGGGTCGTGCCCAAGGCATCCGGCGGCGCTTCGCCGGGTTTCACTTCGGCCCTGGCGGCGAAGCAGAGCATGAGGCCCAACAGTGCGACGCCGATCCTGCGCATGTCATCCATCCCCCGATTGATGGCGCCAGCGTAGCAACATGCCTGGAGCGGAGAAAGGGGCTGCGGTCAGTGCCTGCCGCGGGCCTGGCCGGTGCGGTCAGCGGATATAAAAGCGCTCCCCCTTGTCGTCGACGATCACGTAGTGATCGAGGCTGTGCACCAGCAGTGGATGCAGGTTGTAGTCGACATGCATGGGCAGGATCTCGTCGATGCTGGCCGGCGCGAAGATGACCGATTCCGGCATGGGCGGGATGGTCTGCATGGGTAGTACGGGCGGGCGGTTCTGTGGAGACATCATGGCACGACTCCTGCGGGCTTGAGTGCGCTTGTGACCGTGCCCGGCGAGTCTCGTCTGGACGACAGGCCGGTGTTGCTGGCGCGTCCCTGCTGATCGCGGTTCCTGTAGTGAATGATGCGCCCGCGCGAGGAAAAGTTGCATAGACGAATGGGCTATACGGAGCAATCTCAGCCGGCCCGCGACCAGGCCGTTCGAGCATGGGAACCCCCGCGCCGATGGGGTCAGAACAATCGCGCCTGGTCCAGCAGCAGGCGTACCGGCGCGAAGCTGCGGCGATGTTGCGCGCACGGCCCGAGCTGCTGCAGCGCAGCCAGGTGCGCCGGGGTCGCGTAGCCTTTGTGCGCGGCAAAGCCGTAGCCGGGATGCACGCCGTCCAGCGTGACCATCACGCGGTCGCGGCTGACCTTGGCCAGGATCGACGCGGCGCTGATCGCCGGTTCCAGTGCGTCGCCGCCGACGATCGCGCGACCCGGGCAGGGCAGGTCTTTCGGCAATTGGTTGCCGTCGATCAGGGCCTCGTGGGCGACCGGTACGAGGCCGGCTACGGCACGGCTCATGCCGGCCATGGTGGCCTGGAAGATATTCAGGCGGTCGATCTCGTCCCGCTCGATCAGCACGATGCAGTACGCCAGCGCCCGCTCGATGATCAGCGGATACAGCGCCTCGCGCTTCGCTTCGCTGAGCTGCTTGGAGTCGTTCAGCCCCACGATCGGGCGGGCCGGATCGAGGATCACCGCGGCCACCGCCAGCGGGCCGGCCAGCGGGCCACGGCCGGCCTCGTCGACGCCGGCAATGAAGATGCTCCTTGCGCTCGCCCGCTCCTCTTCCTGAAGGGAAGGTTCGGGGCAGCAGGTGTTTTCCAGGCGCTCATCCATCGGTGCGCCTCGCGTCGATCAGCTCGGCAATCGCCGCTGCCGCCCGATCCCCCGCATGGCCTTCCAGGCCGCCGCGCAGGACCTGGTGCAGTTGCTCGAACGCGGCGACGATCGCGCCGCGCCGCTCGCTGTCCTTGAACAGAGCGAGCGTGGCGGCGGCCAGGTTTTCGGCGGTGCAGTCGTCCTGCATCAGTTCGGGCACCAGCAGGCCGTCGCCGAGGCCGGCGGCACGCGCCAGGATGTTCGGCAGCGCGTAGACGTCGGTCTTCAGCATCTTCAGCGCGCGGGCGATGCGGTAGCTCAGCGGCGCGACGCGGTAGCCCACCACCATCGGCCGCTTGGCCAGCATCGCTTCCAGGGTGGCGGTGCCGGAGGCCAGCAGCACCACGTCGGCGGCCAGCATCGCCTCGTGCGCGTGGCCGTCCAGAAGCAGCGGCGCGGTTTCGTCCTGCGGTCCGCGGGCCAGCAGTTCCCCGAGCCGGGCATGCACCTGCGGGTTGGCGGCCGGAATCACCACGCGCAGTCCCGGCACGGCGGCGGCCACCCGGTTCGCCGCGTCGATGAAGGCTTGGCCCAGCCGGCCGACTTCGGACAGCCGGCTGCCGGGCAGCACGGCGAGCACCGGCGCCTGCTGCGGCAGCTGCAGGATTTCGCGCGCGCCGACGCGGTCGGACACCAGCGCGAAACGGTCGGCCAGCGGGTGGCCGACGAAACGCGCGTCGACGCCATGCTTGGCGTAGATCGCCGGTTCCATCGGGAACAGGCACAGCACGCGGCTGGCGCTGCGCCCGATCTTCTCCGCGCGCTTCTCGCGCCAGGCCCAGACCGACGGGCTGACGTAGTGCACGGTCAGCACGCCGGCCTGTTTCAGGCGCTGCTCCACGCCGAGGTTGAAGTCGGGCGCGTCGATGCCGACCACCACGGCCGGCCGCTCCCGCAGCAGGCGCGCGACCAGCGCCTTGCGCAGCCGCAGCAGGCGGGGCAGGTGGCGGATCACCTCGCTGAAGCCGAACAGCGACAGTTCGCGGATGTCGTACCAGGAGTCGAAGCCCTCGCGCTGCATGCGCGCGCCGCCGATGCCGACGAAACGCGCCTGCGGGTAGCGCTGGCGCAGCGCGACGATCAGGTCGGCGCCGAGCTGGTCGCCGGAGTCTTCGCCGGCGAGGATGGCGATCAGGGGAGCAGTCGTGGAGACGTCGATGTTTTGCATTTCGTCTCCTTCGTAAAGCGAAAGCCAGAGCGCGTGTTTGATTTCGCGATAAGCGCGATGCGCTTATCGCGCCAGCGCGCGCTCGCTGTGGTCGATGAATTCCAGCATGGCCCGCACGTCGTCGCTTTCGCGCGCCTGCTCGACCAGCTTTTCGCGCGCCTCGGGCAGCGGCAGGCCGGCCATGTACAGCGTACGGTAGGCGCGCTTGATCGCGGCGATGCGCGTGGCGTCGAAGCCGCGGCGCTTCAGGCCCTCGCTGTTGATGCCGCGCGGACGGCCCTGCTGCTCGTTCGCCATCATCACGAATGGCGGCACGTCGTGGCCGACCAGGCAACCCATGCCGATGAACGCGTGCGCGCCGACCTTGCAGAACTGGTGCACGCCCGAATAGCCGGACAGGATCGTCCAGTCGCCGATGGTGACGTGCCCGGCCAGCGCCGAGTAGTTGGAGAACACCACGTTGTTGCCGATCTGGCAGTCGTGCGCCACGTGCACGTAGGCAAGCACCCAGTTGTCGTCGCCGATGCGGGTGACGCCGCCGCCATGGCCGGTGCCGCGGTTGATGGTGGCGAATTCGCGGATCAGGTTGCGGTCGCCGATCACCAGTTCGGTGCGTTCGTCTTTCCACTTCTTGTCTTGCGGCGCGCCGCCCAGCGAGGCGAACTGGGTGATGCGGTTGTCGCGGCCGATCTTCGTGGGCCCTTCGATCACCACATGCGGACCGATCTGCGTGCCGTCGCCGATCTCGACCTCGGCGCCGATCACGCTGTACGCGCCGACGCTGACGTTGGCGCCGATGGTGGCGGAAGGGTCGATCAGCGCAGTGGGATGGATCATTTGTGGGCCCTCGCGGCGCACATCAGTTCACAACTGGCCACTTCCTTGCCGTCGACCAGGCTGCGTGCCACGAACAGGCCCATGCCGCGCACCAGGCGCTTCTGGCTGACTTCGAAGCGCAACTGGTCGCCGGGAACCACCGGTGCGCTGAAGCGCGCGTTGTCGACCTTGACCAGGTAGAACAGCGGGCTGCCCTTGTCACCCTTGAAGCGGCGGCTCAGCTGGGTCAGCAGGCCGGCGGCCTGCGCCATCGCCTCGATGATCAGCACGCCGGGCATCACCGGGTGGCCGGGGAAGTGGCCCTGAAAGAACGGCTCGTTGATGGTCACGTTCTTCAGCGCGACCACGCTGACGTCGGGCACGATCTCGACCACGCGGTCCACCAGCAGGAACGGGTAGCGGTGCGGCAGCAGTTCCTGGATCTGCTCCACGTTGATCGGCAGTGCCATGAAGTCGCTTTTCTCACTCATTGTTGCTGTCCTTCTCCAGCGCCGACAACCGGCGCGCGTACTCGTCCAGATGCTTGAAGCGTGCCGCGTTCTTCCGCCACTGGCGGTTGTCCTGCAGCGGCACGCCCGATGAATATTCGCCGGGCTCGCGGATCGAATGCGTGACCAGGCTCTTGGCGGTAATGGTAACCCGGTCGGCCAGCTCGAGATGACCGAGCACGCCGGCGTTGCCGCCGATCATGCAGTAGCGGCCGATTTTCGCGCTGCCGGCCACCGCAGCGCAGCCGGCCATCGCGGTGTGTGCGCCGACGTGCACGTTGTGGGCGATCTGGATCTGGTTGTCCAGCCGCACGTCTTCTTCCAGCACGGTGTCGTCCAGCGCGCCGCGGTCGATCGTGGTGTTCGCGCCGATCTCGCAGTCGTCGCCGATGCGCACGCCGCCGAGCTGCGGCAGCTTGACCCAATGATCCTTGTCGAAGGCAAGGCCGAAGCCGTCCGAGCCGATCACTGCGCCGGGATGCACCAGCACGCGCTGGCCGAGCGTGACCCGGGTGACCAGGGTGACACGCGCCACCAGCCGCGACTCGGCGCCGACCGTGCAGTCCTCGCCGATGATGCAGTGCGGGCCGAGCACGACGCCGTCGCCGATCACCGCGCCGTCCGCGATCACGCAGCCCGGACCGATGCTGGCGCTGGCGCTGACCCGCGCCCCGGTGGCGACCACGGCGCTGGGATGGATCCCCGCCGGTGCGGCGGGCATCCGTTCGAACAGTGCGGCGATGCGCGCATAGGCGACATACGGATCCCGCGCGACTAGCGCCGCCGTCGGGCAGTCGGCGAGGTTTTCCTCGCGCAGCACGATCACCCCGGCGCGAGCAGCGGCCAGCTGGGCGGTGTACTTGCTGTTGGAGAGGAAGCTCAGCTGGCTGGGGCCGGCGCCGGCGAGCGTGCCGACGCCGTCGATGACCCGCGCGCCATCGCCGCTGAAGCTGAGGCCGAACCGTTCGGCCAGCTCGGCCACCGTGTAGTTGATTGCGCTCATGCGTGCTCCGGAACCTGCCGGCCATTGTAGGGGGTGGCGCCGCGGCGTGCAGTGCGCCCAGCCGGCAGAAGCAGGCCGGCAAAAGAAAGCGCGGCCTGGCCGCGCTTTCTTCGGTCCCCCGATCTCCGGATCAGGTCAGAACTGGCTGCCGAAGGTGAACTGGATGCGCTCCTCGTAATGGCGGTCCGCGTCCTTCGAGCGGAACGGCACGGCGAGGCTGATGATCAGCGGGCCGATCGGCGCCTGCCACTGCAGCGAGATGCCCGTGGATGCACGCAGCTCGGAAGCATCGAAACTCTTGTAGTCCTTGTAGACGTTGCCGACGTCCATGAACCAGGACACGCGCGCGGTGTTGACGTCCTTCAGGAACGGCAGCGGCAGGAACACCTGCGCGGTGCCGAGCACCTTGAACGAGCCGCCGATGGGCTGCGCGTAATAGGCACCGTTGTTGCACATGCCGCCGGCGTTGGGAGCGCTGCCGTCGATGCAGACCCGCGGCCCCAGCGTGTTGTCCTGGAAGCCGCGCACGTCGCGCACGCCGCCGGCGTAGTAGTTCTGCCAGAACGGCAGGTCCTGACGCATGTCGGTGATGATGTGACTCTGGCTGGGGTTGTCGGCCTTGCTGGCCGCCGCCAGGGCATCGTAGGCATCGTCGCTGATGCCGTTCTTGCCGTAGGTCTTGCCGTAGCCGACCTGGCCATCCAGGTACAGCACGAAGCCCTTGCCGATCGGCCAGTAGTGGTTCGCCTCGGTGGTGAGCTTCCAGTACTGCACGGTCGAGCCGGGCAGGGCGACGTCGGTCGAGGCCGAGAGCAGGCCGCCGCGGGTCGGTGCCCAGTAGCCGTTGCGGGTGTCGTGGTTCCAGCCCAGCGTGCCGGTCCAGGTGTGGATGGTCTTGTTGCCGATCTCGTTCTGGTAGTCGATCAACACCAGCGGGCTGTAGCCCGGGAACAGGTTGACCTTGTTGCTGCTGATGCCCAGGCCCACGCGCAGGCCGTCCGTCTCGCTGATCGGGATGCCCAGGTAGGTGGAGAAACTCTTCGCGCTGGTGGCGTAGTTCGCGAAATCGGTGTTGCCGTAGTCGGTCTTCGAATACGAGGCGCTGTAGCCGATGCCGATGCCGCTGTCGGTCAGGTAGGGGTTGTAGTAGTTGAGGCCGAGGCGGGTGTAGTAGCTGCTGCGCTCACCGCTGATCGAGAAGCTGTCGCCGCTGCCGAACAGGTTGTTCTGCGACACCGAGGCATTCAGGATGATGCCGGAGTACTGCGAATAGCCGATACCGAATTGCATGCTGCCGGCGGACTGCTCTTCCACCTTGACCGTGACGTCGACCTTGTCCTGGGTGCCCGGCACCAGCTTCTTGTCGACGTCGACCGTCTTGAAATAGCCCAGCCGCTGCAGGCGGACCTTGGAGCGGTCGATCGCCGCCTGCGAGTACCAGGAACCCTCGAGCTGGCGCATCTCGCGGCGCAGCACGCCGTCTTCGGTACGCGTATTGCCCTGGAACACCACCCGCCGCACGTACACGCGCTGGCCGGGTTCGACGTACAGGGTCAGGTCGACCGTGCGCTTTTCCTTGTCCAGCTTCGGGATCGGGGTGACCTTGGCATAGGCGTAGCCGATATTGGCCAGCACCGCCTTGATCGCCTTGGTACTGGCTTCGACCGCGGCGCGGTTGAAGGTCTCGCCGGCCTTGACGAAGACCAGCTGGCGCATGGTTTTTTCCGGCAGGATCAGGTCGCCGAGCAGCTTGACGTCGGCGACCTTGTAGATCTCGCCTTCCTTGATGCTGGCGTCGATGTACATCGCGCGCTTGTCCGGCGCAATCGCCACCTGGGTGGAGTCGACGCCGAAATCGGCGTAACCGCGGTCCATGTAGTAGGACTGCAGCTTCTCCAGGTCGCCGGAGAGCTTCTCGCGTGAATACTGGTCGTCCTTCGAATACCACGACATCCAGTTGGTGGTGTCCGATTCGAAACCGTCGCGGATCTGCTTGTCGGTGAACGCGTGGTTGCCGAGGATGTTCAGTTCCTTGATCTTGGCCGCCTTGCCCTCGCGGATCTCGATCTCGACGGCGACGCGGTTGCGATCCAGCCGGGTCACGTGCGGGTCGACCGACACGTTGTACTTGCCGCGGTTGTAGTACTGCCGGATCAGTTCCTGCTGCACGTTGTCCAGCGCCAGGCGGTCGAAGGTCTCGCCTTCGGTGAGGCCGATTTCCTTCAGGCCCTTCTTCAGGTCGTCGGTCTTGATGTCCTTGTTGCCGCGCAGGGTCAGCTTGGCGATCGAAGGCCGTTCGACCACCTTGATCACCAGGATGCTGCCTTCGCGGTCGAACTCGACGTCGCTGAAGAACTTGGTCCGGTACAGCGCGCGGATGGCCCGCTGGGCCCCGTCGTTGGTCAACTGGTCGCCCTTGTTGATCGGCAGGTAGTTGTACACGGTACCGGCGGAAATCCGGCTGAGGCCGTCGATGCGGATGTCCGACACCACGAACGGGTCGAACGCGAACGCATTGGCGGAGAGGGAGGCAAGCAGGATCAGCGCGGCGATACGCTTCATCGTCGATTCCGTTGGGTTATTTCGATGAGGCGGCCAGCGCGGCCGCCCCGATCAACGCATGAGGCAGGGACAGGCCCTGCCTCGAAAGAGAGTGCGCATTCCGCGGGAGGAATGCATCGCTTGACACGCCGCCGCGCCATGCTGCGGCTGGCGCAGGCAGGCGTGTCGTCGGCATGCTGCAGTCGCCGGGCATCGGCATCACGACAGCAGCATGCGGTGGATATCGTTGTAGAACGCCAGCCCCATCAGGGTGAACAGCAACGCCAGGCCGATGTACTGGCCCACGACCATCGCCTGCTCGCTGACCGGGCTGCCCTTGATCAACTCCACAAGATAATACAGCAGGTGTCCGCCATCCAGGACCGGGATCGGCAGCAGGTTGAGGATCGCCAGGCTCAGCGACACCAGCGCCAGGAACTGCAGGAACCAGGGCAGGCCCATGCTGGCCGAGGCATTCGCCACTTCGGCGATGCCGATGACGCCGGAGAGGTTCCTGGTCGAGGCCTCGCCGGTCAGCATCTTGCCGAGCATGCTGAAGGTCTGCGTGGTGTTGCGCCAGGTGGTGTTGAACGAAGCGGCCAGCGCCTTGATCGGCCCATAGCTCACGGTGGCCGCTTCGGCCGCCGGGGCGCTGACGCCCATCACCCATTTCCGCGGCTGGCCTTCCAGCGATTCCCACTTGGCGGTGACGCCGAGTTGCTGCGGCCGGCCGGCGCGTTCGATGCCGATCGCCAGTTTGGGCGACTTGACGGCTTCGGCCTGCACCAGCTTGCCGAACGCGATGAAGTCGCTTACCGGCTGGCCGTTGACGCTGACGATGCGATCGCCGCCCTGCATGCCGGCCAGTGCGGCCGGCTGGCCGGGCATCACGGTGGCGGCAATCGCCGGTGGCGGCGCCAGCGTCAGGCCGAGCTTGCCCAGGTACTGGCCCACATCCTGGCCCGGCGGCAATTCGTCCAGCGGCAGCACCAGCTCGCGCGAGCGTCCATCCTGGCCGCGCACGGTGAGCGGCAGCGGCGCCCGCCCGAGCAGGGCGTTGGCCACCACGTCCATCGAATCGGTCCAGGTGGTGACGGCGCGGCCGTCGATGCTGAGGATGCGGTCGCCCGGCTGGATGCCGGCACTGGCGGCGAGGCTCTGCGGCGCCGCGGTCACCACCGGTGCCACGTCGGGGCGGCCCAGCATGAACATCAGCCAGAACGCCACGATGGTGAAGATCAGGTTGAACCCCGGTCCGGCGGCGACGATGGCGATGCGCTTCCACACCGATTTGCCGGTGAACTCCTGTTCGCGCAGGGCAGGATCGACCTCGCCCTCGCGCGCGTCCAGCATCTTGACGTAGCCGCCCAGCGGGATCGCGGCGATCTGGTACTCGGTGCCGTCGCGGCCGACGCGCTTCCAGATCGCGTTGCCGAAACCGACCGAGAAGCGCAGCACCTTGACCCCACAGCGGCGCGCGACCCAGTAGTGGCCGAATTCATGGAAGGTCACCAGCACGCCGAGCGTGACCAGCAACCAGAACACCGAGCCGAAGAAGGAAGTCATCAAGTACCGTGGCGAAAAGTCATCGAAGCAAGAATATCAGCAAGCATTGCGTAGAACGCGGCGAGCCGCCTCCCGGGCCGTGCGGTCGCGTTCACAAAGGGTTTCAACATCGACCACGGCTTGCGCCGGCAGTTCCGCAAGCACGGCCTCGACCACGTCGGCGATCGACAGGAACGGCAGCGCGCCGGCCAGAAAGGCTTCCACCGCCACTTCGTTGGCGGCGTTCAGCACGGCCGGGGCATCGCCGCCGGCGCGCAGCGCCTGGAACGCCAGCGCCAGGCAACGGAAGGTGACCAGGTCCGGCGGCTCGAACTGCAGCGGAGCGCAGGCGGACAGGTCCAGCGACGGTACGCCGGACTCGACCCGCTCCGGCCACGCCAGCGCGTGCGCGATCGCGGTGCGCATGTCCGGGTTGCCGAGCTGGGCCAGCACCGAGCCGTCGACGTATTCCACCATCGAATGCACCAGGCTCTGCGGGTGCACTACCACGTCGATCGCTTCGGCCGGCGCACCGAACAGGTGATGTGCCTCGATCACCTCCAGGCCCTTGTTCATCAGCGTGGCCGAATCGACCGAGATCTTGCGCCCCATCACCCAGTTCGGGTGCTTGCAGGCCTGGTCCGGCGTGATGTCGGCCAGCTCGGCGCGCGTGCGCCCGCGGAACGGGCCGCCGGAAGCGGTCAGGATCAACCGGCGCACGCCGCTGCGGTGCAGGTCGGGGCGTCCGCCCGGCAGGCACTGGAAGATCGCGTTGTGTTCGGAGTCGACCGGGATCAGCGCGCCGCCACCGGCAGCGACCGCTTCCAGCAGCAGCGGGCCGGCCATCACGATGGATTCCTTGTTCGCCAGCAGCAGGCGCTTGCCGGCGCGCGCGGCGGCCAGGGTGGATTCCAGCCCGGCGGCGCCGACGATGGCGGCGACCACGGTGTCGCACAGGTTGCCGGCGGCGGCTGCGGTCAGCGCGGCGTGGCCGCTGGCTACTTCGCAGCGCACGCCGGCGGCAGCCAGCCGGCGCGACAGGTCCGCTTCCAGCGCCGGGTCGGCGATCACCGCCAGGTCCGGCCGATGCTGCGCGCACAAGGCCACCAGCGCCTCGACCTGGCGATGCGCCGTCAGCACGCTGGCGCGAAAGCGCTCCGGGTGGCGCGCGATGACGTCAAGCGTATTGCCGCCGATCGAACCGGTGGCGCCGAGGACGGCGATGTTGCGCATCTTCAGATGTCCAGCAGGAGCAGGCCGGCGGCGAACACCGGCAGCGCGGCGAACACGCTGTCCAGCCGGTCCATCAGGCCGCCGTGGCCGGGAAAAATGGTGCCCGAATCCTTCACCTGGGCATGCCGCTTCATCAGGCTCTCGATCAGGTCGCCGACGATCGACACCGCCACCGTCACCGTGGCCAGCAACGCCAGCGCCAGCAGCGCGGCACCGCGCACGCCGAGCAGCCAGCCGCCGGCCTCGGCGACCAGCACACCGGCCACCATCGCGCCGTACGCGCCGGCCCAGGTCTTGCCGGGACTGATCTGCGGTGCCAGCTTGCGCTTGCCGAATGTACGCCCGCTGAAATACGCGCCGATATCGGACGCCCACACGATCACCAGCGCCAGCAGGGTCCACCAGTGACCGTGCGGCACGCGCGCGTGGATGCTGACCAGGGCGACCCAGGTCGGGAAGATCACGAACGCGCCGGCGAGCAACTTCAGTGCGAGGTTCTCGCGGGTTGGCGCCGCGGCGAACGCGAAGTGGCGCAGCCACAGGCAGGCCAGCAGCCACCAGGCTATGCCGGCCGCCAGCAGCAGCGGGGTCAGCACCGTGGCATGGGCGCGCCACAGCAAGACGAACACGGCCGCCGTCACGACGAGCAGGGCGATGCGCCATAGGCGGCTGCTCAGGCCGCTCAGCTCGGCCCATTCCCACCAGGCAGCCAGGAACGCCAGCGCCACGATGGTCGCGAAGATGCCGGTCGGCGGCAGCAGGATGATCAGGATCGCCAGCGGCGCGAGCACCAGGGCGGTGAGAATGCGCTGAAGCAGCATGGAAATCCTCAGGAGGTGGTGGCGACCTGCTCGCCGGTACGGCCGTAACGGCGCTCCCGGCGGGCATAGTCTTCGATGGCCCGACGCAGGCAGGCCTGGTCGAAATCGGGCCACAAGGTATCGGTAAAGTACAGTTCGGCGTATGCGGCCTGCCACAACAGGAAGTTGCTGATGCGGCACTCGCCGCCGGTGCGGATGAACAGGTCCAGCGGCGGCAGTTCGGCCAGGCTCATCCACTGGCCCAGCCGGGTCTCGTCGATCTCGTCCACGCGCAGCTCGCCGCGCGCCACCGCGGCGGCGGCCTGGCGGCTGGCCTGCACGATGTCCCAGCGGCCGCCGTAGCTCACCGCGATGTTCACCTGCAGCTTGTCGTTGCCCGCGGTGCGGACCATCGCGGCCTGCATGCGTTCGCGCAGCGCCTCGTCGAACGCGGCCAGATCGCCGATGAAGCGCAGGCGCACGCCATGGCCGTGCAGTTCGTCCACTTCCTTGTCCAGCGCGCGCACGAACAGGCCCATCAGCGCACCGACTTCTTCCTGCGGGCGTTGCCAGTTCTCGCTGGAGAAGGCGAACAAGGTCAGTGCCTGCACGCCCTCGCGCAGGCAGGCCTCGATCACTTCGCGCACGGCCTTGCGGCCGGCGTTGTGGCCGAAGCTGCGCGGACGGTGACGGGCCTTGGCCCAGCGGCCGTTGCCGTCCATCACGATGGCGACATGGCGCGGAACCTTGGCGGCCTCGGCGCCGGACATGATGGAAACGATGGCGCTTAGAGCGCCATCAGCTCCTCTTCCTTCGCCTTGACCACGGCGTCGACGTCCTTCACTGCGCGATCGGTGAGCTTCTGGATCTCGTCGTCGATGCGGCGATCGTCGTCTTCGGTAATGAGCTTTTCCTTGAGCAGATCCTTGACCTGCTGCAGGGCGTCGCGACGCACGTTGCGGATCGCGATCTTGGCGTTCTCACCCTCGTGGCCGACGTGCTTGGCCAGTTCCTTGCGGCGCTCCTCGGTGAGCGCGGGCATGTTCAGGCGGATCACGGTGCCGGCAGTGGTCGGCGTGATGCCCAGGTCGGAGGCCATCAGCGCCTTCTCGATCGGCGCCACCATGGTCTTTTCCCACGGTGTGATGATGATCGTGCGCGAGTCGGACAACGACACCGAGGCAACCTGGGTCAGCGGCATGTCCGAGCCGTAGTAGGCGACCTTGATGCCGTCCACCAGCGCCGTGCTGGCGCGGCCGGTACGGATGCGGGTGAGGTCGTGCTTGAGTGATTCGATGCTCTTGCCCATGCGGGTCTGGGCGTCGTTCTTGATGTCATTGAGCATGTGGCGCTTCCCGGTGAATCTGGCAACGTTCGATTATAGCAGTGGCAGGGAACGGGGCTTGCTGCGGCGCGGTCAGCCGCCGTCGACCAGGGTGCCGATCGACTCGCCGCGCATGATCCGCATCAGGTTCCCGGGCGCGGTCATGTCGTAGATGCGCAGCGGCATCTGCTGGTCGCGGCACAGCGCGATCGCGGCGGTGTCCATCACCTCCAGCTTGCGCTCGATCACGTCGTCGTAGCCGAGCCGGTCGTAGCGGGTGGCGTTGGCGTGCTTGGCCGGGTCGGCGGTGTACACGCCGTCGACCTTGGTCGCCTTCAGCAGCAGGTCGGCGCCGATCTCCACCGCGCGCAGCGCGGCGGCCGAATCGGTGGTGAAGAACGGGTTGCCGGTGCCGGCGGCGAACAGCACGATGCGGCCCTTCTCGATGTGGCGGATCGCGCGGCGACGGATGTAATCCTCGGCCACGTCATGGATCTGGATCGCGCTGGTCACGCGCGCAAAGCCGCCGCGTTTCTCGATCGCGTCCTGCATCGCCAGAGCGTTCATCACGGTGGCCAGCATGCCCATGTGATCGCCGGTGACCCGGTCCATGCCAGCGGCGGCGAGGCCGGCGCCGCGGAAGATGTTGCCGCCGCCGATCACGATGCCGATCTGCACGCCGGCCTTCTGCACCTCGATGATCTCGTCGGCGAGCCGGCCGATCACCTTCGGGTCGATGCCGTAATCCGCCTCGCCCATCAGGGCTTCACCGGAGAGCTTGAGCAGGATGCGGCGGTACTTGGGCTGGTCGCTCATGGATTCTCCGGATTGTGTGGGGCAAACCGGCGCATTGTAGCGGAGAGCGGGGGCCTGGGACGAGGAGTGAGTGGAAAGGAATGAGAAATGAGGACGGCTCGCCCCAGGGTTCCGGCAACTGAGGAAACAAAAAGGGCCGCGGTTTCCCGCGGCCCTTTGTTCGAAGCACGGCCCTTTCTGAACAGACCGGCCACGGATGGCCGGTCTGCCCGTTATTACCTCAGGCCGGCCTGCTTCATCACTTCGGCGGCGAAATCCTCTTCCACCTTTTCGATGCCTTCGCCGACGGCCAGACGAGCCACCGAGACGACGTCGGCGCCCTCCTTCTTCAGGGCCTCGGCCACCGTCACGTTGGTGTCCAGCACGTAGGGCTGGCCGAGCAGGGTGACCTCGGACACGATCTTGTGGATCTTGCCGGAGATGATCTTCTCGAGGATTTCGGCCGGCTTGGCCTTTTCCTTGTCGGACATCAGGCTCAGCGCGATTTCCTTTTCCTTGGCGATGAATTCGGCCGGAACGTCCTCAGGCTTGATGTGCGCCGGGTTCATGGCGGCCACATGCATCGCGATGCCCTTGGCCAGCTCCTCGGAGCCGCCCTTGAGCGCCACCAGCACGCCGATACGGCCGCCGTGGATGTAGCTGCCGATCACGCCGTCGCTCTCGACGCGGGCCATGCGGCGCACGTCGATCTTCTCGCCGATGGTGGCGATCAGCGCCTTGGCGGCTTCTTCCACGCTGGCGGCGCCCGGATAGGCGGCAGCCTTCAGCGCGTCGATGTCGGCAGCGCCGGAGTTCAGCGCGACGTCGGCGACGGTGTCGGTGAACTTCAGGAAGCTGGCGTCCTTGGCGACGAAGTCGGTCTCGCAGTTGATCTCGACCAGCACGGCCTTGCCGGCGCCCTGGGCGGCCACGATGCGGCCTTCGGCGGCGATGCGGCTGGCCTTCTTGTCAGCCTTGGCCAGGCCGGACTTGCGCAGCCATTCCATCGCGGCGTCGATGTCGCCGTTGTTCTCGACCAGCGCCTTCTTGCATTCCATCATGCCGGCGCCGGACCGCTCGCGCAGCTCCTTGACCAGTTGTGCGGAAATATTGCTCATCGGTAGTCCTCTAATGCTTGGATGCGCGGTGACGGCTGAGCGTCACCGCGCGGTTATCGCGTGCGGATGCGACGGCGGTGGTGAGCCGCCGTCGTCGCGCTTACTTGGCGGCAGGCGCGCCGTCGTTGCGCGGGCCGCGGCCGCCGTCACGGCCGCCGTCGCGGCGCGGGGCGCTCTTGCGCGGGGCAGCGTCGCGGCGCGGGGCCGGCTTGCGGTCGATCTTGGCGACCGGGTTGCCTTCCTCGTCCAGTTCGACGAAGTCGTTCGCGTCGCCCTGGGCGGCGGCCGGCGCGGCAGCCTTGCCTTCGAGGATCGAGTCGGCGGCGGCACGGGCGTACAGCTGGATCGCGCGGATCGCGTCATCGTTGCCCGGGATGGCGTAGTCGACCAGTTCCGGGTTGTAGTTGGTGTCGACCACGGCGATCACCGGAATGCCCAGCTTCTTGGCTTCCTGCACGGCAATGTCTTCGTGGCCGATGTCGATCACGAACAAGGCGTCGGGCAGGCGGTTCATGTCCTTGATGCCGCCCAGCGAGGCCTGCAGCTTGTCGCGCTCGCGACGACGGGCCAGCACTTCGTGCTTGACCAGCTTGTCGAAGCTGCCATCGGTCTCGGCCGCTTCCAGCTCCTTCAGGCGCGACACCGACTGCTTCACGGTGCGGAAGTTGGTCAGCATGCCGCCGAGCCAGCGCGAGGTGACGAACGGCATGCCGGCGCGTGCGGCCTCTTCGGCCAACGGCTCGCGGGCCGAACGCTTGGTGCCGACGAACAGGATGGTGCCGCGCTTCTGCGCCAGGCCCGACAGGAAATTCATCGCGTCGGTGAACAGCGGGAGAGTCTTTTCGAGGTTGATGATGTGGATCTTGCCGCGGGCGCCGAAGATGTACGGGGCCATCTTGGGGTTCCAGTAACGGGTCTGGTGACCGAAATGGACGCCCGCTTCGAGCATCTGGCGCATGGTGACTTGGGCCATGGGTGTAACTCCGAATTGTATGGGCTCGATGAGCCCGGGGGTTGGGACCTCCACGCATCCCCGGCTTCGACCGCGACTGGCCCGATTTCATTGGTGGGCTAGGCGCAGCACCCCGAAGGCGGTGCCGATGCGTGTGTGGCGTTGGCTTGGGTGTTGTACCGCTGAGGGTTACAATCCCGGTTCGCTTTGCGCTGGCCGGCTCCAGATATGGAGACGTCTGCCCTGCAAAACTCCAAAATTGTAGCCGGTACGCCGGCGATGCGGCAAGTTGCTGGATTTCAAGGGCTTCTGCCGCCATATGAAGTGGAATCCATGGCCATTACCCTGAAATCCCCCGAAGACCTCGAAGGCATGCGCGTCGCCGGCAAGCTGGCCGCCGAAGTGCTGGCGATGCTCAAGGAGTACGTCAAGCCCGGCGTCACTACCGAGGAGCTGGATCGGCGCGCCTACGAGCATATTGTCAACGTGCAGAAGGCGATCCCCGCCAACGTCGGCTACCACGGCTTCCCCAAGACCCTGTGCACCTCGGTCAACCAGGTGATCTGCCATGGCATACCGAACGAGGGCAAGGTGCTCAAGGACGGCGACATCGTCAACCTCGACGTCACCGTGATCAAGGACGGCTGGCACGGCGACACCAGCCGCATGTACATCGCCGGCACACCGTCGGTGCTGGCCAAGCGGCTGGTCGACACGGCTTTCGAGGCGATGATGCGCGGCATCCAGGCGGTGCGTCCGGGCGCCACCCTGGGCGACGTCGGCCATGCGATCCAGCAGCACGCCGAGGCGGCCGGCTTCTCGGTGGTGCGCGAATACTGCGGTCACGGCATCGGCAAGGTCTACCACGACGAACCACAGGTGCTGCACTACGGCAAGCCCGGCACCGGCATCGAGCTGAAGAAGGGCATGACCTTCACCGTCGAGCCGATGATCAACGCCGGCAAGCCGCAGACCCGCCAGCTGCCGGATGGCTGGACCGTGGTGACCAAGGACCACTCGCTGTCGGCGCAATGGGAGCACACGCTGGCAGTGACCGACGACGGTTTCGAGATCCTCACGCCCTGGCCTGACCTGCAGTAACGAAATAGAAAAGCAGGAGCAGGAGCGGGAAACGAGTGGCGGCACGATGTGCTTTACTCGTTTCCCGCTCCTGCTCTTTCTTGTTTCTCGAGCTCTGTCATGTCGTCAGTCACCGCGACCCCCATCTCCCTCCCGCCGCTGCCGCGCCTTCCCGTGGCGGTGCCGCGTTCCGGCGTTTCGAGCGAAGCGCGACGGGCCTTGCGGCAGTTGCTGGGCGACGTCGACCGGGCGCTGGCCACCGCGTTTCGCGATGGCGCCGACGCCAGCGCGCTGGCGCGGCGCCGGGGCGAGTCGGTGGCGCGCATCGTGGCGCACGTATGGATGGCCTGCCTCGGCGACGTGACCGGAGCGGCGCTGTTCGCGGTCGGCGGCTTCGGCCGTGGCCTGTTGTTCCCGTATTCGGACGTGGATCTGCTGGCCCTGGTGCAGGCACCGGAGCCGGCGCGCCTGCGCGCGCTGGAGCAGTTCTTCGCCACGTTGTGGGACGTCGGCCTGAAGGTCGGCCATGCGGTGCGCGATCCCGCGCAGTGCCGCGCGCTGGCCGCGCAGGACGCCAGCGTGTTCACCAGCCTGCTGGACGCGCACCGGCTGGCCGGTGATCCGGCGTTCGACGCGCGGCTGCGGGCCATCGTCGAGGACCCGGCGCTGTGGCCGCCGCAGGAATACCTGGCCGCCCGGTTGGCCGAGCGCAACGCGCGGCATGCCCGTTTCGACGACACCGCCTACAACCTCGAGCCGAACCTCAAGGACGGGCCTGGCGGCCTGCGCACGCTCGATTCGCTGCGCTGGATGGGGCGGCGGCTGGCGCATGCGAACGATCTGTCCGACATGGTGGTCGAGGGCTTGCTCGACCCCGCCGAGCAGGCCGCGCTGGAGCAGTCCGAAGCCGTCCTGCGCCGCTACCGCTACGCGTTGCACCTGGAGGCGGGCCGGGCCGAGGAACGGCTGCTGTTCGACTACCAGCGGGCGCTGGCCGCGCGGCTGGGTTTCGAGGACGAGCACGAGAAGAACCTCGGCGTCGAACAGTTCATGCAGGGCTATTACCGCGCCGCCAGCCAGGTCGAGCGGCTCGGCGTGCAGGTGGCCGAACGCTTCGAGGAGATGCTGGAGCTGCCGGACGAAGCGGTGCCCGTGGGTACCGACTTCATCCGCTACGGCAAGCGCCTGGCGGCGCGCGACCCGCAGCTGTTCATGCGCCGGCCGGCGGCATTGGTGGAGATCTTCATCGCCCGGATGGACCAGCCCGGTGTGGTCGGCTTCAGCGCCGACACCATGCGCCGCATCCACCAGGCCACTGCCGCGCATGGCGACGCGCTGGCCGACGACCGCGAGGTGCTGACCGTTTTCTTGCAACTGCTGCGTCGTGGCGCACCGGCAGTGGAGGCGCTGTGGCGGATGAACCGGCACGGCCTGCTGGCGGCGATCCTGCCTGCGTTCGGCAAGGTATTCGGGCGCATGCAGTACGACCTGTTCCATGTCTACACCGTCGATGAACATACCTTGCGCGTGCTGCGCAATCTGGCTCGCTTCGCCGACCCCGCGGCACAGCGCGAGTTTCCGCTGGGTTGTGAAATCTGGACCGGCCTGCCGGTACCCGAGGTACTGCTGCTGGCGGGGTTGTTCCACGACATCGCCAAGGGCCGCGGTGGCGACCACTCGGTGCTGGGCGAGCAGGACGCGCGCGCCTTCTGCACCCGGCTGGGCCTGCCGCCCGGCGACGTCGAGCGGGTGGCCTGGCTGGTGCGCTGGCACCTGCTGATGAGCACCACCGCGCAGCGCCAGGACATCACCGACCCCGACGTGGTGCACCGGTTTGCGGAAGTCGTGGGCAATCGCGAGCGGCTCGGCCAGCTGTACCTGCTGACCATCGCCGACATCATCGGCACCAGTCCGCGGTTGTGGAACGGCTGGAAGGATCGCTTGCTGGCCGACCTGTACACCAGTACCCGCTACGCACTGCGCAGCGACGTGGAGCTGCCGCGCGACATCGGCGTGCGCGTGCACGAGTGTTCCGAGTACGCGCTGGCGCTGCTGCTGAACGAGGGCCATGCCGAAGCCGACGTGATGCACGTGTGGGCCGACTTTCCCCAACTCAGTTTCCTGCGGCACCGGCCCGAACAGATCGCCTGGCAGACCACGGCGATCCTGCGTGCGCAGGGTGCGCTGCCGCTGGTGGCGGTGCATCCGCTGTCGGTGCGCGGCAGCACCGAGCTGTTCGTCTACACGCCCGACCGCGACGGCCTGTTCGCCACGGTGACCGCGGTATTGGACCGGCTGCGCTTCTCGGTGATGGAGTCGCGCATCCTCAGTTCGCCGACCGGGATGGCGCTGGACACCTTCCTGCTGCTCGACGCGGACAGCCAGCAGCCGGTCAGCGCGGCGCGCGCGGAGGAGCTGCAGCAGCGGTTGCAGCGTGCACTGGCGCAATCCGCCGGCGTGCAGCCGAGCAAGCGCGGCATGTCGCGCCACCAGAAACACTTCCAGATGACGCCGAAGATCAGCTTTCACGCCGCCGGCGACCGTACCCAGCTGGCCCTGATCGGCACCGACCGACCCGGCCTGCTGGCCGCGGTGGCCCAGGTGATGCTGGCCACCGGGGTGCGCGTGCACGACGCGCGCATCGCCACCTTCGGCGAGCGCGTGGAGGATTTCTTCCAACTGACCAATCGCCACGATGCGCCGCTCGATGCGGCCCAGCAGGATCGCCTGCTGCATGCGCTGCTGGAGCGCATCGGGCCGGCGCGGGATTGATTGGCGATCCCCGCGCTATCATCGCGGGCGCTGCGCGTCGCAGCGGCCACGTGTGTTCGCCATGACCTACCTGCTGATCAAGTCGCTGCACCTGCTGTTCGTCATCGCCTGGATGGCCACGGTGTTCTACCTGCCGCGGATCCTGGTGAACCTGGCCGAGGCGGCGAACGAGCCGGCGGTGCTGGCGCGGCTGCAGTTGATGGGGCGGCGGCTGTACAAGTTCGGCCACAACATGTTCGGCATCGCGTTCCTGTTCGGGCTGACCCTGTGGCAAGGCTGGCGGGTATTTCCGCAGGCGTTGCCGAACGTCACCGCCGGCACGCATTGGATCGACGCCAAGCTGACCCTGGTCGCCGTGCTGCTGGCCTACTTCATCTGGGCCGGGCGCATGCTCAAGCGCAGCGAGAAGGGTGGCGCGCTGCCGTCTTCGCGCATGCTGCGCTGGCTCAACGAGCTGCCGGTGCTGCTGTTGCTGGGCGTGATCTTCCTGGTGATTGCCAAGCCGTTCTAGGAGCAGGAGTGAGTGGAGAGAAGCGTGGAGTGAGAGCGGCTCCGAACCAGTTCTTCTCCCACTTCTCACTCCTCTTGACTCACTTCTCGAAGTACTCCCGGTACCACTCGACGAAGCGCGCCACGCCGTCCTCGATCGAGGTATTCGGCGCGTAGCCCACGTCGCGGCGCAGCGCTGACACGTCGGCCCAGGTATCGGGCACGTCGCCCGGCTGCATCGGCAGCAGGCGTTTCTCGACCGTGCGCCCGAGGTTCTGTTCCAGCAGTTCGATGAAGCGCAGCAGCTGCACCGGCTGGTCGTTGCCGAGGTTGTAGACACGGTATGGCGCGCTCGACGTGCCGGGATTCGGCAGTTCGGCGTCGTACGCCGGGTCGGATTCGGCGGGATGGTCGAGCGTGCGGATCACGCCTTCGACGATGTCGTCGATATAGGTGAAGTCGCGGCTGTGATGGCCGTGGTTGAACACGTCGATCGGCTCGCCGCGGCTGATCCGGTCGGCGAACAGGATCGGCGACATGTCCGGCCGGCCCCACGGACCGTACACGGTGAAGAAGCGCAGGCCGGTGGTGGGCAGGCCGTATAGGTGGCTGTAGGTGTGCGCCATCAGTTCGTTCGCCTTCTTGCTGGCGGCGTACAGGCTGACCGGGTGGTCGACCGCGTCCTCCACCGCGAACGGCAGCTTGCGGTTGGCGCCGTAGACCGAGCTGGAGGAGGCGTAGACCAGATGCTCCACGCCGCCGTGGCGGCAGGCCTCGAGGATGTTGACGAAGCCGACCAGGTTGCTCGCCACGTAAGCCTGCGGGTTCTGCAGCGAATAACGCACGCCGGCCTGCGCGGCGAGGTTCACCACACGCTGCGGCTTGAACGTGGCGAACGCGCGATTCACCGCGTCGGCGTCGGCCAGGTCGGCGCGCTGATGGGTGTAGTTCGGGTGGTCGATGAAGCGCGCCAGACGGGCTTCCTTCAATGCCGGATCGTAGTAGCTGTTGTGGTTGTCGTAGCCATGGACCACGTTGCCGCGCGCCAGCAGGCGCTGCGCCAGGGCGGCGCCGATGAAGCCGGCGGTGCCGGTAACCAGGATGCGCATGGAGTGTCCTCGGGAGATCGCGGGCATTCTACCGCCCGGGCACTGCCGGCAAGGCCGCGTCGGGCGAGGATTGACAGGCAATCTGGGCTAAACTAGCGTTTCGATATCGCCCAAGATCCGAGGTGGCCCGCGCTTGCGCCGGCCGAGTGTGCGACATGGCAACTACCCGCTTCCACGACTGACCGCCACCACGCCTTCGTTTACGAAAAAAGGGCGTCATGCCCTTTTTTGTTTTTCCAGAGAAGCTCCCATGATTGAAATCACGCTACCCGACGGCAGCAAGAAGCCGTTCGATCATCCCGTCACCGTGCAGGACGTGGCCGCCGCGATTGGCGCCGGCCTGGCCAAGGCGACGCTGGCCGGCAAGGTCGACGGCAAGCTGGTCGACGCCAGCTTCCCGATCGAGCACGACGCCAGCTTGCAGATCGTCACCGAGAAGAGCCCCGAGGCGCTGGAAATCCTGCGCCATTCCACCGCGCACCTGATGGGCCAGGCGGTGCAGCGGCTGTTCCCGGGCGCACAGGTCACGATCGGTCCGGTGATCGAGAACGGCTTCTACTACGACTTCGCCTACGAACGGCCGTTCACCCCGGACGACCTGCCGAAGATCGAGGCGGAGATGCACAAGATCGTCGACGAGCAACTGTCGGTGACGCGCAGCGTGAAGTCGCGCGATGAGGCGGTGGCGTTCTTCCGCGGCCTGGGCGAGAGCTACAAGGCCGAGATCATTGCGTCGATTCCGTCCGACGAGCCGCTGTCGCTGTATTCGCAGGGCGAGTTCACCGACCTGTGCCGCGGCCCGCACGTGCCGAACACCGGCAAGCTGCATTCCTTCAAGCTGATGAAGGTGGCCGGTGCGTATTGGCGCGGCGATTCCAACAACGCGATGCTCAGCCGCATCTACGGCACCGCCTGGCTCAACGACAAGGACCTGAAGGCCTACCTGTACCAGCTGGAGGAGGCCGAGAAGCGCGACCACCGCAAGATCGGCAAGCAGCTCGACCTGTTCCACCAGCAGGAGGAAAGCCCCGGCATGGTGTTCTGGCACCCGAACGGCTGGGCGATCTGGCAGCAGGTCGAGCAGTACATGCGCGGCGTGTACAAGAAGAGCGGCTACCAGGAAGTGCGCTGCCCGATGGTGCTGGACGTGTCGTTGTGGAAGAAGTCCGGGCACTGGGACAATTACAAGGAGAACATGTTCTTCACCGAGTCGGAGAAGCATACGTTCGCGCTGAAGCCGATGAACTGCCCGGGCCACGTGCAGGTGTTCAACACCGGCCTGCACAGCTACCGCGAGCTGCCGATCCGCTACGGCGAGTTCGGCGGCTGCCATCGCAACGAGCCGTCCGGCGCGCTGCACGGCATCATGCGCGTGCGCGCGTTCACCCAGGACGACGGCCACATCTTCTGCACGCCGGAGCAGGTCGAGGAGGAAGTCACCGCGTTCCACCTGCAGGCAATGAAGGTGTATGCCGACTTCGGTTTCACCGACCTGGCGATCAAGCTGGCGCTGCGGCCGGACAAGCGCATCGGTTCCGACGAGTTCTGGGACCGCACCGAGGAAATGCTGCGCCGTGCGCTGCGCGCCGCTGGCGTGGAATGGGAGGAATTGCCGGGCGAGGGCGCGTTCTACGCGCCCAAGATCGAGTACCACCTGAAGGACTCGATCGGCCGCGCCTGGCAGGTCGGCACCATGCAGGTCGACTTCATGATGCCCGAGCGCCTCGGCGCCGAATACGTGGACGAACACTCGCAGAAACGGCATCCGGTGATGCTGCACCGGGCCATCGTGGGTTCGATGGAGCGTTTCATCGGCATCCTGATCGAACACCACGCCGGCCTGCTGCCGGCCTGGCTGGCCCCAATGCAGGCGGTGGTGCTCAATATCACCGACGCGCAGGCCGATTACGTCCGTGAGGTGACGCAAGCCCTTGTCGACAAAGGTTTCCGGGTACAATCGGATTTGCGCAACGAGAAAGTCGGCTATAAAATCCGCGAACATACGATGCAGAAAGTGCCTTATCTTCTCGTGATCGGTGATCGCGAGAAGGAAACGGGTGCCGTTTCTGTACGTACCCGTTCCGGCGAGGACCTGGGCAGCATGCCGCTGGCTAGCTTCGCCGAACGACTGGAGACCGAAATCCGGCGCTGAGCGCCGGGCGGTCTGTTTCATTACTTCTTCTGGAGGATCGTGGTATCGCTACCACCGACAACAAGGGCAATCGTCGTAACCTGGAAATCCGCGTACCGCGCGTGCGCGTGATTGGCGCTGACTCGGAACAGCTGGGCATTCTCAGCCGTGACGAGGCGCTGAGCCTGGCGCAGGAAGCAGGCATGGATCTGGTCGAGATCCAGCCGAACGGCGACCCGCCGGTCTGCCGCATCATGGATTACGGCAAGTTCAAGTTCGAAGCCCAGAAGAAGGCGCAGGCCGCCAAGAAGAAGCAGAAGCAGGTCGAGATCAAGGAAGTGAAGTTCCGCCCGGTCACGGACGTGGGCGACTACCAGATCAAGCTGCGCAACATGCTTCGCTTCCTGGAAGAGGGCGACAAGGTCAAGGTCACCATCCGCTTCCGCGGCCGCGAGATGTCGCACCAGGACCTGGGCCAGAACCTGGCCAAGAAGATTCAGGAAGACGTCGGCGAGAACGGCCAGATCGAGTCGTTCCCGCGTCTGGAAGGGCGCCAGATGGTCATGATGATCGGACCCAAGAAGAAATAGGCGGCTGGCGACATTTGGGCTGTGCGGTAGGAGCCCGGCCTGCTCGCGGGCGATGATCTTTCGCGTCGCATCGTGTGAAAGCAGCTGTTTCATTGGGCTGCGCGACACGTCCCGCACCCTCACCTCAATCCTCTCCCGCAGGGAGAGGAGGCAATGGCCAGCACTTCGTGCTGGCGTTGAGCTTTATGAACCCGTATGATTACGGGTTCGACCCGCCTGGATGGGTCGTGCACCGATCGTGGCAGGACGGAAAGCGTGGCCCCAGGCCACCGCCAGATCAGTCAGAAACCGGGGCTGCCCGCGCAGGGCGAGCCCCCATACAAGGAGCATTACCATGCCCAAGATCAAGACCAACCGGGCGGCTGCGAAGCGTTTTCGCAAGACCGCGTCGGGCAAGATCAAGTGCGGCCACGCCTTCCGGTCACACATCCTGACCAAGAAATCGACCAAGCTGAAGCGCGGCTTGCGTTCCAAGAACCACCTCAAGGCGTGTGACGCCCCGGGTGTGGCCCGCATGCTGCCGTACTTGTAAGACGAGGAGATAAACCATGGCTCGTGTAAAGCGTGGCGTTACCGCCCGTCGTCGTCACAAGAAAATCATCGGCCGCGCCAAGGGTTACTACAACGCCCGCCGCAAGGTCTTCCGCGTTGCCAACCAGGCCGTCATCAAGGCCGGCCAGTACGCCTATATCGGCCGCAAGCAGCGCAAGCGCCAGTTCCGTGCGCTGTGGATCGTCCGCATCAACGCCGCCGCGCGCATGTTCGGGCTGTCCTACAGCCGCCTGATCAATGGCCTGAGCAAGGCCGGCATCACCGTCGACCGCAAGGTCCTCGCTGATATCGCCGTGCACGACATCAAGGCGTTTGAAGTGATCGCCGAGAAAGCGAAGGCCAGTCTGGCCGCTTGATCGTCGGACGCTCCTGCGTCAGCGCGATATGATGTAAAGCAAGCGGGGAGGAGGCCAACGCCTCCTCCCCGTTTTCGTTTCTGTGGGGTCCTCAAGTGGGAATCGTATCGATGGACGACCTGGACAGCCGCGCCGCGCAGGCGCTGGCCGATATCGACAAGGCCGACACGCTGGAGGCGCTCGATGCGCTGCGCGTTGGACTGCTGGGCAAGAATGGCATCGTCACCGCCGCGCTGAAGACGCTTGGCGCGCTGGCGCCGGATGAGCGCAAGGCGCGCGGCGCCGAAGTGAACCGCGTGAAGGATCGTCTCGTCGACGCGCTGGCCGCGCGCAAGCAGGTGCTGGAGCAGGCCGAGCTCGATCGCCGCCTCGCCTCCGAGAAGCTCGACATCAGCCTGCCAGGGCGCGATGGCGAGCGCGGCGGCATCCATCCGATCACCCGCGCGCTGGAGCGTATCGCGTCGATCTTCGCGCGGCTCGGCTACCAGCGTGCCGATGGCCCGGAGATCGAGGACGACTGGCACAACTTCGAGGCGCTGAACTTCCCGCCGCACCATCCGGCGCGCGCCATGCACGACACCTTCTACTTCGGCGATGGCCGCCTGCTGCGCACGCATACGTCGCCGGTGCAGATCCGCAGCATGGCCGGCCGCCAGCCGCCGATTCGCATCATCGCGCCGGGCAAGGTCTACCGCAGCGATTCGGACCAGACACATTCGCCGATGTTCCATCAGATCGAGGGCCTTCTGGTCGACGAGACCTCCAGTTTCGCCGACCTGAAGGGCACCCTGGCCGAGTTCATCCGCGCGTTCTTCGAGCGCGATTTCGAGATGCGCTTCCGCCCCAGCTACTTCCCGTTCACCGAACCTTCGGCCGAGGTGGACATCCGCTGGGACGCTGAAGACGGCTCCACCCGCTGGCTGGAAGTGCTCGGCTGCGGCATGGTCCATCCGAACGTGCTGAAGAACTGCGGCATCGACCCGGAGCGCTACACCGGCTTCGCCTTCGGCCTCGGCGTGGAACGCTTCGCGATGCTGCGCTACGGCGTTTCCGATTTGCGCGCGTTCTTCGAGAACGACCTGCGCTTCCTCAAGCAGTTCGCCTAACCGCGCCAGGGACACGACACATGAAATTTTCCGAGAACTGGCTGCGCGAGCTGGTCGAGATCAAGGCCGACCGCCCCGCACTGGCCCATGCGCTGACCATGGCCGGGCTGGAAGTGGAAGAACTCACGCCGCTGGGCGCCGACCTGGCCGGCGTGGTGGTGGCCGAGATCATCGCTGCCGAAAAGCACCCGGAAGCGGACCGGCTGCAGGTATGCAAGGTGAACGCGGGGCAGGGCGAGCCGCTGCAGATCGTCTGCGGCGCACCGAACGCGCGCGTCGGCATCAAGGTGCCGCTGGCGATGATCGGTGCCACGCTGCCCGGCGGTATCGCGATCAAGGCGGCAAAGCTGCGCGGGGTCGAGTCGTCCGGCATGTTGTGCTCGGCGAAGGAACTGGGTATCGACGCCGACGCCTCCGGTTTGCTGGAACTGCCGCTCGACGCACCAGTCGGTCAGTCGCTGGCCGATTATCTCGGCCTGCCCGACGCCAGCTTCGAGCTGAAGCTCACCCCGAACCGGCCCGACTGCCTCGGCCTGGTCGGCCTGGCGCACGACGTGGCCGCGTTGTTCGGCAGCACGGTGAAGGTGCCGGTACAGGCGACAGCGCCGGTCACCGGCGCCGCACGTCGCGGCATCCGGCTGGAAGCCGGCAAGGACGCACCGCGCTATCTCGGCCGTATCGTCGAGGGCATCGATCCGGCCGCGCGCACGCCGCTGTGGCTGGCCGAACGCCTGCGCCGTGCCGGCTTGCGCCCGATCAGCGCGGTCGTCGACGTCACCAACTACGTGATGCTCGAACTGGGCCAGCCGCTGCATGCGTTCGACAACGACACGCTCGAAGGCGACATCGTGGTGCGCCATGCGCGCGCCGGCGAGACGCTGAAGCTGCTCGACGGCAACGAGGCGAAACTGGATGCAGGCTTCGTGCTGATCGCCGATGAGAAGAAACCGCTCGCGGTTGCCGGCGTGATGGGCGGCTTCGACTCGCGCGTCACCGATGCCACGCACAACATCTTCCTGGAATCTGCGCACTTCGCGCCGGCCGCTATCATGGGCCGCGCGCGCAAGCTCGGCCTGCACACCGATGCCTCGCACCGCTTCGAACGAGGCGTCGATCCGGAACTGCCGCGGCGCGCGCTGGAGCGTGCCACCGAACTGCTGCTGGCGATCGCCGGCGGCACGGCCGGGCCGGTGCTGGTGGCGGAGAACCTGGCCGACCTGCCGGTGCCGGCGGCGGTGACCTTGCGCCGCGCGCGCCTGAAGCGCGTGCTCGGCGTGGACGTGGCGGATGCCGAAGTGGCGCGCATCTTCACCGCGCTGGGCATGCAGGTGGCAACGACCGCAGATGGCTGGCAGGTCACCGCACCGAGCAGCCGTTTCGACATCGAGCGCGAGGAGGATCTGATCGAGGAAGTCGCGCGTATCTTCGGCTACGACAACATCCCCACCGCGACGCCGGCCGGCGCGCTGACCCTGGCGATCGAGCCGGAGGCACGCATCGGCGAGCTGGCGCTGCGCGAGCAGCTGGCCGCGCGCGGCTACTACGAGGCGGTGAATCTGTCCTTCGTCGCGGCCGACCTGCTGGCGGACTGGGGTTTCACCGAGCGCCTGGTACCGCTGGCCAATCCGCTGTCGGCCGATCTGGCGGTGATGCGGCCATCGCTGCTGCCGGGGCTGGTCGAGGCGCTGCGCCACAACCGCGCGCGCCAGCAGGAGCGGGTGCGCCTGTTCGAGCTCGCGCGGGTATTTGGTGAAGGCGATCCCCCGGTGGAAACGCCGAGCCTGGCCATCGTCGCCTGCGGCCATGCCCGTGCCGAGCAGTGGGGCGAGCCGGCGCGGACGCTGGATTTCCATGACCTCAAGGGTGACCTGGATGCCTTGATCGCCTGGGGTGGCGAGCCGCAGCGCTGGTCGGTGCATGCCGATGGCCTGCCGGGCTGGCTGCACCCGGGGCGCGGCGCGCGGGTGGTGCGCGATGGCGCGACCGTGGGCTATCTCGGTGCGCTGCATCCGCAGCTGGCCAAGGCGCTGGACCTGGGCGCCGACGTGCACGTGCTGGAGCTGGCCCTGGAACCGCTGCTGGCGCGCCGCCTGCCGCAGGCACGGGCGGTGCCAAGGTTCCCCGCGGTACGCCGCGACATCGCGGTGGACCTGCCGGAAACGGTCAGCTGGTCACAGATCGAGCAAACGGTTCGCCACACGCTGGGCGAACGGCTGAAGGAATTGCGCCTGTTCGACCGTTACAGCGGCAAAGGAGTCGAAGCGGGCCGAAAAAGTCTCGCTATGGGCTTGATTTTACAGGACGCTTCACGCACGCTTACCGACGATGACGCGGACCGTTGCGTACGTGAAGCGATAGCTGCGTTGGAGCAATCATGCAAGGCAAAGCTGCGAGGGTGAAATGGCGCTGACCAAGGCAGAAATGGCCGAGCGGCTTTTCCTCGACGTGGGCCTCAACAAGCGTGAGGCGAAGGAGTTCGTGGACGCCTATTTCGAGGTGGTCCGCGGGGCGCTGGAAAGCGGCGAACAGGTGAAGTTGTCCGGTTTCGGGAATTTCGATTTGCGGTTGAAGAACCAGCGGCCAGGACGCAACCCGAAAACCGGCGAGGAGATTCCGATCTCCGCCCGGCGCGTGGTGACGTTCCGACCGGGACAAAAACTCAAGGTAAGAGTCGAGGGCTATGCTGGATCAAGGGAATAACACCGAGCTGCCTGCCATCCCGGCCAAGCGCTACTTCACCATCGGTGAGGTCGGCGAGTTGTGCGGTGTGAAGCCCCACGTGCTGCGCTACTGGGAGCAGGAGTTTCCTGCGCTCAATCCGGTCAAGCGCCGCGGCAACCGCCGTTACTACCAGCGCCACGACGTGCTGATGATCCGCCAGATCCGTTCGCTGCTGTACGACGAAGGCTTCACCATCACCGGCGCGCGCGCGCGGCTGGAAGGCCCGCAGGCGCGGATGGAGGCGAGCATCTCGCACCAGATCGTGCGCCAGGTGCGGATGGAGCTGGAAGAAGTGCTGACCCTGCTGCGCCGCTGAAGTCTTCCGGACGCGCCGTACAAGCTGCTAGACTTGCCAGCTTGCCGTATGTCGGGGCGTAGCGCAGCCTGGTAGCGCATCTGCCTGGGGGGCAGAGGGTCGTCGGTTCGAATCCGGCCGCCCCGACCAATTCGGTGAAGCATCGTGACGGCGCCCTTGGGCGCCGTTGTCGTTTCCGCGTCGGGTGCGCGCCCTCAGTACAGCACGCGGCTGCGCAGCGTCCCGGGAATCGCCGCCAGTTTCGTCTTCAGTTCGCTGGCCTGGGCCTCGTCGGCGCTGACGTCGATCACCACGTAGCCCACTTCGCCGTCGGTCTGCAGGAACTGCGCGTCGATGTTGATGTTGCCGGCCGAGAACAGTTCGTTGATGCGCGAGAGCGTACCCGGCACGTTGCGGTGGATGTGCAGCAGGCGGCGGCTGTGCGGGTGTTCGGGCAGGGCGACTTCGGGGAAATTCACCGCCGACAGGGTAGAGCCGTTGTCGCTGTAGCGGACCAGCTTGCTGGCGACCTCGATGCCGATGTTGTCCTGCGCCTCCAGCGTGCTGCCGCCGATGTGCGGGGTCAGGATCACGTTGTCCAGGCCGATCAGCGGCGAGACGAAGGGATCGTCGTTGCCTTTCGGTTCGAGCGGGAACACGTCGACCGCGGCGCCGGCCAGGTGGCCAGCGCGCAGCACCGCGGCCAGCGCGTCGATATCCACCACGCTGCCGCGCGAGGCGTTGATCAGCATCGCGCCGGCGCGCATCTTCGCCAGTTGCTCGCGGCGGATCATCAGCTGCGTGGCGGGAGTTTCCGGCACGTGCAGGGTAACCACGTCGGCGCGTTCCAGCAGTTCGTCCAGGCTGGACACGGCGCGTGCATTGCCCAGCGCCAGCTTGGTCTCGATGTCGTGGAAGATCACCCGCATGCCCAGGCTCTCGGCCAGCACGCCGACCTGGGTGCCGATATGGCCATAGCCGACGATGCCGAGCACCTTGTCGCGCGTCTCGTAGCTGCCGCTGGCCGACTTGGCCCAGCCGCCGCGGTGGCACTGCGCGTTCTTCTGCGGGATGCCGCGCAGCAGCATGATCGCCTCGGCGATCACCAGCTCGGCCACGCTGCGGGTGTTGGAATAAGGCGCGTTGAACACCGGCACGCCGAGCTTGCGCGCGGCGCCCAGGTCCACCTGGTTGGTGCCGATGCAGAAGCAGCCCACCGCGATCAGCCGCTTGGCCTGTGCCAGCACCTCGGCGGTGAGCTGGGTGCGCGAGCGGATGCCGACGATGTGCGCGTCGCCGATGCGCCGCTTGAGCTCATCTTCCGGCAACGATTTCGCGTGCAGCTCGACCTGGCTGTAGCCGGCGCGGCGGAAGTTCTCGACCGCACTCGCACTGACGCCCTCCAGCAGCAATACCTTGATGTCCTGGCGGGGGTAGGAGGTCTGCATGCGTCGGTCCTGGCTAAGGAATGGAGCGCTTACTATGCCAGAGCCGGCGACAAATTGCGGCACTGCAACACTGGACGCGGCACGATGCGGCTGGCAGGCTGTGGGGATGATCCCGGAGCCCAGCATGTCCGACCCCCGTCTTGCCGATTTGTCCCGCCGGTTGCCCGAGCTGCGCCTGCTCACCGCACCTGCCGACCTGGAACATTACGGCCGCGACTGGACCCGCCGCTGGGACCCGGCGCCGCTGGCGATCGCGCTGCCGGCCAGCACGGAAGAGGTGCAGGCCATCGTGCGCTGGGCGAACGAACAGCGCGTGGCAATCGTGCCCTCCGGCGGCCGCACCGGCCTGTCCGGTGGTGCCGTGGCGGCCAACGGCGAGCTGGTGCTGAGCCTGGAGCGGATGAACCGGGTGCTGGATTTCAACGCGGTCGACCGCACGCTCACCGTGCAACCCGGGATGATCCTGCAGCACGTGCAGGAAGCTGCCCGCCAGCATGGCCTGGTCTATCCGGTCGATTTCGCCGCGCGCGGCTCCTGCTCGATCAGCGGCAACATCGCCACCAATGCCGGCGGCATCCGGGTGATCCGCTACGGCAACACGCGCGAGTGGATCGCCGGGCTGAAGGTGGTCACCGGCAACGGTGAGTTGCTCGAACTCAACCGTGGCCTGATCAAGAACTCCAGCGGCTATGACTTCCGCCAGTTGCTGATCGGTTCGGAGGGAACCCTGGGCATCGTGGTCGAAGCCACGCTCAAGCTGACCGATCCGCCACCGCCGTCGCAGGTGATGCTGCTGGCGCTGCCGGACATGGATGCGCTGATGCAGGTGTTCGCGCTGTTCCGTGCGCGGCTGGCCTTGCAGGCGTTCGAGTTCTTCACCGACCACGCGTTGCGGCACGTGCTGGCGCACGGCGCGCAGCGCGCCATCGACGGCGACTACCCGTACTACGTGGTGACCGAGTTCGATGCGGCCGACGAGCGGCAGCAGGAGGCTGCGCTGGCCGCGTTCGAGCAGGGCATGACGGAAGGCTGGATCGGCGACGGCGTGATCGCGCAGAGCGAGGCCCAGGCCGCCGCCTTGTGGCGGCTGCGCGAAGGCATCACCGAGAGCCTGGCGCCGCGGCGGCCGTACAAGAACGACGTGTCGGTGCGGGTCAGTGCGGTGCCGGCGTTCCTGCACGAGATGCAGGCGTTGCTGGCGCACGAGTATCCGCAGGCCGACGTGGTCTGGTTCGGGCATATCGGTGACGGCAACCTGCACATCAACGTGCTGCGCCCGGATGGTCTGGCCGAGGACGCGTTCATCGCCCAGTGCGAACACGTCACCAAGCTGTTGGCCGCGACGCTGCAGCGCCATGGCGGCAGCATTTCGGCCGAGCACGGCATCGGCCTGGTCAAGCGGGCATACCTGGAAAGCACCCGCAGCGCGGCGGAAATCGCCCTGATGCGCGGAGTGCGCAAGGTGTTCGACCCCAACGGCGTCCTCAATCCCGGCAAGCTGTTCGTGACGGATTGAGAGCCCGGAAGCCGCGCCCGTGCTAGGCTTGGCGGCTTGTCTGTTGGTTCGAAGGAGCCGTCATGCCGTCGTCGCCGCTGCGTTCGTTGTACCCCGAAATCGAACCGTTCGACAGCGGGTTCCTGTCGGTGTCTCCGCTGCATACGCTGTACTACGAGCAGTGCGGCAACCCGAACGGCAAGCCGGTGGTGTTCCTGCATGGCGGTCCGGGCGGCGGCACCAATGCGAAGTGCCGGCGCTTCTTCGATCCGGCGGTCTACCGCATCGTGCTGTTCGAC
This sequence comes from Rhodanobacter soli, assembly GCF_040548735.1. Lineage (NCBI taxonomy): Bacteria > Pseudomonadati > Pseudomonadota > Gammaproteobacteria > Lysobacterales > Rhodanobacteraceae > Rhodanobacter > Rhodanobacter soli. The sequence continues at coordinate 755,840 of NZ_JBEPSD010000001.1, read as the reverse complement.
CAGCGCGGCTGCGGCAAGTCCAAGCCGCATGCGGAATTGACCGACAACACCACCTGGGATCTGGTCGCCGACATCGAGCGCGTGCGCGAGCGTCTGGGCGTCGAGCGCTGGCAGGTGTTCGGCGGTTCGTGGGGTTCCACGCTGGCGCTGGCGTATGCGCAGACGCACCCTGACAAGGTCAGCGAACTGGTGTTGCGCGGCATCTTCATGCTGCGCCGCTGGGAACTGGAATGGTTCTACCAGAAGGGCTGCGACGCGCTGTATCCGGATGCCTGGGAGACCTATCTCAACGCGATCCCCGAGGTCGAACGCGGCGACCTGATGAGTGCCTATCACCGCCGCCTGACCAGCCCCGATGCGAAGACGCGTACCGACGCGGCGCGTGCCTGGTCGGTGTGGGAGGGCGCCACCAGCTTCCTGTGGCAGGACAAGTCGCACATCGAATCCAGCGCCGAGGACGAGTTCGCGCTGGCGTTCGCGCGCATCGAGTGCCACTACTTCGTCAACGGCGGCTTCTTCGAACACGACGACCAGCTGCTGCGCAACATCGAGCGCATCCGCAACATCCCGGCAGTGATCGTGCAGGGCCGCTACGACGTGGTTTGTCCGCTGCGCAGCGCGTGGGACCTGCATCGCGCCTGGCCCGAGGCCGACCTGCACATCGTGCAGGACGCCGGCCATTCCGCGTTCGAACCGGGCATCGTGCACGAACTGGTGGAGGCGACCGACCGCTTCGGCCGCTGAACCTCCGGCCGCCGCCGGAGCCGCTTCAGTCGTTCGCCGGCAGCTGTTTGGTGCCGAAGATCTTGTCCCCGGCGTCGCCGAGGCCGGGCAGGATGTAGCCGCGTTCGTTCAGGCGTTCATCGATCGCGGCGGTATAGATCTCGATGTCCGGGTGCGCTGCCTCGACGCGCTCGAGGCCTTCCGGTGCGGCAACCAGAAACAGTCCCTTGATGCGCTTGCAGCCGGCCGCCTTGAGCATGTCGACGGTGGCGATCAGGGTGCCGGCAGTGGCCAGCATCGGGTCGACGATCAGCGCGGTGCGTTCATCCATGCGGCCGCTGAGCTTCTCGTAGTAGGTCGTCGGCTTCAGCGTCTGCTCGTCGCGCTGCAGGCCGACCACGCTGACCTTGGCGGCGGGAATCAGGTCGAGCACGCCGGGCAGCATGCCCAGGCCGGCGCGCAGGATCGGCACGATGGTGATCTTCTTGCCCTTGATCCGGTGCACCTGCAGCGGCCCGGCCCAGCCTTCGATCTGCTCCTCGATGGTTTCCAGGTCCTTGGTGGCCTCGTAGGTGAGCAGGGCGGCGACCTCGGAGGCCAGCTCGCGGAACTCCTTGGTGCTGATGCCGGCGCGGCGCATCAGGCCGAGCTTGTGCTGGATCAGCGGGTGGCGCACTTCGACGATCTTCATGGTGACTGTCTTCAGGGGCGGCGCAAGGTGCGCGACAGTCGGGGAGCTTAGCGAAGCGGCTTCACCCGCGCACGCACAGGCGTGCGCGGGCTGGCTGGTGGATTACGCTGCGGCGTGGCCCTTCAGGCATTCGCTCATGAAGGCCTTGCGCTCGGCCCCCTTGAGCGCCTTGGTCTTGGCGTCGGCATTGCAGGTCGCCATCTTCCCCTGCTGGGTCTGCTTGGCCGCTGGCGCGGCCGCGGTGCTTTCACCCTTCAGGCAGGAGCTCATGAAGGTCTTGCGTTCGGCGCCTTTCTTGCCGGTCGCCTGCTTGTTGCAGTCGATCATGCGCTGCTGCTGGGCAGTATGCGGCTTGGCAGCCGGTGCGGTGGCGGGGGTGGCGGCCGGGCTGGCCGCGAAGGCGGCGCCGGCAAAGGCGAAGGCAGCGCTGACGGCGAGCAGACGTAGTGACAGTGACATGGTGAGTCCTCCCTGGGTGACCGGCAGCTGCCGGCCGGGTCAGTCTATGCAGGGGGCCACTCTCACGGGAGTCGGCAAGATCTTACGTGCATGAAGTATTCAGCTGCGGCGACGTGTCGTGCGTCGCCGCCACTGGTGTGGGCCAGGAGCGCGAGCGGTAGGGGCCCGAACGGCTTCCGCCGCCCACGCTCCTGCCGGTCAGGCCGCTTCGGCCTTGGCCTTGCGCGGGCCTTCGAGCAGCGCCTTGCGCACGTGGGCGATGATCAGGTCGACCTCGGCGCTGGTGACCTTGAAGTGCGGGGTGAAGCGCAGCGAATTGGTGCCGCCATGGATCACGCCGACGCCGTGCTCGCGCATGTATTCCTCGGTGGAGTCGGCGCCGTAGCACTTGTACTCGGGTGCCAGCTCACAGGAGAACAGCAGGCCGGTGCCCTGCACCTTGGTGATCAGGCCGCCCAGCTCGTTCTTCAGCGCGTTGAGCTTGTCGACGAATTCCTTGCCGCGCTCGCGGATGTTGCTGCGCACCTCGTCGCTGAGCTCGCCCAGCGTGGCCAGGGCCACGTCCAGCGCGCGCGGATTGGCGGTCATGGTGTTGCCGTAGATGCCCTTGCGGTACAGCCCGGCGGCGCGTTCGCTGACGGCCAGCACCGACAGCGGATACTGGCCGGCGTTGAGCGCCTTGGAGAAGGTTTCCATGTCCGGCGGCGGCAAGCCTTCGAAACCGGGGTAGTCGACAAACGACAGCACGCCGTGCGCGCGCAGGCCGGCCTGGATCGAGTCGACCAGCAGCAGAGTGCCGTGCGATTCGGTCAGTGCGCGTGCGGCCTTGTAGAACTCCGGCGTCACCGCGCGACCCGGGTCGCCTTCGCCCATCACCGGCTCCAGGAACATCGCCTCGATGAACCAGCCGTGCTTGTCGGCGTCGGCGAACGCCGCTTCCAGCTGCGTCACGTCGTAAGGCGCCACGGTGATCAGGGTGTTCTCGTGGCGGTAGCTGGCAAGGTTCTGCTGATAGGTCTTGCGGCTGGAATCGGAGTACAGCGCCGGCGCCTCGGTGCGACCGTGGAACGCGCCCTTCACCGCCAGGCGCTTGATCGTGCGGCCGGCGTAGCGGGCGCCGGCGTCGGTCATCGCCTTGGCGTTGACGTCGGCGATGCGGCAGGCCAGCGAGACCGATTCGGAACCGGAGTTGAGGCACAGATAGCGTGCATACGGGCTGCCGCCGCGGTTGCGGCCGAGTTCCTTGTCCAGCGCCGCGGTGAAACGCAGCTGCGACACGCTGGGTGACATCACGTTCGCCATCACCTGCGGGCGGGCCAGCGCGGCCAGGATCGCCGGGTCGTTGTGGCCGAAGCCGAGCATGCCGTAGCCGCCGTTGTCGTGCACCACGGCACCCTTCAGGGTGACGATCCACGGGCCGCGTGCGGTGGCGGGCAGGTACGGGTTGATCGCGTCGTCGGGATAGAAGTTGACGAAGCCGGCCTGCACCCGGGCGAGCTGTTCGGCTTCGTCCAGTTTCAGGAAGTCACCCAATTCGGCGCGCAATTCATGGTGACGTGCCACCGCCTCGGCAATGGCCTGAACCAGCAATGGGTCGTTCGCCGCCATGCGCTCGATGCTGGCGTCGTCCAGGCCGGTGGTCCGCGGCTTGCCGCCGAATTCGCGCAGTTCGCGCAGCTGGTTGATCACACCCATGATGAATCCTCCGTAGCTCCGCCGCGGCGGCATGCCGTGCCGGGTGGCGGGATTGGTGAATGCGTGGCGGGAAGCGCGAAAGCAGGCGCTTCCTCAATGTTTTCAGGCGTTTCACGCCGCTGGACGGGCGCTTCCGGTGCGCCTTTATCCCTCACAGGATACCTTGCGGCGGCGATGGCCGTAACCCCGTGCCAGGGCCGTGGGTGACGGCTGTCATTCCGGATGGCTGACGCCGGCGACTGCCGGCCGTGGCTGCCCGCGCGCAGGATGCACGGCACCGGAGGATTTCCATGCCACAGTCCCACGACCCCATTGCCCGTCTCGATGGCGCCATCAAGCGCTGCGGTCGGCTCACCGCGTTGGATGGCGCCGACCTGCAACTGCACCGCGGCGAACTGCTGGCGTTGCTCGGCCCGAATGGCGCCGGCAAGACCACCGCGATCGGCCTGCTGCTGGGGCTGATCCGGGCCGACGCCGGCACCGTCGAGCTGTTCGGCCGGGATCCGCAGCGGATCGAGGCGCGCCGCCGCATCGGCGTGATGCTGCAGAACGCCGAGCTGCCGCCCACGCTGCGCGTGGGCGAGTTGCTGCGGCTGACCGCCAGTTATTACCCGGCACCGCGAGCCATGGCCGAAAGCGCGGAGCTGGCTGGCGTTACCGACCTGCTCGGCCGGCCCTACGCGAAACTCTCCGGCGGCCAGCAGCGGCGCGTGCAGTTCGCGCTGGCGCTGTGCGGCCGGCCCGAACTGCTGTTCCTGGACGAACCCACCGTGGGCATGGACATCGAGGCGCGGCAGAAGCTGTGGGCGGCGATCCGCCAGCTGGTTGCCGAGGGCTGCTCGGTGCTGCTGACCACGCATTACCTGGAAGAGGCCGAGGCGCTGGCCGATCGCGTCTGCGTGATGTCGCGCGGGCGGATGATCCACGAAGGCACCGTCGAGGCATTGCGGGCACGGGTGGCGCTGAAGCGCGTCCGCTGCCTCAGCACGCTGCCGGCCGATACGGTGCGCGGCTGGCCCGAGGTCAGCGAAGTACGTCGGGAAAACGAGCGTCTGCACATCGGCACCGCCGAGGCCGAAGCCGTGGTGCGCCGCCTGCTCGATGCCGACCCGCAACTGGGCGAACTGGAAGTGCAGCGCGCCGGCTTGGCCGAGGCCTTCACCGAACTCACCCGCGATGCCGACGAGCCCGCGGACACCGACCAGCGCGAGGCCGCCTGACATGCAAACCGCCATTTCCGTCACGGCATCGGCACCTGTCATCGGCATGCCGCGCCGCCGGGTGATCGGCGCCTATCTCGAAGAGGCGCGCAGCGAATGCCTGCGCTACATGCGCGCGCCCGGCTTCATGCTGCCGATCATGCTGTTCCCGGCCATGTTCTACTTGCTGTTCGGCGTGCTGATGGCGAAGTCCAACGGCGCCGAGGCGGCACGCTACCTGCTGGCCAGCTACGGCGTGTTCGGCGTGATGAGTCCGGGCCTGTTCGGCTTCGGCGTGTCGCTGGCGCTGGAGCGCGACGGCGGATTGCTGACGTTCAAGCGCGCCTTGCCGATGCCACCGGGCGCCTACCTGCTGGGCAAGATGCTGATGGCGATGGCGGCGGCCGGCGTGGTGATCCTGCTGCTGATGGCGATGGCATTGCTGCTGGGACATGTGACGCTGAACCCGCTCCAGGCCATCGCCTTGCTGCTCGCAGGCACGCTCGGCGTGCTGCCGTTCTGCGCGCTGGGCATGTTCGTCGGCACCCTGATCAAGGGGCAGGGTGCGCCCGGCATGCTGCAGTTGATCTACCTGCCGATGTCGTTCCTGTCCGGCCTGTGGATGCCGCTGCCGATGCTGCCGAAGTTCCTGCAGCAGATCGCGCCGGTGTGGCCGAGCTACCACCTGAACATGCTGGCGCTGGCGGCGGTGGGCATGAGCAAGGGCTCGCTGCTGGGCCATGCGCTGGTGCTCGTCGGTTTTGCCGCGGCGTTCCTGCTGATGGCGGCGCGGCGCCTGCGCCGGCACGGTTGAAGTAGCATGCCATGCAGACCCGATCCCCAGTGGTGAACCACGCCATGATCCCCGCTTTCATCGCCCGATGGTTCGTGCCGGCCCCCGATTCCGCGGTGGCTGACAACCTGCGCCGAGGCAAGTCGCCATGGTCGGACGGCGTGCACTTGCTGTGGTCGATGTGGATCTTCATCACGCCGCTGTTCGACCATGGCGTGCGTGGCTACACGCTGACGTGGCTGCTGTTCACGCTAGGCTCGTATCCGGTGTTCCTGCTGCTGTTTGCCAAGCTGCTGCTGGCTCCTCGGCGAGTTGCGTATCTCTACGCATGGGGCATGGCGGCACTGTGTTTCTGCCTGCTGCGCTGGTACCCCAGCGGCCTCAGCTACTTCGTGTACGCCTGCGTGATGCTGCGCCATTGCGAGACGCGGCGCATTCGCAGCTACGTGATCCAGGTATTGCTGATCAATGTCATCTATGTGGCGCTGGCCTGGTGGATCGGCTATCCGACGTCGCTGCTGGTGATCATGCCTGCCACGGTGTTCATCGTCTGCACCATCGTCACGGTCGAGCAGATCCACAAGGAAAAGGATGTCGCCCTCAGCCTTTCCCACGACGAAGTGCGTCGGCTTGCCGCCACCGCGGAGCGTGAGCGGATCGGGCGCGATCTGCACGATTTGCTCGGCCATACGTTGTCGCTGATCACGCTGAAGCTGGAACTGTCGCGCAAGCTGTTTGACCGCGACGTCGACGCGGCCAAACGCGAGGTGGAGGAGGCTGAGAAAGTTGCCCGCCACGCGCTGGCCGAGGTGCGTAGCGCGGTCACCGGTATCCGTGCCACCGATCTGGCGGCCGAGCTGGCGGCGGCGCGCCTGCTGCTGGAGTCCTCGCGCGTGCACCTGGAGTACGGCTCGCCGCCGCTCGATATGCCCGGCGAGATCGAGCGCGGCCTGTCGCTGGTGCTGCGCGAGGCGGTTACCAATATTGCCCGTCACGCCGATGCCAGCCGCGTGCAGATCGAACTGGTGCGCGAGCACGCCACCGTCTGCATGCAGATCAACGACAACGGTCGCGGCGGCATCACCGGCGACGGCAATGGCATGAGCGGGATGCGCGAGCGCGTGCGTGCCATGGGCGGCAGCCTGAGCGTCGAGTCACCGCGCGGAAACGGCACGCGTCTGCGGGTGGTCGTGCCGGTGCCGGTGTTGCGCCTGGTGGAGACTTCGCGGCATCCGCCGTCAGCCGCGTCGTCGGCACAGGCCACGCCCGGCTATCCTGCGGCTTGATCGGCGCGGTGCTGTCCTGCGCCAGCCTTCCTTTTTCGACGAGCAGGTGATGGCATGATTCGCGTATTGCTGGCCGAAGACCAGGCGATGGTGCGGGGGGCGCTCTCGGCCCTGCTCAAGCTTGAATTCGACATCGAGGTGCTCGGTTCGTCCGCGGACGGCGAAGCGGCGTGGCGGGACCTTCAAAGGCTCAAGCCCGATGTGTTGGTCACCGACATCGAGATGCCCGGCCTGACCGGGCTGGAGCTGGCGCAGCGCATCCAGCGCCAGGAACTGCCGATCAAGGTGGTCATCGTCACCACCTTCGCGCGTCCCGGTTTCCTGCGCCGCGCGCTGGATGCCGGTGTGTCCGGCTACCTGCTGAAGGATGCGCCCGCCGAGAACCTCGCCGAGGCCTTGCGCACGGTGCACCGCGGCGGCCGCGCGATCGATCCGCAGCTGGCGCTGGAGGCCTGGTCCGAAGCAGATCCGCTCAACGACCGCGAGCGCCAGGTGCTGCGCCTGGCCGGCGAAGGACAGTCGGCAGGTGATATTGCCGCGCAGTTGAATCTCTCGCACGGCACCGTGCGCAACTACCTGTCCGAGGCGATCGGCAAACTCGGCGTCGCCAATCGCATCGAGGCTTATCGACTGGCACGGCAGAAGGGCTGGCTGTAGGCCGCCGCGCAAGAACCGGCGCGCTGCGGGATAATGTCTCGTTTACTGGCGCCGGCCGAATACCACCTTGAAGAAATCCGATTTCGATTTTGACCTGCCGCCCGAGCTGATCGCGCAGGCCCCGCTGCCCGAGCGTTCGGCCAGCCGCATGCTGTTGCTCGACGTGGCGGCGCAGTCGCGCCAGGACCGCATGTTCCGCGAGCTGCCCGACTTCCTGCGCCCCGGCGACCTGCTGGTGTTCAACGACACCCGCGTGCTGCCGGCGCGGCTGTATGGGCGCAAGGATACCGGCGGCGCGGTGGAGATCCTGATCGAGCGGGTCACCGGCGCGCACGAGGCCACCGTGCAGCTGGGGGTCAGCAAGAAACCGAAGGAGGGCGGCCGGATCGAGCTGGCCGACGGCAGCCATGCGGTGGTGCTGGGCCGCGACGAAGGCTTCTTCCGGCTGCATTTCGAGGCGCCGGAGCCGCTGGAAAAATTGCTGCTGAAGCTGGGCGAGATGCCGTTGCCGCCGTACATCGAGCGGCACGCCGACGCCAGCGACATGGAGCGCTACCAGACGGTGTTCGCGCGCGAGTCCGGCGCGGTGGCGGCGCCCACCGCCGGGCTGCATTTTGACGAGGCGATCCTGGCCAAGCTGCGCGAGCGCGGCGTCGAGTTCGGCTACGTCACCCTGCATGTCGGCGCCGGCACGTTCCAGCCGGTGCGCGTGGACGACCTGAAGGATCACCACATGCACCGCGAATGGCTCAACGTCGGGGCGCACCTGATCGGGCAGATCCGCCGCACCCGTGCGAATGGCGGGCGCGTGATCGCGGTCGGTACCACCGTGGTGCGCGCGCTGGAAAGCGCCAGCAAGGACGGCGAGCTGCATCCGTTCGCCGGCGAGACGCAGATCTTCATCTTCCCCGGCTACCGCTTCAGCAGCATCGACGGCCTGCTCACCAACTTCCACCTGCCGCAGTCGACCCTGCTGATGCTGGTGTCCGCGCTGGCCGGGCGCGAGTTCGTCCTCGATACCTACCGCCACGCGGTCGAGCAGCGCTACCGCTTCTTCTCCTACGGGGACGCGATGCTGATCCTGCCGCGGGGCGTATGAGCGGCACACCGTCTGTGTAGGAGCCCACAGTGCGGGGCCTGGCCAAACCCGCGATAATGGCCGGATGACTTCCCTCCGATTCGACCTCCACGCCATCGATGGCGCCGCCCGCCGCGGCCGCCTCACCTTTGCCCGCGGCACGGTGGAGACGCCGGCGTTCATGCCGGTGGGCACCTACGGTTCGGTCAAGGCGATGACCCCGCGCGACGTCACCGACATCGGTGCCGAGATCATCCTGGGCAACACGTTCCACCTGTTCCTGCGGCCGGGGCTGGAGATCGTCGAGCAGTTCGGCGGGCTGCATCGGTTCATCGGCTGGGACAAGCCGATCCTCACCGATTCGGGCGGCTTCCAGGTGTTCTCGCTGGCGCACAAGCGCAAGATCACCGAGGAGGGCGTCACGTTTGCCTCGCCGGTGGACGGCTCGAAGGTGTTCCTGTCGCCGGAAGTGTCGATGCGGATCCAGAAGACGCTGGATTCGGACATCGCGATGATCTTCGACGAGTGCACGCCGTATCCGGCCACCGAGAAGGTGGCGTCGGATTCGATGGAACTGTCGCTGCGCTGGGCCGGACGCTCGCGCCAGGCCTTTGACGACCTGAAGAACCCGAACGCGCTGTTCGGCATCGTGCAGGGCAGCGTGTACGAGAACCTGCGCCGGCGTTCCGCGGCGGGCCTGGTGGACATCGGTTTCGACGGCTATGCGGTGGGCGGCCTTGCCGTGGGCGAGCCGGAGGCCGAGCGCAACCAAACGCTGGACTTCACCGTGTCGCTGCTGCCGGCCGACAAGCCGCGCTACCTGATGGGCGTGGGGCGGCCGGAAGATATCGTGGAAGCGGTGTGCCGCGGCATCGACATGTTCGACTGCGTGATGCCTACGCGCAACGCGCGCAACGGTTTCCTGTTCACCGCCGCGGGCACACTGCGCATCCGCAACGCGAAGTACGCCGCCGATACCGGGGTGATCGAGGAAGGTTGCGACTGCTATGCCTGCAGCCACGGGTTCAGCCGGGCCTACTTGCGCCACCTCGACCGCTGCAACGAGATCCTCGGCAGCCAGCTCGCCACCATGCACAACCTGCGCTACTACCAGCGGCTGATGGCCGGTCTGCGCCAGGCGATCGCCGGTGGCACGCTGGAGGCGTTCGTAGCGGAGTTCTACGCCCGCCGCCAGGGCGCCGTGATTTCGTAGGGGCACGAGCCCGCCGGGGTGGCCTTGCAACGGGCGTTGACCGCCCTCAGTAGTGGTCAGCCGGCTGGCTGCGGCGGTGCCAAGGGCACCGTGCACGGCCCGGGGGTGCATGGCATAATCGAGAATCTTTTATCAGGCGTTCAGCTGAAATCCCCGGCGGCGCCATAACTTGCGAGACAAACCATGAGTTTTCCGATCTCTCCCGTGATCGCCCAGGCCGCTGCTCCGCAGCCCGCCGGTGGCGGCATGTCCATGATCATCATGATGGTGGTGCTGTTCGGCCTGATGTATTTCATGATGATCCGCCCGCAGATGAAGCGGCAGAAGGAGCATCGCGCGCTGATCGCCGGCCTGGCCAAGGGCGACGAGGTGGTCACCAACGGCGGCATCGCCGGGCGTGTGGAAGAGGTGGGCGAGACGTTCATCACGGTCGAGATCGCGGCCAACGTGAAGGTCAAGGTGCAGAAGGGTGCGGTCCAGCAGGTATTGCCCAAGGGCTCGCTGAAGTCCGTCTGAGGACGGATCCGGGGCGCCGCACGGCAGCTTGCGGCGGTGCCCTCCCACGCGGCTATTTCCCGATTGTTGCTACCGCCGCGGCCTGCTGCCGCGGCTTTGATGGATGCAAGGCATGAGTGATTTTCCTCGCTGGAAGTACGCGCTGGTCGCGCTGGTGATGCTGTTCGGCATCATCTACGCGTTGCCGAATGCATTCCCGCCGGTGCCGGCTGTGCAGGTCACGGCCAACCGCGACGCGCCGCCGATCAACCAGGCGGTGCAGCAGAAGGTGGAGGCGGCGCTGACGGCGAAGAAGATCGCGGTCACCGACGTGTTCGTGGAAGGCGACCACCTGCTGGCGACGTTCGCCAACTCCGACGTGCAGAAGAGCGGCGCCGACGAGATCAAGGCGGCGCTGGGCGACGGCTACACCGTGGCGTTCAAACTGCAGTCCAACGTGCCGGGCTGGCTGGGTGCGATCGGCGCCCGCTCGATGCCGCTGGGCCTGGACCTGCAGGGCGGCGTGCACTTCCTGATGCAGGTCGACCAGAAAGATGCGATCGAGAAGCAGGAAAACAGCTACGCGGACGATATCCGTTCCCTGCTGCGGGACAAGAACATCCGCTATGAGTCGGTCACCCGCAGCGCGGCAAGCGGCCAGGGCATCGCGGTGATCCTGCGTTCGGACGCCGACCGCAAGACCGCGTCCGACGCGATCGCCAACGAGTACACCGACCTCAACGTGGCCGATGGCGCCAGCACCGGCGACCGGTTCGTGCTGAACGTGGTGATCAAGCCGGAGAAGCTGCGCGAGCTGTCGCGCAGCGCGATCACGCAGAACCTGGGCACGCTGCGCAATCGCATCAATGCGCTGGGCGTGTCCGAGCCGCTGATCCAGCAGCAGGGCGACAGCCGCATCGTGGTCGAACTGGCCGGCGTGCAGGACCCGACCGAGGCGAAGAAGCTGATCGGCGCGGTCGCCACCCTGCAGTACCGCCCCGGCATCGGCCAGCCCGGTGATGCGCGCGCGGTGGAAGCGGCGCGCACCGGCAACATCCCGCCGGACGCGAACCTGTACTACATGCGCGGCGACAACCGGCCCGTGCTGGTGAGCAAGCAGATCATCGTGACCGGCAACCAGCTGGTGGACGCCTCGTCGGGCATCGACCAGCAGAGCGGCACGCCGAAGGTCGACGTCACCTTGAATGCCGCCGGCGCCAAGAAGATGGGCGACTTCACCAACGCCAACGTCGGCAAGCCGATGGCGGTGCTGTACGTGGAGCAGGTCTACGAGACCAAGGTGATCGACGGCAAGGAAGTGCGCGTGCCCAAGGTCACCGAGACGGTGATCAACGACGCCACCATCCAGAGCCCCTTCAGCAAGCAGTTCCAGACCACCGGCCTGGGCAGCGCGAAGGAAGCCTCCGACCTGGCCCTGCTGCTCAAGGGTGGTGCGCTGGCCGCGCCGATGGATATCGTCGAGGAAGGCGTGATCGGCGCCAGCCTCGGCCAGGACAACATCGACAAGGGCTTCAAGGCGGTGCTGCTCGGCCTGACGCTGGTGCTGCTGGCGGCGGCGATCTACTACAAGCTGTTCGGCCTGGTCGCGGACATCGCGCTGTTCTTCAACCTGGTGATCCTGGTGGCGGTGATGTCGCTGATCGGCGTCACCCTGACCATGCCGGGCGTGGCCGGTATCGTGCTGACCCTGGGCATGGCGATCGACGCGAACGTGCTGATCTGCGAACGCGTGCGCGAGGAACTGCGCAACGGTTCGAGCCCGCATGCCTCGATCCGCGCCGGTTACGAGAAGGCCTGGTCGACCATTCTGGACGCCAACGTCACCCACCTGATCGCCGCCCTGGCGCTGACCACGATGGGTACCGGCGCGATCAAGGGCTTCGGCGTGACGCTGATGATCGGCATCCTGACCTCGCTGTTCACCTCGGTGACGCTGACCCATGCGTTCACCGCGGCGATCCACGGCCACCGCAAGCTCAAGACGCTGTCGGTCTAAGGAACCCCCATGGAAATTTTCAATCACGACAGCAACATCCACTTCCTGGGGATGCGCAAGTACAGCATTGCCATCGCCATCTTCCTGATGGTTGCTTCGATCGCGCTGATTGCGGTCAAGGGACTCAACTACGGGATGCAGTTCAACGGCGGTGTCTCGATGGTGGTCGACTACCAGCAGTCGGTGGACATCGCCGACGTGCGTGCTGCGTTGGACAAGGGCGGTCTCGACCATGCCATGGTGCAGAGCCTCGGCGGTACCCGTGAGGTGTCGATCCGCCTGCAGCCGAAGGACGACCCGGCGGCCACGGACGCCAGCGGCAAGTTCAATCTCGACCGCATTTCCGCCGACGTGATCAAGGTGCTGCAGGCGGCCCGCCCGGACGCCAAGTTGAAGAGCCGCGACTTTGTCACCGCGGAAGTGGGTGCGGAATTGCGCAGCGACGGCACCGTGGCCGCGGTCTTCGTGATCCTCGGCATCATGGCCTACCTGTGGATCCGCTTCGAGCGCCGCTTCGCGATCGCCGCGGTTTTCACCGAGGTGCATGACACGCTGGTGACGCTGGGCGTGCTGGCGCTGGTGCAGCGCGAGTTCGACATGACCGTGCTGGCTTCGGTGCTGGCGGTGATCGGCTACTCGATCAACGACAAGGTGGTGGTGTTCGACCGCATCCGCGAGCTGTTCCGGCTGGCGCGCAAGGCCGAGCCGGAGGAGATCCTCAACCGCTCGATCAACAACACCTTGTCGCGAACCATCATCACCTCGCTGTTCACCGGCATCACCATGGGCGCGCTGTACTTCTTCGGCGGTACCGCGGTGCACGGCTTCGCCATCACCATGCTGATCGGCATCGTGGTCGGTACGCTGTCCTCGATCTTCGTGGCCAGCCCGATCCTGCTGTGGCTGGGCGTGTCGAAGAAGGACCTGATGCCGGTCACCAAGGAAAACCCGGAACTGGCGCGGCGTCCGTAAGCGCACAGACTCTATCGAAACGTAGCGGCCCGGTTTGTACCGGGCCGTTTTTTATTCAGGCGATCCGCGCGCGCTATTCGCGCAGTTCCGCTTCCAGCTGTGCCAGCCGTTGCGGCGTACCCACGTCGGTCCAGGCACCGCGGTAGTGGCTGCCGCTGATCGCGTCATTCGCCATCGCCGCGCGCAACAGCGGCACGAGCCGGAAGCGGGGTGGCTGCATGTCCGTGCCGGCGACGTTGCCGATCACCTCGCGCCAACCCTGCAGCAACTCCTGCCGATACACGCCGATTCCGCTGAAGGTCAGCCGCGCATCGCCATCGTCGTGCACGGTGTCGTGCGTATCCAGCGCAAAATCGCCATGCGGGTGCTGCGGCGGATTGTCCACCAGCAGCAGGTGGGCAAGACCGGCGGGTTCGCTGTGTAAGGCGGCAAAATCGACGTCGCACCAGATGTCGCCGTTGACCGCGATGAACGGCGCGCTGCCCAGCAGCGGCAGCGCGTTCAGCATGCCGCCGCCGGTTTCCAGCGGCGTCGGGCCTTCGTAGGCATAGCGGATGCGCAGGCCCCAGCGTGAGCCGTCGCCGAGCGTGTCGGGAAACTGTTCCGCCAGGTGCGAGGTGTTGATCACCACGTAATGGACGCCGGCCGCGGCGAGTTTTTCCAGGTGCCACACGATCAGCGGCTTGCCGCCTACCGGCAGCAGCGGCTTGGGCGTGCGGTCGGTCAGCGGGCGCATGCGCTCGCCGAGGCCGGCGGCGAAGATCAGCGCGTGCCTCATGCGGCCACCTGCGTGAGGTCGCGGTCGGCCGCATGCCGTTCCAGCAACGCGGCGAAGTCGGCCAGTTCGGGGTAGCTGGCCGCCACCTCGATCACATAGCGATACACCTGCGGCACGTCCTTGAGGTAGCCCGGCTTGCCGTCGCGGTACCACAGCCGGTAGAACTGGCCGAGCACGCGCACGTGGCGGTGCAGGCCGGTGAGGTCGAACCAGCGCAGGAATCGCGGTGCGTCGACCTCGTCGCCGATCACGCCGGCTCGCCGCAGGCGCAGCCGGTAGGACTCCACCCAGCCTTCGACGCGCTCGCGCGGCCACGCGATGTAGGCGTCGCGCAGCAGCGAGGCGAGGTCGTAGGTGACCGGGCCGTGCAGCGCGCCCTGGAAATCCAGAATTCCCGGACTCGAGAGTCCGGGAGCGATCACCCCGGGATTGCGCGCATCCGTCACCAGCAGGTTGCGACTGTGGAAATCGCGGTGCACGAAGCGGCGTGGTTGCGCCAGCGCGTTGCGCACGATCACGTCGAAGGCGGCTTCCAGCACGTCCCATTCCCCACAACCCGGCGTGTGGCCGAGATGGCGCTCGAGGAACCATTCGGGCATCACTTCCAGTCCGCTCACCAGCATGGCGTGGTCGAACGGCGGCAGGTCGTCGCTGGCCACGCGCACCTGCATCGCGAGCAGCGCGTCCATCGCGTCGCCGTAGAGTTTGTCCGCGTTCGCATCGTTCAACTCGGCGAGATACAGCCGCGAACCGAGATCCTCGATCAGCAGGAAGCCCTGCTGCAGATCCTGCGCCTGCACGGCCGGCACGTGCAGTCCGGCGGCGGCCAGGCGTGCGCCGATCGCCAGCCACGGCCGCGGGTCTTCGCGCTCCGGCGGCGAATCCATCACGATCCAGCTTTGTCCGCCGTGCGTGGTGCGCCAGTAGCTGCGGAAGCTGGCGTCGGACGAGGCGGGTTCCAGGGTCAGGCCGGCGTCGTCCAGCACGTGGCGGGTCCAGGCGAGGCGGGCGGCGGCGCGGTCGGGAATCGGGGTCATGGCAACCATGGGCAGCGGGATGGCGCCAGCTTAGCGATCCGCCGGCGTCGTGACGAGGCGGTGGACACCACGGCATTGACCGCGCGGCGTCGAATCAGTACCATTTTAGTCCCGATTCAAGTGCCCAGCCCGAGCGCCCCATGCTCCGCGTCAGCCGACTGACCGATTACGCCACCGTGGTGATGACCTGCATCGCCGCGCACCCGACCGAGGTGCTCAGCACGGTGCAGATCGCCGACGAGGCGCGGCTGGAACTGCCCACGGTGAGCAAGCTGCTGAAAGCGCTCAGCCATGCCGCGCTGGTCGAGTCGTTCCGCGGCGTCAACGGCGGCTACCGGCTGGCCCGGCCGGCCAGCGAGATCTCGCTGGCCGAGATCGTCGAGGCGCTGGAAGGCCCGATCGGCATGACCGAGTGCAGCGTGGCCGAAGGCCAGTGCGATCGCGAGTCGCAGTGCGGCGTGCGCGGCAGCTGGCAACGGGTCAACAACGTGCTGGACAACGCACTGCGCGCGGTCAGCCTGGCCGACATGCTCAAGCCGCAGCCGCCGCGACCGTCGCGCAGGATCGCCGCGGTGGCCGTGAGCGACATCGCGATGCCGGCGAAAGCCCGCCGGGTGACTACCGAATGAACGAGATCATGAACAACGAAAGCAGCACCGCCGCCACGCTTCGTGACAACGCCGGCGTGGCCGAGGTTCTTGGCCGCAGCTACGCCGCCGGCTTCATCACCGAGATCGAGATGACCGGCCTGCCGCCGGGTCTGGACGAGGGCACCGTCCGCGCGATTTCGGCGATCAAGCACGAACCGGAGTGGATGACGGAATGGCGGCTGGAGGCATTTCGCCACTGGCTGACGATGCCGAAGCCGGATTGGGCCAAGCTCAACATCGACCCGATCGACTACCAGGCGATCAGCTACTACGCCGCGCCCAAGGTCGCGCCGAAGTCGCTGGACGAGGTGGATCCGGTACTGCTGGAAACCTACGAAAAACTGGGCATTCCGCTGCACGAGCGCGCCGCGCTGGCCGGCGTGGCGGTGGATGCGGTGTTCGACTCGGTTTCGGTCGGCACCACGTTCCGCAAGCAGCTGGCCGAGGCCGGCGTGCTGTTCTGCTCGATGAGCGAGGCGATCCGCGAATACCCGGACATCGTGCGCAAATACCTGGGCAGTGTGGTGCCGACCGGCGACAACTTCTTTGCTGCGTTGAACTCGGCGGTGTTCTCCGATGGCAGCTTCGTGTTCATTCCCAAGGGCGTGCGCTGCCCGATGGAGCTGAGCACCTATTTCCGCATCAACGCGCAGAACACCGGCCAGTTCGAGCGCACCCTGATCGTGGCCGAGGAAGGCGCGCACGTCTCCTACCTCGAAGGTTGCACCGCACCGAAGCGCGACGAGAACCAGCTGCACGCGGCGGTGGTCGAGCTGGTCGCGCTGGAGAAGGCGCAGATCAAGTATTCCACGGTGCAGAACTGGTACCCCGGCGACGAGAACGGCGTCGGCGGCATCTACAACTTCGTCACCAAGCGCGGCGATTGCCGCGGCGATGATTCCAAGATCAGCTGGACCCAAGTGGAAACCGGCTCGGCGATCACCTGGAAATACCCTAGCGTGGTGCTGCGCGGCGACCGCTCGGTGGGCGAGTTCTACTCGGTGGCGCTGACCCATCATTACCAGCAGGCTGATACCGGCACCAAGATGATCCACCTCGGCAAGTACACCAAGTCGAAGATCGTCTCCAAGGGCATCAGCGCCGGGCGCAGTTCCAACAGCTACCGCGGCCTGGTGAAGATGGAGAAGGGCGCCGAGGGCGCGCGCAACTACACCCAGTGCGACAGCCTGCTGATCGGCAAGAAGTGCGGCGCACACACCTTCCCGTACATGGAAGTGAAGAACCCCACCGCGATCGTCGAGCACGAGGCCACCACCTCGAAGATCTCCGACGACCAGATGTTCTACTGCCGCGCGCGCGGCATCCCGGAAGAGGACGCGGTGTCGATGATCGTCGACGGCTTCTGCAAGCAGGTCTTCCGCGAACTGCCGATGGAGTTCGCGGTGGAAGCGAAGAAGCTGCTTGAGGTATCGCTGGAAGGCGCCGTCGGCTGATGCTTTCCCTTCTCCCTCTGGGAGACAAATCGGCAGGATTGCCGATTTGCACGGCGCGAGCCGCCGAAGGTGAGGCACATGGATGTGCCGAATGAAGGTGCCCGAAGGGCGGATGAGGGTGCGGGCGGAGCGTGATATCGCGGCCTGACCCGAACCCTCACCCCAATCCCTCCCCCAACGGGAGAGGGGCTAAAAATCAGGAACAGAAATGCTGAAAATCGAAAACCTGCACGCCCGCGTCGAGGGCAAGGAAATCCTCAAGGGGCTCAGCCTCGAGGTGAACGCGGGCGAAGTGCACGCGATCATGGGGCCGAATGGCGCCGGCAAGTCGACGCTGGGCAACGTGCTCTCCGGTCGCGACGGTTACGAGGTAACCGCCGGCAGCGTGACCTACAACGGCATCGACCTGCTCGCGCTGGCGCCGGAGGAACGTGCCGCGGCCGGCGTGTTCCTGGCGTTCCAGTATCCGGTGGAGATTCCCGGCGTCAACAATACCTATTTCCTGCGTGCGGCCTTGAACGCGCAGCGCAAGGTTCGCGGCGAGAAAGAGCTGGACTCCATGCAGTTCCTCAAGCTGGTGCGCGAGAAACTGAAGGTGATGCAGATCTCCGACGAGCTGCTGCATCGTGCCGTCAACGAGGGTTTTTCCGGCGGCGAGAAGAAGCGCAACGAGATCTTCCAGATGGCCGTGTTGGAACCGCAGCTGGCGATCCTCGACGAGACCGATTCGGGTCTGGACATCGATGCGCTGAAGCAGGTGGCGCAGGGCGTCAACACGCTGCGCTCACCGCAGCGCGCGTTCCTGATGATCACCCACTACCAGCGCCTGCTCGATTACGTGGTGCCGGATTTCGTGCACGTGCTGGCCGATGGCCGCATCGTCGAGAGCGGCGACAAGTCGCTGGCGCTGAAGCTGGAAGAACACGGTTATGCCGGTATCGGCATGAGCCATCCGGCGGATCCGCGGCGGCCAGGAGCGGTGGCATGAGCCAGCCGGCATCCCTGCCGTTGGTTGCGTCGCTGCTCGACGCGCCGCTGCCGGCCAGCGGCGTCGCCTGGCTGGACGCGGCGCGGCGCGAGAATCGCGCGGCGTTCGCCGCCGGCGGCCTGCCCGATACGCGGGTCGAGGCGTGGAAGTACACCGCGTTGCGTGGACTCGGCCAGCGCAGCTTCGCCGGTGGCGATGCCGCCGCCGCAACGCGTGTCGTCGATGCGGCGACGTTCGCGTTGCCCGGCGTCGACGGGCCGCGGCTGGTCTTCGTCAACGGCGTGTTCCGCGCCGACCTGTCGGCGCCCGATGCGCTGCCCGACGGGCTTTTGCTGCAGCCGCTGTCGCAGGCGCTGCGCGGCGATGCGGAGCCGCTGCGTTTTGCGCTGTCGCGGCCGGCTCTGGTCGGACCTATCCGCGAGGCCGCCGATGCGTTCGTGCGGATCAACGCCGCCAGCGCCGGTGATGGCGTGGTGCTGCGGGTCGCTGCCCACGCGAAGATCAATGCACCGGTGCACCTCGTCTTCATCGGTGCTGCAGCCGAAACCGAACTGGCCTGGCATGCACGCAACCTGATCGAACTGGGCGAGGGTGCCTCGCTGAGCCTGGTCGAGCACTACGTGAGCAGCGGCGAGCAGGCCCAACTGGCCACCCTGGTCAGCGATATCGTGCTGCGCGATGGCGCGCAGCTTCATCTTGCCGTGCTGCAGAACGCCGCGCTCGGTGCGAACCTGATCCGCCGCAGCAGCCTGCGCCTGCACGCACGCGCACAGGCGCTGCTGCACGTGCTGGAACTGGGCGGCGCGCTGGTGCGGCATGACCTGCAGGCCGAGCTGGTCGGCGACGAGGCGCAGCTGCATACCCGTGGCGCGTTCATGCCGCACGGCCGCCAGCATGTCGATACCCAGCTGGCGATCCGCCACCAGGCGCTGAACACCACCTCCACGTCCAACTGGCGCGGCGTCGCCAACGACCGCGCGCGCGGGGTATTCCGCGGGGCGATCGTGGTGGCCCCCGGCGCCGACGGCAGCGACGCCAGCCTCAACAACAAGAACCTGCTGCTGTCGCCGACCGCCGAGATCGACACCAAGCCGGAACTCGAGATCTACGCCGACGAGGTGAAGGCCGCGCACGGTGCCACCGTGGGCCAGCTCGACGAACGCGCGCTGTTCTACCTGCGTTCGCGCGGCATCCCGTTGGCCGAGGCCCGCGCGCTGCTGACCGCCGCGTTTTGCCGCGCCGTGCTGGATGATCTGCCGAACAAGGAGCTGCGTGAGCATCTGTCGGCGTTGCTGATCGCGCAATTGCCCGCCTGATGCTTTTATCTCCTCCCCCTGCCTGCAGGGGGAGGTCGGGAGGGGGTAAGGCTTTTGACTTTCAAATCAAGAGCGAACCCCAACCCTCCCCTGCGAAGCAGGGGAGGGAGCCAAAACCGGAAAACGTCGAAGATGACTTCACTACAAGCCAGCACGCCCACCGTCTTCGACGTCCAGCGCATCCGCGCGGATTTTCCGCTGCTGGCGCGCAGCGTTCACGACAAGCCGCTGGTCTATCTCGACAACGCCAATACCAGCCAGAAGCCGCTGTCGGTGATCGGGGCGGTGGACGCGCATTACCGGGAGCACAACGCGAACGTGGCGCGCGCGGTGCACCAGCTCGGTGAAGAGGCCACCGCCGCCTACGAAGGCGCGCGCGACAAGCTGGCGGGGTTCATCAATGCGCCGTCGCGCAACGAGGTGATCCTCACTTCCGGCACCACCCAGTCGATCAACCTGGTCGCCTACAGCTATGCGCTGCCGCGACTGAAAGCCGGCGATGCGATCCTCACCACGGTGATGGAACACCACGCCAACATCGTGCCGTGGCAGCTGGTGGCCGCACGCAGCGGCGCCACGGTCAAGGCCGCGCCGATCGACGAGCGCGGTGAGCTGATCGTCGAGAAGTACATCGAGATGCTGACGCCGGAGGTGAAACTGGCCTGCGTCACCCACGTCTCCAACGTGCTGGGCACGGTCAATCCGGTGCGCGAGATCGCGCGCGAGTGCAGGAAACGCGGCATCCCGCTGCTGGTCGACGGCTCGCAGGCGGTGCCGCACCGGCCGGTCGACGTGCAGGCGCTGGGCTGCGATTTCTACGCGCTCACCGGGCACAAGATGCTCGGCCCCACCGGCACCGGTGTGCTGTGGGCGAAGCGCGAACACCTGGAGGCGATGCCGCCGTTCTTCGGCGGCGGCGAGATGATCCGCGAGGTGCGTTTCAGCGGCACCACGTTCGCCGCGCCGCCGCACAAGTTCGAGGCCGGCACGCCGAACATCGCCGGTTTCGTCGGGCTATCGGCGGCGATCGACTACTACGCATCGGTGGGCTTCGCCGCGATCCATGCGTGGGAGCAGCAACTGCTGCACTACGCCACCGAACGCCTGCGCGAGATTCCCGGCCTGCGCATCTTCGGCGAGGCAGCGGAGAAGGAGCCTGTGATCTCCTTCCTGCTGGAAGGCGCGCAGGCCACCGACATGGCCACCCTGCTCGACCTGCAGGGCGTCGCGGTGCGCTCAGGCCATCACTGCGCGCATCCGCTGATGCAGTTCTATGGCGTGCCCGCCACGCTGCGCGCCTCGCTGGCGTTCTACAACACGCGCGAGGAGATCGACGCGTTCATCGTGGCCCTGCTCAAGGTGCGCAAGCTGCTGATGTGAGGCATGCCAGCCAGTCCGTCGACTCGCAAATAGAGGCAGCGTGATCAAAAGGTCAGCGTCACCGTGATGGCGTCACTGTAGGAACCGACGTACGGGTTTTGACCCGCCGGCACGCTTCCGTAGACGGTGTGATCCACGTCCGTTCCCGTTCCGTCGACGACAGCGGTGCCGCTGCTGCCATCGCCCCAGACCATGGTTTGCGTAGCGTCCGTGTAGAGGTTGTATGCAAGCTGGTGCGGGCCATTGGTCATCAGTCGCGCCATGTAGGATCCGCTGCCCGGGCTCAGCCCGATGGTGTAGCTGGTGCTTGTGTCACAGCTCACGACGACGTGGCCGACACCGTCAAGGTTCTGGCTGCTCAGAAAATCATAGCTGCCGAAGTTCACGCCCTGCGTGCTGAGCGTGCACGTTGCGGCATTCGATGAGGTGGCGACCAGCGCCGCCGCCATCGCCATCAGCCATGAAAGCGCCTGCAGTCGCGCGCTGGATACCGCCGAGGAGGCATTTGCGCGATCACTGCCTCGTTTCTTCTCATGCATCATCTGCATCATCATGGTCGTATCCCGGGACAGGCGAGTGGCCCCAGGTGGGGCAATGGATCGTGCGTGTCGGGAAAGTCGATCGTCAGATCGCAGCCCTGCCCCTGCCACGTCACATGCAATGCGTTCGTTTTCGCCAGGCCAGTGAGGTAAACCTCGCCGCGCATGCCGACTGGGAAGGTGCTCTCGTTGCCTGCCATGGCCACCTCCGCGCCGGCCGGCAGAAAGGCACCGTTTTGGATCGTGATGCTGAGCACCGCTCCGCGCGAGTGCTTCACCGGGAATTTGAGCGAAAGCGCACCATGCCGGTAGGGTACGGCGTCGAGCCGCAGGCTGGCGATCTCGGCGTCCAGCGGCAGGTCGGCCTGTTCAATGCGGATCGGATTTTTTTGGTACGGGCGCAGTTGCGGGACCAGTGCGTAGCCGTTGTCATCCGTGCGGGCCACCTGCTGATTGTCGGCATATACCCGTACATCCGCGTAGCCGGGTACCTGCACCACGGCAAAGCTGTCGTTGATCCGCCGGGTGAGGAAGACCTGGCCGTCCAGCAGGGCGATGCCGCCGCGCATGGAACCCCGATACCCGCTTTGGTCCCGGCTTTGCGCCACGTCGAGGGAGTAGGTGCCCACGTCATTCTGCAGGCTGATGCCCGCCTGGCGCGGATCGGTGGCTGCCAGCCCGGCCTGCAGCCGATAGCCCACCCCGGTGCCCGCAGGAAGGCTTTGCTGCAGCTCGATCGTTCCCCGGCTCGATCCGGCATGGGCTTGCCCGTTGAAACTTGCACTGCTGCGTTCGCCCAGGGGCATGGTGACAGTCAGGCCAAACAAGGTGCCGGCGTCTTCGCCCATGATGCGCAGCGCGGACAACGTCAGGTAACCCAGCCTGCCCACCGAACGGCTGTAGTTCACGCCCACCAGCTTCAAGTCCGCGGCGTCGCGGAAATCCTGATGGGTGTAGCTCAGCGCCATCGAGCCATGGTTGTAGGTGCCCAGGCTCATGAACGCGGTTGTGGTTTGCCGGGGTGGCAGGGCCTGTGGCTCATAGCCCAGCTGCACGAAGCCGGGGCTGGTGAATTGCGTGCGTGCGCCGTAGCTGAAATAGCCGGACTGATGCTGGAACCCCAGCGACGCCAGTCCGCCGGACCCTGCGGCATCATGGCTGGCGGCCACCGCTGCAGTCATCACGCCGACGGTCGACCACAGGTACGTGCCGCCTGCGCCGATCGTCTGCTGCTCGCGCAGCAGTTCCGCATGCAGCTCGCCGGTGAACGTGTCCGAAAAACCAAGGCGCTCGGTGCCCGCCGCGATGAAACGGCCGTAATCATTGCTGTGCAGAGCGTAGTTTTTCCGCTCGAAACCTGCTTCGTAGGAGTAGTCCCGCAAACCTTCGGCAAGCAGGCCGCCGCTGGCGTAGAAGGGTTGCGACACGGTCTGTTCGCGACCGAGCAGGTCGCGCACCACCAGACGGATCTCGCCTTGTCCGGTGACCACCGGCAGATCCTGGATGGTGAATGGTCCGCTGGGTACGTCGCGCCTGAGCCGCAGGACGTTGTTGACGTAAAAATCGACCGTCGACGGCGTTGCTGCCGTACCGCCGAGGGTCGGCATGGGAAAGGTGATGAAGCTCGGCTGGGTCGCGAAATTGGTCGCCAACTGCACGCCGCCGAAGCGCACCGGACGCCCCCAGCTGCTCGTCCCGCTGATGTCGTCGCCGAAGCGCAAGCTCTGCATTTTCCCCGGCCGGTCGTAGCTCCAGGTGGTATCCAGGCGGGTGATCCGGTTGCGGCCGTCGAGGCGGCGGGCAAGCACGGTGCCGATGCCGTTGCCCCATCGGCCAAAGATGCCCGATTCCACGAAGGCGCCACCGGACATGTCGCCCCGCTGCGAGCGATTGGCGGAAATGTCGTAGTTGAGATAGGCCCCCGGCGGTGACGGAGTGGGTTCGAGCAGGTTGCGGGGAAGTCCGCTGAGCTGTGTCGCATCGAACAGCCCGGCGGGTACATTCAGCATGAGCGACTGGCGCGATTCATCGATGCGATAGGTCAATCCCTTGATGGCGTCGAGCGGGTAGTACGAATCCGCCCCGTGATGGGTGACTGCCGCTCCGGTGACGTGGATTCGCCATTGTTGCAGGTCCTCGTTCCGCGCCAGCAGGCGATGCGCCGCATCGCGCAGTACCAGCGCCGTTCCTGCGAGTTCATCGTTGATATGAACCTCGAGCCACATTTCCTCGGGCATGCCGATGGGAGCTTTGGGCACCGGCGCCGATGGCGCCGCGGTGGCGCTGGCTGTGCCGCTTTCCCCGGGCGTGACGACCGCCGGCACGGCTGTTTCGGCACGCGCCCGCGACGGTGGCGGCGTGAACTGGTCGGGATAGATGTCCACCACCATGCGATTGCCGTGGCCGCCGCCCGGCCTGAGGTTGAATATATGGGGCGTGACGGGAACCAGCGGGATCAACTCCATCCGCGTACTGCCCGTATTGTCGTGGCTGATCGTGACGGATTTGAGGTACGGGTTGTGGCTGCCTATCTTTTGCGCGAGCGTTGCCATGACGGCGTCCAGAGCGACATCGTCCAGGTCGATGATCAAGGCTCCGGGTCGCAGCGATTGCACGACATGGGCCTGGATCGGTTCGCTCGACTCGAGCACGAGTCGTACGTGATCCGGTGCCAGGCCGACGCGCACGGCATGGACACGGGTGGTCGCGGGCGCTTCGCCCGGCAGCATGGCCAGCAGAGCGGCACAAGCCATGGCCGTCCCGCTTCGAAACGGCGTCGGGTCTACCGGCAAACGGCGCAGCATGGATTGCGGCAACCGGCGAACCGATGTCGATGCAACGGCCGCTGCAGTGAGCCGGGCAACATGCACGTATCGTTCCTGCTCTTCGTGAAGGAAACCGTATGTATCGCAGGCCTGTCGTCGGGTTGAGTGGTGCGACTCAGCGATCCGACACGAGCACGTCGGCTTGTACGGCGCCGGTGTCCGTGTCGGCCTGGGCAGAGACGTGCAATGTGCTGCCAGCCGCTACGGCGCCTCGGACATCGACCAGCCAGTCATGTGTTGCGCCGGGAAGCACGTAAACCGGTTGGGTCAACACAGGCAGCTTTCGTAAGCTGCCGGTCGGCGACAGCGTGAAGCCGGCCAACCGCACGTGGGCCGTGCCACGGTTGGTCACGCCGATCCTTATCTGTCCGTTCGTTGCTGAAACGGCTTGCCAATGCAGGTCGGGAGCGATCTTCGTGGCGGGTACCACAAACACCGGCAGGCTTATTTGCAATGCCATCTGCAGGCCCTTGAAGCCGGGCTTGGGTGGCGGTGGCACCTCACGCAGGAACAGACGGTAGGCGCGCTCACTGCTGGCGTCGGCTGGTCGGCGCGAGCCCACCCGGATCACCTGGGAGCCACCTGCCGGTATGGTGAATATGGGTGGCGTAGCCAGGATGTCGGGGGCCGGCACGTACTTGTCTTCGCCCGCCGGTTGCGACCACGCCATCGCCTCCAGCTGGATGACGGCGGGTTGCGTACCGGCATTGCGAACGGTAAGCGCGCTCACCGGCTGACTGCCGGAGAGCGTCGCTCGCAGGGGGCTGACCTGGAACGACCCGGCCCATGCCGAGCCTGCCACGGTCAGGGAAAGGGCCAAGCCGCAAGCGGCCTGGTGCAGGGAGAACTTCATCATCAGAAGGTGACGGTGGCGACCACGGTATCCGTATAGCTGCCTGTCGGGACGGTGCTCTGGCCTTGGGCCACCCGGCCATAGACGGTAATCGGTTCCGCCGCACCCGTGCCAGTCGGGGCCGATACTCCGGTAACGTCATCCCATACCGTGCTGTGGCCGGCATCGCTGTACAGCTGATAGGAAAGGATGTCCGTGCCGCTCTTCATCTGGCGAACAGGTGCAGCAGCCGTCGAACCGCCTGCGGGGGCGATGCCCTGTCCCAATGTGATGGTGGCGGCGGAGCCATTGGTGCAGGTCGTATCGATGGTTCCGGAGACATCGAGGTCGAGCGTCTTGTTGATGACGATAGGGTCGTAGGCACCAAACGCAATGCCCGAAGATGCATCAATGACGCAACTGGCGGAAACCGTGGCCGAGATCGGCAGGTTGCTGGTCGCCGTGCCCGCATGGGCCGTACCGGCGAAAGTGGAGATTGCCAAGACCGTTGCGGTCGCCAGGGCGGATTTCATGATTCTGTTGTGCATGATTTGGAATCCCTTGGTTTGTAGTGATGAAGTGACGGCCTTGTTGGTGCTGCAAGAAGTGGGCTAAAACGCGAGTTTTGGATGCAGGAAGATTTCGAATCAAAGAAAATGTGATGTGCATCGCATTTTCTTCCGGTGCGCGGGAGACCAGCTTGTCGTTCGGGTCTGAACGGCATCCCCGTGTCAATTTATCGGCGCCGAAGAAAAATTCTTGAGGCTACTTTTGTCGCAACCGGCGATTGCACGGGCGCCTGTTCAGAAGATTTCGACTACTGGAAAATGTGCGGCTGAAATCGTCGAGTCAGTGTCCACTGCGGCGCGGATGGCCGAGCGGTTATTCTTGGGACTTCCCCACTGTTCTGGTTTTCGATGATTGCCTCACTTCCCGGCTTTATCCGTTTGCCGTTGGCGATGTTGCTGCTTGCGCTCAATACCGTTTTGCATGTGCTGGCGCTGTTTTCATTGACTTTTTTGAAGTTGCTGTCGCCGATGCGCACAATCCGGCTTGCGTGTTCGCGCGCGCTGGTTGCCGTCGCGGAGAGCTGGATCGGGGTCAACAACATCCTGTTCGGCGTGTTCACCCGCATCCGCTGGCAGGTCGAGGGGCTGGACGGCCTGCGCCGCAACGGCAATTACCTGGTGCTGTGCAACCACCAGAGCTGGGTGGACATCCCGGTGCTGCAGAAGGTGTTCAACCGGCGCATCCCGTTCCTGCGTTTCTTCCTCAAGAGCCAGCTGATCTGGGTGCCGTTGCTGGGACCGGCGTGGTGGGCGCTGGATTTTCCCTTCATGAAACGCTACTCGAAGGAAACCCTGCTCCGGCATCCCGAGCTGCAGGGCAAGGACCGGGAGGCCACCCGCCGCGCCTGCGAAAAATTCCGCCACATGCCGGTCTCGGTGATGAACTTTGTCGAAGGCACCCGCTTCACGCCGGCCAAGCACGATGCGCAGTCTTCGCCCTACCGCCATCTGCTGCGGCCGAAGGCCGGCGGCCTGGCGTTCGTGCTCGACGCGATGGGCGACGCGCTGCACGCGATCCTCGACGTCACCGTCGTCTACCCGCAGGGTCGCCCCACGATGATGGACCTCATCGCCGGCCGCGTGCGCGATATCCGCGTGCACGTGCGCGAGCTTCCGATCGACGCTGCACTCATGGGCAGTTACGACGAGGACACGGCGTTTCGCGGGCGCGTCAAGCTGTGGGTGAATACGCTGTGGAGCGAGAAGGATGCCCGGGCCGGACGCATGCTGATGGCGGCAGATGCCGCACCGACAGGAGATTGATATGCGCATTCTGATCGTTGGCGCTGGCGCCACCGGTGGTTACTTCGGCGGTCGCCTGCTGCAGCACGGGCGCGACGTGACGTTCCTGGTGCGCGAAAAGCGTGCGGCGCAGCTGGCGCAACATGGCCTGCTGATCCGCAGCGCCACCGGCGACGCCGACCTGCCGTCGCCGCCCACCGTGCTGGCGAGCGGGCTGCGTTCCCCCTACGACCTGATCCTGCTGAGCTGCAAGGCGTATGGCCTGGAGCAGGCGATGGCCGACATCGCGCCGGCAGTGGGGCCGCAGACCGCGATCCTGCCGCTGCTGAACGGCATGCGGCAACTCGACCTGCTGGACGCGCGCTTCGGTGCGCGGCACGTGCTGGGCGGGCAGTGCGTGATCGCCGCCACGCTGGATGCGCAGGGCGCCGTGCGGCATCTGAACACATCGCACAGCCTCACCTTCGGCGAGCGCGACGGCAGCGCGTCCGGACGCATGCAGCAGATCACGCAGGCCCTTTCCGATGCGGGCTTCGACGCGCGTCCCAGCAACACGGTGCTGCAGGACATGTGGGACAAGTGGATCTTCCTGGCCACGCTGGCCGGGATCACCTGCCTGATGCGCGGCTCGGTCGGCGATATCGTGGCCGCGCCCGGCGGCACTGCCGCGGCGCTGGACCTGCTGGAGGACTGCCGTGCCGTGGCGGAGCGATCCGGCCACGCACCCGACGAGAAGACCCTGCAACGCGCCCGCAGCGTGCTCACCGAGGCCGGTTCCACGCTGACCGCCTCGATGCTGCGCGACCTGCAGCACGGGTATCCGATCGAGGCTGACCATGTGCTTGGCGACATGCTGGCGCGCGCCGACCGGTCGCGCGACGAGCGCTCGCTGCTGGCTGTGGCCTACACCCATCTGAAGGTCTACGAGGCAAGCCGGGCGTCCCCGTCGGCGTGATGCTGCATGCATGAAAAAAGCCGCGGCCCCGCTGGTGCCGAACGCGGTGCTCAGGGCGAGACTGGACCAGTCGCGCCACTTACCGGATGGCCGATCCTCGGCACGAAGGCGGCCCACTTCTGCTGCCCAGTGTCGAAGGTCACGCGCGGCGTGCCTGTTCTAGGTCATGGTGGGCGAAACGGGCGAGGCCTTATCATCCGCGCATGACCACACAACCTTCCCCCATCTTCCGCGCGGCGACCCTCGCCGACGTCGATGCCATCGTGGCCCTGGTCGAGTCGGCTTATCGCGGCGAATCCGGCCTGCGCGGCTGGACCACCGAGTCGCACCTGCTCGACGGCCAACGCACCGACGCGGCCGACGTGCGCGCGCTGATCGAACGGCCCGGCAGCCGCGTGCTGCTGGCCGAGTCCGCAGGTCGGCTCAAGGCCAGCTGCCATGTCGAGCGCCAGGGCGACGCCGGCTACTTCGGCATGTTCGCGGTCGATCCGGCCGAGCAGGGCAGCGGCCTCGGTAAACAGGTGTTGGCCGAGGCGGAACGGATCGCGCGCGAGGAATGGCATTGCCGCGGCATGCGCATGACGGTGATCGTGCAGCGCGAGGAACTGATCGCCTGGTACGGTCGCCGCGGCTACCGGCGCACCGGCGAGTACCAGCCGTTCCCGTACGGCGACGAGCGCTTCGGCATTCCCCGCCGCGACGACCTGCGCTTCGAGGTGCTGCTGAAGGACTTCGACGAGGTCGCGGCATGAATGGTTGGGTCAGGGTCGGCACCCGCAGCGATTTCCTTCCGGGCGAGTACAAGGTGGTGTGGGACGGCGACACGCCGATCGCCGTGTACAACATCGACGGCGCGCTGTATGCGGTCGAGGACACCTGCACCCACGACGGCGGCGACCTGGCCGGCGGCGAGGTGTTCGGCTTCGAGGTGGAATGCCCGCGCCATGGCGCGCGCTTCGACCTGCGCACCGGCGCGGTGACGAAACCGCCGGCGTACGAGCCGATCGCCAGCTTCCCGGTGCACGAGGAAGATGGCGCGATCTGGACCCGCGACGATCGCTGAGATCCGCCGGGCTTCGCCGTAACGCCGATACACGGCAGAAGGCCTTGCCGACATCGCGCGCGGCCTCACAGGTGGTACATGAACGCCAGTGATTCGGACAGCTGCGTGCGCGAGCCGTAACGGGTGACCAGCGGACTGTCCGCGGCACCGCCGAGCAGGCGTCCGTAGACCAGCACCAGCGCCACGCCGGTGTGCTTGCTGGTGGGCATGAACAGGTCGTACTCCAGCGAGGCCAGCTGGCTGCCGGCGCCGGGTTGCCACGCCGGCACCGACAGCGCGCGTGCCGCTTGCGGGCTGATACCGAAGAAGCGGTGCATCGCCGGCGCGTTCATCGCCTGCCAGTGCAGCGCGACGGCATGTTCGAGCAGGCCGGCCGGCGGCAGGTCCCATTCGGCATACAGCTCGAGGTAGGCGCCGGCGCCGTTGATGTCGTGGCCGAGGTTGCCGCCCACGTCGAACTGCCGGGTGAGCTGCCATTCCAGGTAACCGCCCAGGTTGATCCGCGGCGGCAGCGACGCGATCTTTCCGCGCAGGCTGCCGAGGTCGTCGCGCGAACGCCCCCACTGGTAATCGCCATGGATACCGCCATGCCATGCATCGCCGCGGATCAGGTCGATCTGCAGTCCGTCCAGCGTGGAGAAACTGCCGCGACCGGGCAGTTCGATGTCGATGTACGGCACCGGCTCGCTGTGCTGGTTCTTTGCGCCAGGCCAGCTGGGCATGCGCTGCATGCCGGCACCGACGGCGAACACGGCCGGGTCGGTCGCCGCGATGCAGCTCAGCGGCCACAGCAGGCACGCTGCCAACAGCAGGCGAGGTTGCAGCAGGATAGAGCGGCGGTTCGGCATGGGACGGCAGCATAGGGGCTGCCGGCGCGCTTCGGCAGACGCCACGGCGCATGTGCTCAGCATCCGTTCGGAAAGGGGAAAGGGCGCCGAAAGACAGCTTTCCTACGCTGCGCCCTATCGTCATTGCGAGCGTGCCATCGATGCCCGTTTCCGGCTGGACCATCCTGTGCGATTTCGACGGCACCATTTCCGTCGAGGACGTGATCGACGCGCTGCTCGACCGTTTCGGTCGCCCCGGCTGGGAAGTGCTGGAGCAGGACTGGCGCGCCGGCCGGATCGGTTCGCGCGAATGCATGGCCGGGCAGGTCGAGCTGTTGCAGATGAGCCGCGCCGAACTCGACGCTCACCTGGCCGAGATGTGGATCGACCACGCGTTTCCGGGTTTCGTGGCGAAGGCGCGCGAGTTGGACGTGCCGATCCGTGTGGTCAGCGACGGTCTCGACTACGCGATCCACCGGATTCTCACCCGCTATGGTCTGGATGACCTGCCGCTGTCGGCGAACCACCTGGCACCCGCCACGCCGCCGAAACAGTGGCAGTTGACTTCGCCGTTCCAGGTCGACGGTTGCCGCAGCGGTACCTGCAAGTGCGCCTGCGTGGCCCAGGCCCGCGCGGGCGGCGCGAAGACTCTGCTGATCGGCGATGGCGCGTCGGACTTCTGCGCCGCCGACCGCGTCGACTTCGTGTTCGCCAAGCATCGCCTGATCGAGCATTGCCGCGCCGCCGGCATTCCCTACGTGCCGATCACCGGCTTCGAGGATGCGCTCGAGTTCCTGCCGCAGCTGCTCGACGGCAGCCTGTTCGACCATCCTCTCGTGCCTGCGCTGAAGACGTCGGCCTGACCGGCGCCGTCCCGCGCGATCCCTACTTCCCCGACTCCGGACTTCCGATGAATGTTTTCGACAAGAACGCTTCCGTCGTGATCGACGACGCCCAACTGCTCGCCGACGAGGCGAAGTACAGCTCGTTCGGCGACACCGTGCACTATGTGGACCCGCCGAAGATCTTCCGCACCTGCGAAGGCAGCTACATGTACGACACGGCCGGCGTGCCGTTCCTCGACTTGCAGATGTGGTACTCCGCGGTGAATTTCGGTTACCGCAACCCGCGTCTGGACAACGTGCTGAAGCGGCAGATCGACATCCTGCCGCAGGTGGCCAGCCAGTACCTGCACCAGACCCGCATCGAGCTGGCCAAGACGGTGGCGCTGGATGCGAAGAAGAAGTTCGGCCTGGACGGCCGCGTGCATTTCAACGTGGGCGGCGCGCAGGCGATCGAGGATTCGCTGAAGATCGTGCGCAACGCCCGCAACGGCAAGAGCCTGATGTTCGCGTTCGAAGGCGGCTACCACGGCCGCACGCTGGGTGCCTCGTCGATCACCTCCAGCTACCGCTATCGCCGCCGCTTCGGCCACTTCGGCGAGCGCGCGATGTTCCTGCCGTTCCCGTACCCGTTCCGCCGTCCGAAGGGCATGACGGCCGAGGAGTATTCGGAGAACTGCGTGAACCAGTTCGCCCGCCTGTTCGAGACCGAATACAACGGCGTGTGGGACCCGAAGACCAACCAGTGCGAATATGCCGCGTTCTACGTCGAGCCGATCCAGGGCACCGGCGGCTACGTCGTGCCGCCGATGGGTTTCTTCAAGGGCCTGAAGAAGGTGCTCGACCAGTACGGCATCCTGCTGGTCTCCGACGAAATCCAGATGGGCTTCTGGCGCACCGGCAAGCTGTGGTCGATCGAACATTTCGGTGTGACGCCGGACATCGTGGTGTTCGGCAAGGCGCTGACCAATGGCCTCAATCCGCTGTCCGGCCTGTGGGCGCGCGAAGAGCTGATCAATCCGACCGTCTTTCCGCCGGGCTCGACCCACAGCACGTTCAATTCCAATCCGCTCGGCACCGCGCTGGGCCTGGAAGTGATCAGAATGGGCTACGAGCTGGACTATGAGACCAGCGTGCCGAGGAAGGGCGCGCACTTCCTCGAAGGCCTGCGCGATCTGCAGAAGCGCCACAAGGAAATCGGCGACGTCGACGGCCTCGGCCTGGCGCTACGTGCCGAGATCTGCACGGACGATGGCTTCACGCCGAACAAGGCGCTGCTGGACAAGATGGTCGACATCGGCCTGGCCGGCGACCTCGAACACAACGGCAGGAAGATCGGCCTCGTGCTGGACGTGGGCGGCTGGTACAAGAACGTGATCACGTTCGCGCCGTCATTGGAGATCACCCATGAGGAGATCGATCTGGCGATCGCGTTGCTGGACCAGCTGCTGACGAAAGCCAAGAAGGCGTGATGCGGGTTGCCGGTGTGCCACGTACGACCGGAACCCGGTGGATCGCCACCGGGTTCTTCCGTTTCGGACCCATGGCGGCTTCAGGAAGCGCGCTTGAGCGCCAGCACCGCGTTGAGTCCACCGAACGCGAACGAGTTGGAAAGTGCGGCACGCACCGGCATCGGTCGGCCGACGTTCGGCACGTAGTCGAGGTCGCAGGCCGGGTCGACCTGGTCGAGATTGGCGGTGGGCGGCACCACGCTGTCGCGCAGCGCACCGATCACCGCCACCAGCTCCAGTGCGCCGGAAGCGCCCAGCGCGTGGCCGTGCATCGACTTGGTCGAGGACACCGCGAGGCGTTCGGCGTGCGCGCCGAAGGCGAGCCGGATCGCGCGGCTCTCGGTGACGTCGTTGGCCTGGGTGCCGGTACCGTGGGCGTTGACGTAGTCGACGTCCTGCGGCGCGAGGCCGGCATCGTCCAGCGCCTGGCGCATCGCGGCGGCGGCGCCGTCGGCGCTGGGCATCACGATGTCGGTGGCGTCGGCGGTCATGCCGCTGCCGGCCAGTTCGGCGAGGATGGTGGCGCCCCGCGCTTGCGCGTGTTCCATGGATTCCAGCACGAAGATGCCGGCGCCCTCGCCAAGCACCAGGCCGCGGCGGTTGATGCTGAACGGGCGGCAGGTGTCGTCGGCCAGCACGCGCATGGCCTCCCATGCCTTCAGTGCGCCGTAGGTGAGGCAGGCCTCGGTGCCGCCGGTGATGGCGACGTCGGCGAGGCCCCAGCGGATCATCTGCGCCGCCTGGATGATCGCGTGGTTGGCCGAGGCGCAGGCGCTGGCCACCGCGAAGGTGGGGCCGTGCAGGCCCCAGGCGATGCTGATGTGGCTGGCCGAGGCGTTCGTCATCAGCCGCACGATGGTCAGCGGGTGTGCGCGGGCGGCATTTTCCCCGTACAGGCGCCGGCTCTGTTCGTCCTGGGTGGTTTCGCCGCCCACACCGGTGCCGACGATCACCGCGGTGCGCAGGCCGAGCTGGCCCTGGCGGAAGTCCAGTCCGGATTGCGCGACCGCCTCGCGTGCTGCGTGCAGCGCGAATTCCGAGGTGCGGTCGAGCATCGGCAGGGTACGTTCGTCGATGTTCGCCGCCGGGTCGAAGCTGTCGGGCACCTGCGCGGCGACTTTCACGCGCAACCGTTCGGCATCGGGGTGATGCAGCGGGCCGATCGCGCTGCGGCCTTCGCGCAGGCCCTGCCACAGCGTCTCGGCACCGACGCCGAGCGGGCTGATCGCGCCCATGCCGGTGATCGCCACGCGGCGCGAGGCGGGGCCTTGCATCACTTCGATCCCTCGTCGGCGGCGGCCTTGTCGGCCAGCGCCTTTTGCACCGCATCGACGAGGTTCTGCGCGGAGTCGCTGTCGAAGTTGGCGCCTTGCTGGTCGGGGAAATTGATGTTGAAGTGTTCCTCGATGTCGAAGATCAACTCGATCGCCTCCAGCGAGGCGACGCCCAGATCCTTCAGGGTGGACTCGGGCTTCACGTTGGCCACCTCGGTCTTGGCCTGCTTGGCGATGATCTCGAACACTTGCTGCTGGATGGTGTCGTTCATGGCGGAGAGATCCCTGGCGGCTGGAGACAATGTCATGTCCCAAGCAGTCTAGACGGGCTGGCTTACGCATGCCTTTCATCGCACAACTCGAACCCGATGCCCTGCTCGGCGCCTTCATGGCGCACCCGCCGGTCGGTTTTGCAGCCGGCCATTCGGCGCAGGGCATGCCGGTGTTCGTGGCGCCGTTCGACGTGTTGACCACGGCCGACGACGCGTTGCGCCGGCGCATGGCCGGCCTGCCGGGCTACCGCCGCTGGGGCCGCCTGCTGCGCTGGCGCACGCGCTTCGCCGGCACCACCGTGTCCGAATACGCGCCTTTGCCGTCGACGGTGGCACCCTCTGCTTTGGCGCAGGGATTGAAAGCGGCGTATGGGCGCGAATGCCGGCTGCTGATCGTGAAGGACATCGCGCAGGATTCGCCGCTGCTCGGCGCGGGCGACAACGCGTATGCGCGCGCCTTCGCCAGCGCCTGCGCGGCGGCCGGCTTCGTGCTGCTGGAGGGCCAGGCGCTGGCGTGGGTGCCGATCGACTTCGGCTCGAACGACGAGTATCTCGCGCGGCTGTCGTCCGGCCGCCGGAAGAACATCCGGCGCAAGCTGCGCTCGCTGGCCGAACTGGAGATCGAAGCGGTGCCGACCGGCGACGCGCGCTTCCACGACGAGGCGACGCTGGCCGCGTTCCATGCGCTGTTCGACAACGTGTACGCGCAAAGCGAAATCCATTTCGACCGGCCGGCCGCGGCGTTCTTCCGCGCCGTACTGCAGGATGGCGGGAGCGGCGGCGTGGTGTTCGTCTATCGCCATGCCGGGGAGATGATCGGCTGGAATCTCTGCTACGAGTACGGCGGCCGGCTGATCGACAAGTACGTCGGCTTCGCCTATCCGCAGGCGCGCGAGCACAACCTGTACTTCGTCAGCTGGATGCACAATCTCGACTATGCGCGGCAGCGCGGGCTCAGCCATTACGTGGCCGGCTGGACCGATCCGGAAGTGAAGGCCTTCCTCGGCGCCCGCATGACCTTCACCCGCCACGCGGTGTATGCGCGCAACCCCTTGCTGCGGGCGTTGCTGCGCCGCCTGGGCGGCCATTTCGAAAGCGATCGCAGCTGGCAGGCGGCCACGGGGGCCAACGATGAGTAATCTGGCCAATCGCCCGGTCGTACTCGACATCGACCACTCGGTCGGGCCGCTGCCGGATCGCCTGGTGCTGCCGCTGGAACACTGGCAGGAATCGATCCGCTTCGGCTGCTCGCTGGCGGCCATCCGGCGTTTCGGTGCCATGCTCGACGAATTGCTGCCTGCCGACTACGGCACCGTCTTCACCGGCAGCGGCGACTTCCATCACCTCAGCTGGCCGCTGATAGCGCGCCTGCAGCCGCAGGCGCCGTTCCAGGTCGTGGTGCTGGACAACCACCCGGACAACATGCGCTTTCCGTTCGGCGTGCATTGCGGCTCATGGGTGCGCCGGGTGGCGATGCTGCCGCAGGTCAGCCATGTGCACGTGCTCGGCATCACTTCGTCCGACATCGGCGCGGGCCACGCGTGGGAGAACTACCTGGCGCCGCTGCGCCGCGGCAAGCTGAGCTACTGGAGCATGGGCGTGGACACCGGCTGGTCGCGCCGGCTCGGTCTGGCGCGCGCTTTCCGCAGCTTCGACACGCCGGCGGCGATGGTCGATGCCTTCGCGGACTCGCAGCGCACGCAGGCCACGCCAAGCTACCTGTCGATCGACAAGGACGTGTTCGCCCCGGTCGTGGCGCATACCAACTGGGATCAGGGACGGCTGCTGACCGACCATGCCCTGGAACTGATCGGCAGCCTGCGCCGGGGGTTGGTCGGCAGCGACATCAACGGCGAGGTGTCGCATTACCGCTACCGCACCTGGTGGAAACGCCGGCTGTCCGCGCTGGATGCGCAACCGGACATCGATCCGGCACGACTGAGCGACTGGCAGGCGCAGCAGCATGCGCTGAACCTGCAGCTTCTGGCCGCCATCGCGCGGCGCTCCGGTTGAGCTCAGCGCAGTACCGCTTCCAGCGCAGCGCAAACTGCCTCGAAATCCGCTTCGGTCATCCACGGGCTGTTGCCGAGGGTGAGGCTGCGTGCGGCGAAATCACGGGCGTGCGGCACATCCTGTGCGGGCACGATGCCGGCGAGATAGGCGTAGTCGGGCAGGGCGTGGATGAACAGGCGGCTGACGCCGTAGCCGGACGGCCACAGCTGTGCCAGCGCGGCGTCGCGGCGTTGCCGGTCAGGCAGCAGCAGCAACAGGAACGGCCAGGTGCCGCGGGCGCCGTCGTCGTCGTCGAACACTTCGACGCCGCCGATCTGGCGCAGTCGCGACAGGCGCCGTTGCGCCTGCGCCGACAGCCGGTCGAGAAACGCCGGCAGGCGGACGGCGGCGTGTGCGCCGACGGCCTGGCGCCAGCGGCCGACGCGGTGCAGCGGAATCGTCAGCGGGAAGTCGTCGCCCACGGCGGCCACCGGATCGCCACGACGCAGGGCGCGACGAAGGGGGTTGCCATACGCCAGTCGCAAGCCCCACGGCCGGTACAGCGCGGCGTAGCCGAGCAGCTCGATGTGGCGCTTCCATTCCCAGCCGGGGCGGCGCGGCACGAGGCGTGCGGCGGTGTGCGCCAACCGTTCGCGCAGCGACGGGTCGCGCGCCAGCAGCAGTCCGCCTTCGTAGATCGACAGGCCTTTGCCGGCGGCCAGGCTGAAGAATCCCACGTCGCCGGCCAGCCCCACGCTGACGCCGTCGCGGCGTGCGCCCAGCGCCTGGGCGGCGTCCTCGATCACGTAGGCGCCGACCTGGCGCGCGACGGCAAGCGCATCGTCGACGTCGGCGACGCGGCCGGCCAGATGGGTGGGCATGATCGCCAGCGTGCGTTCGTCGCAGGCGGCGCGCAGCGCGGCGGGATCCATGTCGTAATGGCCGTGGCGCAGGTCGCACAGCTGCAGCTCCAATCCGGCCTGCTGCACGGCGATCGCCACCAGCGGACAGGTGAACGCCGACACCACCACGCGACCGCGCTGCGGCTGCATCTCGCGCAGCGTGGTCAAGGCGATCAGCAGCGCAGCGGTGCCGGAGCACTCCAGCTGCAGCGGCGGCGTGTCCAGCAGCGCGGCGATGTCGGCGGCCAGGGTCGGCGCGCCCGGGAGCAGGTCGCTCGGCCGCAGCGGCAGGCCGGCAGTGGGCGGCAGTTCGTGGTGGCGGCGGGGCAGCATGGGCGCAGCTTAGCCGGTGCTCAGGCTACGGCAGGTTCCGGCGCGTGTTCGCGGCCTTCGGCGATACCCAGGCAGACGATGCCGGCGATGATCGCGATGGCACCCAGGACGCGGGCGAGATCGAGATGCTCGTCGAACAGCCAGATCGACAGCAGCATCACCGACACCACTTCCAGGTGCGAGGCGGCGAAGGCGGGGCCGATTGGCGCGTGTTTCAGCAAGGCCATCCAGGTGAAGAACGCGCCGACGTAGCCGATTACCGCGCCGTAGACCCACGGCTGGCCGAACACGCGCAACAGCCATGCCAGGCTGGCTTCCACCGGCAGCGCCTGGGTGCCAGCGTACTTGAAGCTGACCTGCGCGAGGGTGTCGAAGCCCATCAGCAGCAGGAAGCCGAACAGGTAGAAGCGCTTCATCCGCTGACTCCCACGATCGCCACGCCGAGCGTGACCAGCAGGATGCCGGCGACCCGCAGCCGGGTCAGCTTCTCGCCGAACAGGAAACGCCCGGCGAGCATGATCGCCACGATGTTGATCGAACCCAGCAACACGCCTTCGGACAGCGGGACCAGCGACAGGAAGGCGATCCACACCAGGAATTCGACCACGTAGCTGCCGATGCCGAGCCACAACCATGGCCTGGATGCCATGTGTTTCCAGCGCGCCAGGCCATCGCCGGCCGCCTCATCGCCCGCGGCCGCCTTGAACGCCAGCTGGCCGCCGGTATCGAGCACGATGTTGAGCAGCCACAGGCCCGCCACGAGGGTGGAGATGGAGCCCTCCGCCGGCATCATCAGGCCGCGGCACGCTGCGTGCCGTTCGACGCGGCGATGCCGTCGAAGAACGCGGCCGAGCGATCGATCAGGGTGCGCCGTTCCTTGTCGATGGTGATCATGTGGTAGCTGTCGTCGAGCAGCAGCAGTTCGGCCGGCGCATTGACTTCGCGCATCACCAGCTCGGCGTTCTTCAGGCTGGCGACGTCGTCGTCGCTGGCGTGTGCGACCAGGCAGGGCGCGGTGACCTGGCGCAGCTGGCGGCGCACGCTGGCGGCCAGGCCGTACATCTCGGCCAGCGAGTACCACGGGTTGCCGGGCAGGCCGGCGGCGGCGCTGTCGCCGCTGAGCATCGCCGTGCTGACCTGCGCGCGCAGGCGTTCGTCGCGGATGCCGTAGGGCGGCTGCTCCATGAAGCTGCGGCCGCGGCCGATGCCGAGTTTCTTCAGCAGCGGCAGCAGGAACGACAGCCGCGCCAGCGGCGGAATGCTCCAGCCGTCGTAGCGGAAAGTGGCG
Source organism: Rhodanobacter soli (assembly GCF_040548735.1). Lineage (NCBI taxonomy): Bacteria > Pseudomonadati > Pseudomonadota > Gammaproteobacteria > Lysobacterales > Rhodanobacteraceae > Rhodanobacter > Rhodanobacter soli. Next base: position 717,693 of record NZ_JBEPSD010000001.1, on the reverse strand, counting down.
CCGTACACGCCCACGCCGGCGATCCGACCGGGCCGGTCCGCGGCCAGTTTCAGCGCCAGGAGGGCGCCCATCGACAGGCCGCCGACGAACAGGTGGTCGACCTTGCCGAGCATCGCGTCGGCGGCCTGCTCGACGCTGGCGTACCAGTCGCGCCAGCCGGTGGCGAGCAGGTCGTCGACGTCGCCGCAATGGCCGGCCAGCTGCATGCCGTGCACGGTGAAGCCGGCGCGGTGCAGGCCCTTGCCGAGCAGCTTCATTTCCATCGGCGTGCCGGTGAGGCCGTGGATCAGCAGCACGCCGCTGCGTCCGCCCTCGAAGAAGAAGTCAGTCTGCTGGATCACGCGCTTGCCCTGTGGGATGGATCGCGGCGGTTTTCATGCGAACGATGTTCGCAGCCGGCGGTTTCCTCAGTCTTTCGACGCGGCGGCGGCCGGCGCCGTGGCGTGACCGAAACGTACCATCACGCGCTGACCGATGCGCAGGTCGCGGATTCGGGCGGAGTCGGGCTGGTCGAACGCCAGCACGCATTCCACTGTGCGCGCATTGGCGCGTACTTGCGGGTCGTTCTCCAGCGTGGCCGGCCCGTAGACCTGGCCGACGCGCAGCACGTGCGCGTTCCAGCGGGCATGGCCGCCATCGCTGTCGGCGACCACCTCGGCTGGCATGCCCGGCTGGATCACGCCGACGAAGCTGTCGTTGAGCTCGGCACGGACGATCCGCGGTTTCCGCGGCAGCAGGACGAACAACGGCCCGGATGCGGGCGATACGCCGGCGCCGGGCTGGGCCGACACGCGCACCACGTCGGCGTCGAACGGGGCGAACAGGCTGCGCTGCTTCAGCTCGTAGCGGGCCTCGTCCAGCTTCTGGCTGGCCATGCTCAGTGTCGCGCGGGCGGACTGCTGGTCGGCATCGATCTGCGCCGCCGCCTCGTGCGCATCGTCGGCGCTCTGGCCGTCGCCGGCACCGGCGGCGGCCGCGGCGGCCAGTCGCTGGGCGCGCTGCTTCGCCGCGGCCTGTTTGACCCCGAGCAGCTTCAGCTGCGCCTGCGCCTGCTCGAGTTGCGCCTGCGCCGCTTCGACGGCGAGCCTGGCCGGTTCGGTGTCCAGCGCCGCCAGCAACTGGCCCTGCCTGACGTGGTCGCCTTCGTGCACGGCGACCGTGGCGAGCGTGCCCTCGCGCGGCATCGCCAGGTTGAGCAGGCCGCCTTCGATGTCGATCCGCCCGCGCGCGACGGCCGCGTAGGCTGCTGCCATCCCGGCACGGCTGTCGGCCGGCGCCTGACCGGATGGCGAGCAGGCCGGCAGCAGCGACGCCACGGCCAGCGCGAGGCCGCCACGGCGGAGCAGGCGCGTGGTGCGCGCGCGCCATGACGGGGGGAAGGCTGGCGGCTTCATGCGGGGTTTTCCTTAGCTGTCGGTGACCACGGCGTGGTTGCGCCGGTCGCTGAGTATGCGGCCATCCTCCATCGCCAGCACGCGGTCGGCGTGGACGACCAGGCGCGGGTCGTGGCTGACGCACAGCACGGTGGTGCCGTGGGCGTGGGCGATCCGGTGCAGGATGTCGATGATGATCTGGCCGTTGGCGGCGTCCAGTGCGCTGGTCGGCTCGTCGGCGAACAGCAGCTCGGGCTGCTTGGCCAGCGCGCGGGCGATCGCCACGCGCTGCTTCTCGCCGCCGGACAGCTCGGAAGGGCGCAGCCGCATGCGGTGCGCCAGGCCGACCTCTTCCAGCGATTGCTGCGCGCGCCGGCGTGCCTCGTCGCGCGACAGGCCCATGTGGTTGAGCGGCAGCTCGACCTGCTCGAACGCGGAGAGCGCGGGGAACAGGTTGAAGCCCTGGAACACGAAGCCGGTGTGCTGCAGGCGGAAGCGTTCCAGCGCGCGCAGGTCGAGCTGGCCCAGCTCGCTGCCGAGCGCCCGCACGCGGCCGCTGTCGACCTTCTGCAGGCCGCTGAGGATCGCCAGCAGGGTGCTCTTGCCGCAGCCGGACGGGCCGGAGATCAGGGTCAGTTCGCCAGCGTCGATACTCAGCGAGAAGCCGTCCAGCACCTGCGTGCGCTGGTGGCCGGAGACGAACGCCTTGCTGACGTTGTCGGCCTGCAGGGCAGGTGCGTGCACCGGTTCGGCGGCGGGGACGGGGTGCATCGCGGCTATCTCAGCAAGGTGGCGGGGTCGGCGCGGCGCAGGCTGCGCATCGCGGCCAAGCCGGAGACGGCAGCGAGGCCGAGCACCAGGAGGATGCAGGCCAGCGCCGCCGGAACATTCAGAACCACCGGCACATCCTGGCTGCGTGCCAGCAGCATCAGCACGATACCGAGCACGCTGGCGCCGAGCAGGCCCAGCGCGCCGACCCAGAACGCCTGCTCCAGCACCACCTTGCGCAGCGCGCCCACGCCCACGCCGAGCGCATTGAGGGTGGCGTATTCGCGCACCGAGCCGTTGACCGCGGCGATCAGGGTCTGGCTGGTGATCACCGCGCCGACCAGGAACACGATGCCGGCCAGGAACAGCACGCCGGCGCCGGCGCCAGTATCGAACAGCCAGTAACGCACCGAGAGGTTGGCGAAGTCGCCGGCGCTCCATGCCGTGTACGGGCCGAAGGCGGTGTCGCCGCGCAGGCGCATGGCCACCGCTTCGGCCTGGGCCGGGTCGCGCAGTTTCGCCACCAGGTAGGTCGGGCCGGTGTCGGTCGGGTCGCTGTCCAGCCGGCGCGCGGTGTCCAGCGAGCACAGCACGTTGACCCCGCCGAGCGCGCGCAGCCCGCTGCTGATGCCCACCACGCGCACCTGCTGGCCGTTGATGGTGGCGGTCTGGCCGATGTCGACGCCGAGCTGGTCTTGCGCGGAGCGGTCGATCACGATCGCGTCCGGTTCGGCCAGCCGCGCGCGCAGCGCCGGCGAAAGTGCCTTGGAGAACATCAGCCCATCGGCGGCCGGGTCGATGCCGGAGACAAACACCGAGACGCCGCCGGTCTCGCGCGGCCCGCGCCAGTCGCCGTCGACCCACAGGTACGGCTCGACCCGCTGCACCGCCGGGTCCATCAGCAGGCGCGACTCCACGTCGGCGTCGATCGTGCGGCCCAGGCTCACGCTCTGCGTGCCCGGGTAACCCACCCACACGTCGGCCGACGAGCCGGTGATGTACAAACTGGTGCTGCCGAAGATGCCCAGCACCAGCGCGATCTGCAGCAACTGCAACAGGCCGGCGAAGCCGACCGCCAGCATCGCCGGCAGGAAGCGCCGCCATTCGTAGACCAGGGTCTTGCGCGCGAGGGCGACCATCAGCGCGGCATTCCATGCGTGTCGGCGGACGCCTGCGGCGTGGCCGGTTCCGTTTCCGGCATGGGCAGCGGTGCGCCCCCCAGCGCCTTGAACAGCGTCACGTAAGCGAGGCTGCGCGCGGCGCGGGCATCGGCCAGTTCGAGCGCGGCCTGGTCGGCGGCGACCTGGCTTTCGACGCGATCGAGCGGGCTGCCCAGCTGCAGCCCGGCCCGCACCTGCATCGCCTGGTCGGCGCGCTGCAACGCCTGCCACGCCAGGGTGTCCTGCTGTTCGCGCTGGCGTTGCTGCTGCAGGCTGCCCAGCGCGGTTTCCACCTCGGCCACGCCTTGCAGCACGGCCTGCCGGTAAGCCAGCACGCTGGCCTTCAGCTCGTGGGCCTTGGCGTGCATGGCGGCCAGCCGCATGCCCCAATCGAACAGCGGGATGTCGATCACCGGACCCACCGACGCGATGCCGTTCGGGGTGGTGGAAAAGCGATGGTTGTTGTTGATGTCGGTGGCCCAGACCATCGAGGCGCCGAGGCCGATGCTGGGGAACAGGTCGGCGTGGGTCAGCGCCAGTTCGCCGGCGGTGCGCAGCACGTCCGCCTCGGCGCGGGCGATCTCGGGCCGCGTGCGCAGCAGCTCGGCCGGGGTGCCGTCGAGCCGCCAGGCGCCCAGTTCGGGCGGCGTGCCCGCCTGCAGCCACGCCGGGTCGGGATGGTTCTGTCCGAGCAGCACGGCCAGGTGCTGCGTGCTGGCGTCGATCGCCTGGCGTGGCGCAGCCAGGGCGGCTTCGGCCTGCGCCCAGGCGGCTTGCGCCTGATCCACCGCGCCGGGTGCCGCCAACTGCAGGCGTTGTCGGGTGCGCTGCAGTTCCAACGCGTGCCGGCGCTGCCGGCTGATCCGCTGCAGCAACTGTTCCTGCTGCTGCGCGGTGCGCAGGTCGATCCACTCGCGCACCACTTCGGCGACCAGGGTGACCCGGGCGGCGTGCAGATCGGCCACGCCGGCGTCCAGTGCGCCCTGCGATTCGCGCCGGGTGCCTTCGGCACGGCCGAACAGGCCCAGTTCCCAGCTGGCGTCGAAACCGGCCACGAAGAACGAGGCGCTGGCGTCCGGGTCGATCACGTCGTCGGTGCGCGCGTTCAGTGCTGGCAGATAGCGGGCATGGGCACGCTCGTGCAGGGTGCGCACGGCGCGCAGCCGTTCGACCGCCTGCGCCACGTCGAGGTTGTTGGCCAGCGCACGATCGACCAGCGCGTCGAGGTCGGGGTCGGCGAACGCGTGCCACCAGCCGTGCAGGTCGGTCGGCTGGGCCGGGTCTGCGGCGACCGCGTGCTGCCATTGCGCTGGCACCGGCGGCAGCAGCCTGGGCAGCGGCGCGGCACAGCCGGCCAGGCCGGACAGGACGACACCAAACACGCACATGCGCAGCCAGCTGTCGTCGGTCGTCTTGCTCAGTCGAAGGGGCACGGTGCGCGGTTTTCCATGGCGACGGTCGCGAGGCAATGGCGTGGTCGGCATTGGGTGATGGTCATCGCGCGTCATTGTCGTGGTGGAATCTTTCTTTACCCTGAGACGGGAAGTGGTCGGCCGGTCGAGGAAGGCGCGGGAAAGCGCACTTCCACACACAGGCCGCGCGCCTCGCCGGGGCGGTAGATCACGTTGGCGTGATGCCGTTCGGCGATGCGCTGGACGATCGCCAGCCCCAGCCCGCTGCCTTCCTCGTTGTGGTTGGCGGCCCGGAAGAAGCGCTCGCTCAACCGCGGCAGCAACTCGGGCGGCACGCCGGGACCATTGTCCTCGACGCTGAGGCTGGCGCCGCCATCGGCACGTGCCGCCAGCCTGACGGTGACGGTACTGCCGCGGCCGGCGTAACGCACGGCGTTGTCGATCAGGTTGTCCAGAAGATCCTGCAGGCTGGCGGCGTCGCCGAGTACGGACAGTGCCTGCGCGGTGCCGTCGTAGCCCAGGTCCACGCCGGCGCGGATCGCCTCGTGGACGCGTTCCGATACCGCTTCGGGGATGAAGCGGCTCAGGTCGAGCAGCGTACGCTCCCCGGTCTCCAGCGACGGCGCCTGCGCGCGCGTCAGCGCCAGCAACTGCGCGGAAGTACGCGCGGCGCGCTGCACCAGCCGCCGGATGTGGACGAGGGCATCGGCCACCGTCTCCGGCTGCGGGTTGGCCATGGCGTGCTCGACGTGCAGGCTCAGCCCGGTGAGCGGCGTGCGCAGCTGGTGCGCGGCGTCGGCGATGAAGCGGTCGTGCAGGGCCAGCATGCCGCGCAAGCGGCCGAACAGTGCGTCGATGGTCTGCGTCAGCGGCCGGATCTCCAGCGGTACATCGGGGCCATCGATGGGGGTCAGTTCATCGGTACGTGCGGCCAGCCGCGCGGTCAGCGGGTCGAGCACGCGCAGGCCGCGGCCGACGCCGAACCAGACCAGCGAAAGCACGCCGACGATCAGCAATGCCTGCATCACGATCGCCAGCAGCAGAATTTCCCGCGCCTGCTGGTGCCGGTCGCGCAGGGTTTCGGCGACGGTGACGACCAGGCTGTCGCCGGGGTCGCTGCGCAAGGCGATATGCACCGTGGCGGCGCGCAGGGCGTGCTTCGCCAGTTGCGCGTCGTACAGCGCCGGGCGCGCGCCGATCGCCGGCACCCGCGCCGGCTGCGGCAGTTGCCCGTTGCTGGCCAGCAGGCCGTGCCTGGCGCTGCTCACGGCGAAGTAGCTGTGGCCGTCCGGGTCGTACTCGAGCAGGAAGCGCGCCTGCGGGGTCAGCTCGCCGTCGAGCTGGTCGTTGCCGAGCATCGTCGCCAGGGTCAGGGCATCGTCGCTGAGGTCGCGGTCGTGCACCCGGTTGGCATAGGTCAGCGCCACGCCATAGGTCAGCATCGCGTCCAGCAGCAGCAGCACGCCCACCGGGACCAGCAGGACCAGCAGCAGGCGCCGGCGCAGGCTGGGGCGCAGCGAATGCGCGCGCGGCGGGTTCATGCGTGGCCGTTCCCGGTTTCGTCCGTTTCTTCCAGCAGGTAGCCCAGCCCGCGGATCGTGCGCACGCCGGTGCCGCTGCCGTGCAGCTTGCGGCGCAGGCGATGGATCGCGATGTCCAGCCCGTTGTCGGTCAGCTCCTGGTCCCAGTCACACAATGCCGCGATCAGCTGGGCGCGGCTGGTGACGCGGTCCACGCGCAGGGCCAGCGCTTCCAGCAATCCGAACTCGCGTGCGGTCAATTCCAGCGGTGCCTGGTCGATCCATGCGCGATGCCCGGGCAGATCCAGCCGCAACCGGCCCAATTGCAACTCCGGCCGGCCCTGGCTGCTGGCCCGACGCAGCAGTGCCCGCACGCGCGCCTCGAATTCGGCCAGCGCGAAGGGTTTCACCAGGTAATCGTCGGCGCCCAGGTCGAGCAGGCGGATGCGCTCGGCCAGGCCGTCACGCGCCGTCACCACCAGCACCGGCATGCCCGTGCCGCGGCGGCGCAGGCGGCGCAACACTTCGCTGCCATCGAGCGAGGGCAGGCCCAGGTCCAGCACCAGCAGGTCGTAGTCGTGATCGCGCAGCGCCGTGTCGGCCAGGTTGCCCCTGGCGGCATGGTCCACCGCGTGACCACCGTGTCGCAGTGACGCGCAGATACCCTCGGCGATGGAGGCATCGTCCTCGGCCAGCAGAATACGCATCGTGTACTCCCAGGGCGCACATGAGTGTGGTCGGTCGCCAGACCTGGCGATGACAGTTACTGAGATTGATTCTTGTCTGCGATCTGGCGGAGGCAATGGCGCAGTCGGAATCTTCGGATGCTGCGCTCATCCAGACCATTCACGCCAGCCGCAGTTCCCGTGCTGCGGTGCATGCGGGCGGGTCACGGACCGCGATGGGCCCGCTGCCACAACCTGCGGAACCGCTCCGCCAGCAACGCCACGCGTTCTGGATGAGGCAGTTGCACCGGTGGTACTGGATCAGTTTGGCGTTGTGCTGATGGGTTTGCTGCTGTTCGCGCTGAGCGGGATCACCCTCAACCACGCGCGGCCGGCCGTACGGCCGAGTGGTCCGCGAACGAGATTTGTCTGTCGATGCCGCAGCCTCGGGATGCTGGTGGGCATGACCTCTGGCCTATGTCGTCGTGACCGGTTGGGTGCACTCTGCGGGGATTGCTCAGGGGAGTGGCAAGATGCGGCGAATCGTACGCAAGTGGGGATGTCTGTGCGCCATGGCCGCGTTCTGGCCCTGGCTGGCGATGGCGCAGCAGGCCGCTCCGGCGGCGGCAGCCTCGGTGCCGGCCAGCGCTGCCAGCGTGGCGCTCCCCGACATTCCCTTCGCGGCCGCCGATGCCGCCGCGGTCGCCGTGCCCAGCGCCGCGAATGCATGGGGCGGCGAGCGCAGCGGCAACGAGCCGACCCTGTCCGATCGCGTGGTGAGCTATCGCATCGACGCCGAACTGGACGTGGCGAAACACACGGTAAGCGGCAAGCAGCACATGACCTGGCGCAACCGCAGCGATCGCCCGGTAAGCAAGGTCTACTTCCATCTGTACCTCAACGCGTTCCAGAACGAGGGCAGCACCTGGTTCACCGAGCGCAAGGTGCTGACCGCGCACGGTCGGTCGCGCGGCGCGGCGGCCTTGAAGAAAGGCGAGTGGGGCTGGATCGAGCTGAAGCAGGTGAAGCAGGGCGACGCCGCGTTGAAGTGGCAGTTCGTGCAGCCCGACGGCGGCCCGGCCACCGACCAGACCGTGGTGCGCATCGACTTGGCCGAACCGGTGCCGGCCGGCGGCACGCTGGCGCTGGATATCGACTTCCTCAGTCAGCTGCCACGGGTGGTCGAACGCACCGGCTGGTTCGGCGACTTCAACCTGGTGGCGCAGTGGTTCCCCAAGATCGGCGTGCTGGAACTGCCCGGCGAGCGCGGTGCCACCACGCCGCGCTGGAACGTGCACGAGTTCCATTTCAACAGCGAGTTCTACGCCGACTTCGGCCTGTACGACGTGCGCCTCACCGTGCCCGCCGACTACACCGTGGGCGCCGTCGGCAAGCTGCAAGGCCCGCCCGAGACGGCGAACGGCAAGAGCACGTACCACTTCGTGCAGGGCGACGTGCACGATTTCGCCTGGGTCGCGGCCAAGGGCTACAAGACGCTGGACGGCAGCTGGCAGGGGCCGGGCAGCCCGAAGGTCGACGTGCGGGTGATCTATCCCGACGAATACGTGGCCAGCGCCGCGCCGGTGCTCAAGGCCACCACCGACTCGCTGACCTACTTCTCGAATTCGCTGGGCGCCTACCCGTACGAGACGGTGACGGCGGTGGTGCCGCCGTACAACGCGTCGGAGGCGGGCGGCATGGAGTACCCGACGTTCTTCACCGCCGAGGGTTATGCCAAGGTCGAGCCGGGCACGCTCACGCAGTACGCGATCGATTTCGTCACCATCCACGAATTCGGCCACGGCTATTTCTACGGCCTGCTCGCCTCGAACGAGTTCGAGGAGCCGATGCTCGACGAGGGCATGAACGAGTATTGGGACGGCCGCATGACGCGCGACAGCGGCGAGAAGATCGTGCTGGCGTCGGGCTGGATGAAGCGCCTCGGCATCACGCCGGCGATGACCGGTTTCGAAGCGGAGCGGCTCGGCGCCGGCCTGCATCAGCCGCCCGACCCGCTGGGCGCGAATGCGTGGGACCGCCTGTCCAGCAGCAGCTATGGCACCGTGTATTCGCGCACCGCCACCGCCATGCACGACCTGGAGGAGCGTTTGGGCAAGCCGGTGCTGGAACGTGCAATGCACGAGTACTACCGGCGCTGGCGTTTCCGTCATCCGTCGTCGGCCGACCTGCGCGCCACCCTGGCCGAGGTCTCCGGCAACCCGAAGGCGGTCAACGAGATCTTCGACCAGTACGTCTACGGCACCGCGCAGATCGACGACCGGGTTGCCAGCATCGACACCGCCGAAGTGCTGCCGCTGGCCGGCAGTACGCTGAAGGACGGCAGGCGCAGCGAGCTCGACAGCGACGCTCTCGACAAGCGGGTCGACAAACAGCGCGAGGACTGGGACAAGGCCCATCCGAAGGCGAAGCCGGGCAGCGGGCCGTTCCCGTGGCACAGCACGGTCACCGTGCGCCGCGATGGTGTGCCGGTACCGCAGCTGCTGCGGGTGAAGTTCGCCGACGGCAGCAGCGAGGACGTGCACTGGAACGATGACCGCCGCTGGGCCCGCTTCGATTTCACCAAGCCGTCCAAGGTGGTCTCGGCCACGCTCGATCCCGAGCAGAAGATCTACCTGGATGCGAACAAGCTCAACGACAGCCGGACGACCAAGGCCGACGGCAGCGCCTCGCGCCGCTGGAGCGCGGATGCCGCGTCCTTGTTGCAGGTCTTCTATGCCTTGGTGGGGTCGCTGTGATGATGAACAAACGTGCTTCGCGTCGGGTGGACTTTGGCGCCGCCATGCGTGCCCCGCTGGCTGCCATGCAATGGCGCCTGCTGTTGCTGTGGACCCTGTTGCTGCTGCTGCCGACCGCGGTGGTCAGCCTGCCGTTGTGGCGCAGCCTGAGCGGGCTGCTCGATCATTCGGTGCACGCGCAGGCATGGGCCGCGCAGTTCAGCCCGCTGATGTTCGGCGACACCATGTCGGCACTCGGCGACGATACCGGCTGGATCAGCGGCGTGGCGATCCTCGGCCTGCTGCTGACCCTGCTGCTGTCGCCGTTCCTCAACGGCATGCTGGTCGGCAGCGGGCGCGCCAGCCGCGTGCTGGGCTTCGGCCACCTGCTTCAGTGCGGCATTGTCGAGTACGACCGCATGTTCCGCCTGATGCTGTGGTCGATCGTGCCTTACGCGGCAATGGCGGCGTTGATCGGCGTGGCCTTCGATGCGGTGGACCGGGTCGACGCCAGGGCCGTGCTGGAATCGCAGGCGGACCGCACGTCGCACCTGGCGATCGGGCTGGCCGTGCTGCTGTTCGTGCTGGCGCAGGCCATTGTGGAGTCGGGGCGTGCCGCGTTCATCGCCGACGGCAACCTGCGTTCGTCCACCCGCGCATTCGGTCGCGGCTTCATGCAGTTGCTGCGGCGGCCGTTCAGTACGCTGCTGTGCTACTTGCTGATCAGCGCGATCGGTTACGCGGTGGCGCTGGCGCTCGGCGTGGGCCGCGTGCATACCCCGGCGCTCGGCGTGACCGGCCTGGTGCTGGCGATACTGCTGGCGCAGCTGGTAGTGCTGGTGCTGGGCTGGGTGCGCGTGGCCCGCGTATTCGCACTGGCCGAAGTGGCGCGTTCGCTGTCGTCGTCGCGGCGCGGCAGCGGTTTGCCCCAGGCGTTGTAGGCCGTTCTTCACCGCCTTGCCGGCACCTGCCGGCGGGACGATGAATCAGCCGTAGGCGCGGCGGTGTTCGCGGTGCGGCGGGTAGTAGGCGAACACGTGGCTGTGGCTGCCGTAGAAATCCATGTCCTCGATGTGTTCGCCGCCGAGTCGCTCGGCGACCCGGTCGGAGGCCTCGTTGCCGATCCGCACCAGGCTGATCACGCGCTGGACGCGCAGCTGGTTCCAGGCGAAGCCGAGCACGGCATTGCCCGCCTCGGTGGCATAGCCGTGGTGGCGATGCTCGGGCTTCAGCATCCAGCCCATTTCCAGGTCCGGCCAGCCGTCGGGGTACATCAGGCCGGCGCGGCCGATGAACTCGCCGCTGCCTTTCAGCTCGAGCGCCCACATGCCGAAGCCGCGCAGCTGCCAATGGCCCAGCAGCATCGCCAGCGAACGCCAGGCATTGGTTCGGTCCAGCGGTTCGCCGTCGCCGATCCAGCGCGTGCTGTCCGGGTCGGCCAGCATGGCGGCGTAGTCGTCGAAATGCCGCTCGGTGAGTGCGGTGAGGCGCAGACGCGCCGTTTCAATGGTTGGAATATCGAACATCACGGTCAACGGTGGGCGGCAACCAGCAGTTCAGCCAGTGCATGGGTACTGCTGGCAAGACTCTCTTGCCAGGACAATCCGGTGATTGTCTCACCTGTGACCGAATCGACAAAATCCTCGGCCTGGCCGGGCGGCAGCAGATGCCGGTAGTCCACGGTGATCTCGCTTCCGGCGGGCAGTTCGGCCAGGGCAAACACGAAACCCAGGTGCCACAGCCCGTTCGGCGTGAAACTGTGGTTGATGTAGCACTCGTCCGGCCAGTCCGGCGACAGCGTGTAGCGGTCCTCGAACCAGCGCGCGCTGGCATGGAACTGCGCGCGGAGTTCCGGCGAAGCCATGATGTCGGCGTAACGGAACGTCTGTTCGATGCCATCCGGCGCGGTGATGATGCGCCCCGCTGCCACGGTTTCGTCGAGGAACAGGCCGTTGCCGGCGCCACGAATGGCGGAGGCGGCGATGTGGTAACGCGGCAGGATCATGGCGGCACGGCGGGCGGGATGGGCGCGCGAGTGTAACGCAAGCGGCACGGCCCGCCGGGCCGCGCCGCCTGGCTTCCGCTCGCGGGGGGCGGGGGGCTACTCCCCGGTCGGCGTCTTCTTGCTGTGCATGGCCTTGGCCGGCGCGTCCGCCTTGGCGACGGCATCGTCGGCGGCGTCGCCGAGCAGGATCGCGCTGCGGTTGCGCTCGATCGTGGCCTTGCCGATGCCCTTGACGTGGTTGAGGTCGTCGGCCTTCTTGAACGGGCCGTTGGCTTCGCGCCAGGCCACGATGGCCTCGGCCTTGGACTGGCCGACGCCGTCCAGCGACTTGGCGATGGTGGCGGCGTCGGCGTGGTTGATATTGACCGGCGTGGCGGCGAGCAGCAGGCCCGGTACGGCGAGGGCGAGGGTGAGGGCGACAGCGACGAGTTTGTTGAACATGGCCTTTCTCCTTGGGCGGTGGTGACGGCATCCCGGTGCCGCCAGCGCACTATGGCGCCGTGGCGCAGGAGCGCACAGTGGGAGGCAGCGCAAGGTCGGCGTGCGCGGTGGTCGCTTTCGTCTGTGGGCGGCTTCCGATCGCGTGTCGGTGTGGCCGAAGGACGGCTGTTACAATGCCGGTCTTGTCCGTCTGATGGAGCTTGACCATGGATACTGCCCGCCTTTCGCGCTTTGTCAGCGGCTTGTGGGACGACGAGATCGTGCCGCAGCTGGTTGAATACATCCGTATTCCCAACAAGTCGCCGATGTTCGACAAGGATTGGGTGGCGCACGGCTACATGGACGCCGCGGTGAAGCTGATGGAAACCTGGGCGCGCTCCAAGCTGAGCCAGCTGCCGGGTGCCACGCTGGAAGTGGTGCGGCTGGAGGGGCGCACGCCACTCATCTACATCGAGGTGCCGGGCCAGGGCGACGACACCGTCATGCTGTACGGCCACCTGGACAAGCAGCCGGAGATGACCGGCTGGGCCGACGGCCTGGGTCCGTGGACGCCGGTGCTCAAGGGCGACAAGCTGTACGGTCGCGGCGGCGCCGACGACGGTTATGCGATTTTCGGCTCGCTGGCGGCATTGCTGGCGTTGCACGAGCAGGGCATTCCGCACGCACGCTGCGTGGTGATGATCGAGGCCTGCGAGGAATCGGGCAGCTACGATCTGCCGTTCTATGTCGACCACCTGGCCGCGCGCATTGGCAGCCCGTCGCTGGTGGTGTGTCTGGATTCGGGCTGCGGCAACTACGACCAGCTGTGGCTGACCACGTCCTTGCGTGGCATGACCGGCGGCAACCTCAGCGTGCAGGTGCTGGAAGAGGGCGTGCACTCGGGCGATGCCTCCGGTGTGGTGCCGTCGAGTTTCCGCATCCTGCGCGAGTTGTTGTCGCGGCTGGAGGATCCGGCCACCGGCCAGATCAAGCCGAAGGAGCTGTACGTCGAGATCCCGGCGCAGCGGGTCGAGCAGGCAAAACTGTCGGCCGAGGTGCTGGGCGCGGACATCTACGACAAGTTCCCGTGGGTGGAAGGCATGCAGCCGGTCACCCACGACCTGGCCGAGCTGGTGCTCAACCGCACCTGGCGTCCGCAGCTGGCGGTGACCGGCATCGGCGGCATCCCGCCGCTGGAAAGCGCCGGCAACGTGCTGCGTCCGCAGACGTCGGTGAAGCTGAGCCTGCGCGTGCCGCCCACCTTGAACGGCGCCAAGGCCGGCGAGTTCGTCAAGCAGCTGCTGGAAAAGGATCCGCCGTACGGCGCCAAGGTCAGCTTCACCCTGGAGAAGGACGGCTCGGGCTGGAACGCGCCCGCACTGTCGCCGTGGCTGGAGCAGGCGGTCAGCGATGCTTCGCAGAACTACTTCGGTGCCCCCGCCACCTACATGGGCGAGGGCGGCAGCATTCCGTTCATGGGCATGCTGGGCGAGAAATTTCCGAAGGCGCAGTTCCTGATCACCGGCGTGCTCGGTCCGCATTCCAACGCGCACGGCCCGAACGAGTTCCTGCACATCCCCACCGGCAAGAAGGTCAGCATGGTGGTGGCCGAGGTGGTGGCGCGCCACCACCAGCAGGGCAGCAAGGCCTGAGCGCGATCGTCGGACCATGAGCATGGACACCGGCTGGCTGGCCGACAACTGGGCGCAGGTCCGCCTGCGCGTCGACGCGGCGTGCCGCGAGGCAGACCGCGACCCGGCCGAGGTGGGCATCCTGCCGGTCAGCAAGACGTTCGGTCCGGACCTGATCCGGGCTGGCGTGGCACTGGGCATGCGCCGCTTCGGCGAGAACAAGGTGCAGGAGATCCGCGACAAATCCGCACCGTTGGCGGACTGCGGCATCGACTGGGTGATGATCGGCCACCTGCAGACCAACAAGGCCAGGGACGTGGCGCGGCTGGCCAGCGAGGTGCAGTCGCTGGACCGGCTGGAGCTGGCCGAGGCGCTGGATCGCCGGCTGCAGCACGAGGGCCGCGCGATCGACGTGCTGGTGCAGGTGAAGACCTCGTCCGAACCCAGCAAATACGGTCTCCCGCCTGAACAGCTGCCGGGTTTCCTGAACGTCCTGCGCGGTTACGACACCTTGCGCGTACGTGGCCTGATGACCCTGGCGATCCACTCCAGCGAGCCGGCCGAAGTGCGTGCCTGCTTTCGCCTGCTGCGTGAGCTGCGTGATCGGGCGGTGGCACAAGGTCATGATCTGACAGAACTTTCCATGGGCATGAGCGGAGATTTCCCGCTCGCCATTGCCGAGGGAGCGACCGAGGTACGGATCGGTACGGCGATCTTCGGCAGTCGGCCCTATCCGGACTCGCATTACTGGCCGGAGCCGCCGCTCAAGGCATAAATTTTAAAAATCAATGAGTTGGGTGAAATGTGCGCGGCGTCGCCATTTTTTGAAACGCCAGAGTTCAGTTAACCCCAATCCAACATCCAGGTGGCCCCTTCTTGTTAACTTCACCGAGTCGTCACGTCATTGGCTTCTGCTGGGCGGTCGATCCTGTGAACAACAAGGGGTTTTTCCCAGCATGCCCATCAAGCAACTGACCGCCGCCGTCGCATTCGTTTCCGTGCTGCTGGTGTCCGGCCCACTCCAAGCCACGAACAACCCCGCCGTCATCGACAGCACGGTTGTCGCCCGCCTCGGGTCGCCCTTGCTGAGTCAGCTGCCGGCATTCAACCCGGCGCCGTCGCTGGCGCAGTCCGTGGTCCCCGATGCTGCCTCGGTGCTCGCCGGCAAGAGTGCCGCGACGGAACAGGCTGCCGCTGCCGACGTCGCCGCGACGGACGAGCAGGACGCGGCAGCGGCAGCCGCCAGCGCGGACATCACCGACCTGCGCAAGTCGCTGATCGCGATGGCGATGAAATTGCGCGATACCCGCTACGTGCGTGGCGGGCGCGATCCCTCCACCGGTTTCGATTGCAGCGGTTTCGTCCGTTACGTATTCGCCCATGCGGTCGGCATGCAGCTGCCGCGCAACTCCGCATCGCAGTTCCTGGCCGGCCTCAAGGTCAAGCGGGCCGACATGCAGCCGGGCGACCTGGTGTTCTTCCGCACTCATGGCAAGCGGCGCATCTCGCACGTGGGCATCTATATCTCGAACGGCCGCTTCATCCACTCGCCGGCCAGCGGCAAGTCGGTGGAGATCTCCAGCCTGCACGAGAGCTACTGGGCCAAGCGCTTCGCCGGCGCCAAGCGCCCGGAAGCGATGGCGCAGGTGGCCAGCAAGGGCTGAGCTGCCGTCGCCAGCTTCTTCGCGAAGCCGCCGTGAGGCGGCTTTTTGCTGCCGCGGCGGGTGAACGATTGCCGCCGGGTACGGTCAGCTGCGGGATGCCGCCGCTATGCTGTCCCTGACTTCATGGAAACCGCCTGATGCCTTTCGACTTGCCGCCCGTCACGCGCAACCTGCTGATTGCCAACGTGGCGGTATTCCTGCTGCAACAGGTGATGGGCCAGCTTCTGATGGTGTATTTCGCGCTGTGGCCGCTCGGCTCCGGCCTGTTCGGGGTGTGGCAGATCGTCACCAGCGCGTTCATGCATGGCAGCATCACCCACATCCTGTTCAACATGCTCGCGCTGTACATGTTCGGTGGTGCGATCGAGCGCACCTTCGGCGCGCGCGAGTTCACCGTCTACTACTTCGTCTGCGCGATCGTCGCCTCGCTGCTGCAACTGGCGGTGCTGTGGTTCTTCCCGCCGTCCCAATACGGCCCCACGCTGGGCGCCTCCGGCGCGATCTTCGGCCTGCTGCTGGCGTTCGGCATGCTGTATCCACACGAGAAGGTGATGCTGATCTTCCTGCCGATCCCGATGCCGGCGTGGCTGTTCGTGATTCTCTATGCCGCTGCCGAACTGACCATGGGCGTGACCGGGATCGAGCCGGGCGTCGCCCATTTCGCCCACCTCGGCGGCATGCTGGGCGGCCTCGTACTGATCCAGTACTGGCGCGGGCGGCTGCCGTGGAAACCGAAGCGCCGCCTGTTACGCTGAGCGCTTTCACGCCGCGAACGCCCCCCATGACCCAGACCCTCCAGCGCCAGCTCACCCCGCGCCACATCACCTTCATGGCACTGGGCATGTGCATCGGCGCCGGCCTGTTCCTCGGCTCGGCCAGCACGATCCAGCTGGCTGGGCCGTCGCTGCTGTTCGCCTACCTGTTCGGCGGCGCGATGATCTTCATCATCATGCGCGCGCTGGGCGAGATGGCCGCGCACGAGCCGATCGCCGGCTCGTTCAGCACTTACGCGCACAAGTACCTCGGCCCGTTTGCCGGCTACCTCACCGGCTGGAACTACTGGATCCTGATGATGGGCGTGGGCATCGCCGAGAGCACGGCGGTCGGCATCTACATGAAGGCGTGGTTTCCCGAGTTGCCGCAGTGGATCTGGGCGTTCGGCAGCGTGGCGATGATCGGCGGGCTGAACCTGATGGCGGTGAAGGTCTACGGCGAGCTGGAGTTCTGGTTCGCGCTGATCAAGGTGCTGACGGTGGTGCTAATGATCCTCGGCGGCGCCGCGATCATCGGGCTGGGCTGGGGCAACGGCGGGCATCCGATGGGGTTGTCGAACCTGTGGTCGCACGGCGGCTGGTTCCCCAACGGCCTCACCGGCATGGTGCTGGCGCTGCCGGTGCTGGTGTTCTCCTTCGGCGGGATCGAGACGATCGGCATGGCGGCGGCCGAGGCCGCGCATCCCGAGCGCACCATCCCGCGCGCGGTGAATTCGGTGATCTGGCGCATCCTCATCTTCTACGTCGGCGCGCTGCTCGTGATCATGGCGATCTACCCGTGGAACGAACTGGGCACGCAGGGCAGCCCGTTCGTCACCACGTTCGCCAAGCTGGGCATTCCGCAGGCGGCGGGCCTGATCAATTTCGTGGTGATCACCGCGGCGCTGTCCAGCTTCAACTCCACCATGTTCAGCGGCAGCCGCATGCTGCACAGCCTGGCGACGAAGGGGCAGGCGCCGATGGCGATGGGTCGGCTGAGCGCGCAAGGCGTGCCGGTGAGCGGGGTGCTGGTGACGCTGGTGTTCCTGCTGTTCGGCGTGCTGATGAACTACCTGGTGCCCGGGCGCATCTTCGGCATGATGATGTCGATCCTCGCGTTCAATACGGTGTGGACCTGGGGCATGGTGCTGGTGGCGCACTGGCGCTTCCGCCGGCAGCAGCCCGTGCCGCTGGCCTTCCGGTTGCGCTGGTTCCCGCTGAGCAGCGTGATCTGCCTGGCATTTCTCGCGTTCGTGCTGGTGATGCTCGGCTACAGCGCGGACACCCGCGTGGCGCTGTACGTGGGCGTGGTCTGGCTGGCGCTGCTGACCGTGGGTTACCGCGTGGGCGGCATCGGGCAGCGCATGCGCGTGGCGTCGGCGTCGGTCTGAGGGCGGTTCCGCCGCGGACTCTTCCCGCACGCGGGGAGGGTAGGCCTCAGCGCAGCGCGAGGAAGTCCGCGCTGACCACGAAGCGCACCGCATCCAGCCGCAGGCGCGATTGCGGCAGAGCGGCCAGCAACTCGGAGCGTTCGGCGACGATGGCCGCGATTTCCGCCTCGCTGACCGACGGGTTCACCGCGTGCAGCGCCCGCAGGCGCGACAGTTCCGCATCCAGTGTCTCCGTGGCCAGGTTCACGGCCTCGTCGATGCGCGCCTGCCCGCGTGTGCCGGCCAGTGCCTCGGCGCGCTCCAGCATCGGCGGCACCAGCTTGCCGAGGAATTTGCGGTAGCGCGCCACTTCGATGTTGCGGTCGCTGGCCTTGCGCAACGCGATCTCGCTGGGTGCGAAATCGGCACGTTCGGCGAGCCGGGTGTCGACGGTGACCACGATCGGCAGGATCGGCAGGAAGCGCTCGGCGTCGAGCCGGCGGTCGGCCACGCATTCCAGCACGAACACCGCCTGCAGCAGCGCAGTACGCGGCGACAGCACATCGTCGACCATGAAGGCGGCGTTGCCCTGCTCGCCGGATAGCGCCAAGTCCATGGCGCCGGCGACCAGCGGGTGGTCGAGCCGCAGCAGCGGCAGTTCCTCGCGCGACAGCGCCACCTCGCGCGCGAACGTCACCGACTGCGGACCGTCGGCGAAGCCGGGCAGAGCGTCGGTGGACAGGTATTGCGGGTCGAGCAGCAGCACCTGGCCGCCGAGTTCCTCGGCGTGGATGCCGAAGGCCTCCAGCAAGCGTTGCACGAAGGCGTCGCGGCCGGGATCGTGGTCTTCGCGGGCAAAGGCCTGCTGCAGCTCGTCGGCGTGCAGGTCGCGGCTGGCAGCCAGCTCCAGCAGATGATCGCGGCCGCGGCGGATCAGCTGGGCCATCTGCTCGTGGCTGGCGCGGGTCTCGGCCAGCAGCGCGTCCAGTTCCTGGTCGCGGTTGTCGTCGCCGCGCGCATGCTCGTCGGCCAGCCGGGTCAGCGCCTCGCCATAGCGGCGCAGCAGTTCGCGACCGTCGGCCGGGCTCATGCGGAAGGCATCGACGCCCTCGTCGTACCAGCGCGCCAGCACGTGCTGGGCACTGTCGGCCACGGCGAGGATATGGATGTCGATGTCATGCTTCTGGCCGATCCGGTCGAGCCGGCCGATGCGCTGTTCGAGCAGGTCCGGATCCAGCGGCAGGTCCCACAGCACCAGCCGGTGCGCGAACTGGAAGTTGCGGCCTTCCGAGCCGATCTCCGAACACAGCAGCAGGCGCGCGCCGTCGGGTTGGGCGAAGTACGCGGCGTTGCGGTCGCGCTGCACGATGCTGAGGCCTTCGTGGAAACGCGCCACGCCGACGCCGCTCTTCGTGCGCAGCGCTTCCTCCAGCGCCAGCACCTTGGCCTGGCTGCGGCAGATCAGCAGGAACTTGTCCTGCGGGTGCCGATCGAGCAGGGCGATCAGGGTGTCGATGCGCGGGTCGGCGGCGTAGTCGACCTCGATCAGCGGCGACGGCTGCTGGATGTCGGCGTGGAATTCGGCCAGGAGCGCCTGGCGCGTGCTTTCGTCGAGCCGGTCGGCGTCCAGCAGATGCCACTCGGGCAGGCGTTTCGGAAAGCCGCCCACACCGGCGCGGTTGTTGCGGAACATCGCGCGGCCGGTGCCGTGGCGGTCGATCAGTGCAGCCAGCAGTTCGCGCGCGTTCTCCGCCTTGGTCGGGTCGGCCAGCCGCGCGCTGAGCACGGCGTCGCCGTGGAACGCCTCGGCCAGGGCGGCGCGCTGGGCGTCGTCGAGCGGCTTGCCGTCGAGCAGGCGGTCGGCGATCTTCGACAGCGCCAGGTAGGTGTCCGCTTCGGCCAGATAGCCGTCCAGATCGTGGTAGCGCTGCGGATCGAGCAGGCGCAGGCGGGCGAAGTGGCCGCTGCGGCCAAGCTGCTCCGGGGTGGCGGTGAGCAGGATCACGCCGGGGATCGCCGCAGCCAGCTTCTCCACCATCGTGTAGCGCGGACTGGCTGTCTCCGGCGACCACGCCAGGTGATGCGCCTCGTCCACCACCAGCAGGTCCCACGGCGCTTCCAGCAACTGCTGGGCGTGCTTCGGCGAGTTCTCCAGGAAGCCGAAGTCGGCGATCACCAACTGCTCGTCCTCGAACGGATTGCCGGCGTCGCCGGATTGCTCCAGCGCTTCGCAGCGCTCCTCGTCGTAGATCGCGAAGCTGAGGTTGAAGCGGCGCAGCATTTCCACGAACCACTGGTACACCAGGGTGTCGGGCAACAGCAGCAGCACGCGCGAAGCGCGTCCGGTGGCGAGCTGGCGCGCGATGACCATGCCCGCTTCGATGGTCTTGCCCAGGCCTACCTCGTCGGCCAGCAGCACTCGCGGCGGCCGCCGCGCGGAGGCGATGCCAGCCACGCGCAGCTGGTGCGGCACCAGTCCGATGCGTGCCGCACCGAGGCCCCACATCGGCGAACGGCGTGCCTCGGCACGCCGCTTGAGGCCTTCCAGGCGCAGCTCGAACTGCGCCACAGCATCGGTGCGGCCGCCGACCAGGCGGTCATCGGCCTGGCTCACGCTCTGCTCGTCGTCGAGCTGTCCTTCGTGCAACTCGCGGCCCTCGCCACGATAGATCAGCAGCTCGTCCTTGATCTCGACGCGCTCGACCAGGAACGCGATGCCCTTGCCGGCGACGCGCTGGCCGGCGCGGAACTCGGCGCGGATCAGCGGCGCCGAGTCGATCGCGTACGGGCGCAGCACGCCGGCCTTGGCGAACAGCACCTGTACCCCGCGCCCTTCGACGCGCAGGACGGTGCCGAGGCCAAGCTCGGGTTCGGCGGAGGAGATCCAGCGTTGACCAGGAACGAACATTTTTCAGCCGGGTTGCTTCAGGGGGCCGACGATTATCCGCCCCGCGGCGCGCGCTGGGAACCATGGCGGGCTGCGACGGCCATTCGGCGGCCGCGTCGTGCGCTCAGGTTTCGGCCCACTGGCGCAGCAAGTTGTGGTAGACGCCGCTCAGCTGCAGCAGCGAGGCGGCATCGGCGCCGCCCTGGGTCAGGCGCTGGATCGAGGCGTCCAGCTCGAACAGCAGGCGCCGCCGGCTGTCGTCGCGAATCAGGCTTTGCACCCAGAAGAACGCGGCCACGCGCGCACCGCGGGTCACTGGCGTGACGCGGTGCAGGCTGCTCGACGGATAGACGATCAGGTCGCCGGCCGGCAGTTTCACTTCGTGTTCGCCGTAGGTGTCGTTGACGATCAGCTCGCCGCCGTCGTATTCGTCCGGCTCGCTGAGGAACAGCGTGCAGGAAACGTCGCTGCGCAACTGCGCATCGCTCGACAGCGCCATCACGGCGCCGTCGACGTGGAAACCGTACTGGCCTCCGCCCTGATAGCGGTTGAAACGCGGCGACAGGGTGCGCAGCGGCAACGCTGCCGCATGGTAGAGCGGGTTCCTTGCCAGCGCGGCCAGCACGAGCTGGCCCAGTTGCTGGCGCAGCGGCGAGGCATCCGGCAACTGCTGGTTGCGTTTCACCTGCGCGCCTTGCGCGCCGACCGTCTCGCGGCCGTCGGTCCAGTCGGCCGCGTCGAGCATGGCGCGCATCTGCATGACCTGTTCGCGGCTGAGGACGTCGGGTATGTGCAGCAGCATGGCGGGTTCCTGAGGGGGCCCTGCGCCGAAAGAGGAGCAGGGCGGTGCAGTCTCTCGGATCAGAAGCGCAGGTTGGCGGTGAGCATGGCCGCGTGCGGCGTGCCGGGGGTGTAACGGTAGCCGCTCTTGTTGATCGCCGCGACGTAGTCCTTGTCGAACAGGTTGTACAGGTTCAACTGCAGGTCGACGTGCTTGTTGACCGGGTAGCTGGCCATGGCGTCGAACACCCAGTACGCCTCGGTGTAGGCCGGCGTGCCGACCGCCCCGTCGGTACCGCGCTTCATCTCGCCGGCGTAGCGGGCGCCACCGCCGATGGTGAGGTTGAACGGCAGGTGATAGGTGGTCCACGCGGTGAACGCGCTCTTCGGCGTGTAGGCCAGGTCACTGGAGCCATCGTTGGCCACGGCTTTGCCGGTGAGCACCTTGGCGTCCATGATGGTGTAGCCGGCGCTGGCCGCCCAGTTGTCGCTGAGCTTGCCGACCGCGCTCAGTTCGATGCCCTGCACGCGCTTCCTGCCGATCTGGTAGTACTGCAGGTCGACCGGGTCCTGCACGAGGTCGTTGCTGACGGTGGTGCGGTACAGCGCGCCGGTCAGCAGCAACTTCTCGCCGAGCAGGTCCCACTTCGTGCCCAGCTCGATCGTGCGCGCCTTCTGCGGGTCGAGGTTCGGGTTGTCGGCGCTGTTGGCGGCGCTGCTGAGAGTGAGCGTGTTGCCGCCCGGAGGTTCCTGCGACACGGCGAAGTTCGCGTAGACGCTGCCGTTGGCGACAGGCTTGTACAGCACGCCGAGTTTGTAGTTGGGCAGGTTGCCGGATTTGCTGCTGTCCACGCCGGGCAGCACGCTGCCGGCCGGCAGGACGCCACAGGCCGGGCCGTTGCGGGCGCCGCAGACCACCATGCTGCTGAAGTCGGTGGTGTAGTGGTCCAGCCGCATGCCGGCGTTGACCTGCCATTGCTCGTTGAACTTCAGCGTATCGAACAGGTAGGCGGCCTCGGTATCGGTCTGGCCCTCGCTATGCGCCCCGGTGCGGCCGTAGACCAGGCCGCTGACGTCGGCGTTCGGGTGGTACAGGTTCGCCGCCGGCCACGCGCTGCCGTTGAGCGCGGCCAAGCCGACCGTGCCGGACTTTTCCCGGGTCAGCTCGATGCCGGCGCTGAGGTTGTGCGTGATGCCGCCGGTGTCGAAATTCGCGGTGACGTTGGTCTGGTTGGTGAGGATGCGATTGGTCTGGTCCTTGAAGGTCGGCAGGCTGCGCGCGATGGTCCAGGTCGAAGGATCGGCGGCGTCCGGGGTGAGCAGGTTGGCGGTATCGCCACGGAACGAGGTCAGCAGGTAGTCCTGGTGCGTGCGGCCCCAGCGCGTGGTGTTGTGCAGGACCACGTCGGGCGAGACGTCGTGTTCGACGATGGCGGTGAACATGTCCGCCTCCACGTCGTCGTGGTCGGCCCTGGTGCCGTAGAAATTCTGCGGGTCGACCATGGCGGCGTCGGTGAGGAACGGACGCGCCGGATCGGGGCTGGTGTAGCCGGGCAGGCCGATGGTGGGCACGCCGCCGTCGGGCAGGTTGTTCTGCCGCACATGCAGGAAGTCGAGATAGACGCGGGTCGGCGTCTTCAGGCCGAACGCCAGCGAGGGGGCGATACCCCAGCGGTCGTTCTCGACCTTGTCGCGTCCCGGCACGCCGCTGTCCTGGCCCATCACGTTGAGGCGGAAGGCGGCGTGCTCGCCCAGCGTCCGGTTCCAGTCGGCAGTGGCGCGCCGGTGCTGGCCGCTGCCGTAACCGATCGAACCGGAGATGCCGTTGCCCAGCTGCGGCTGCTTGCTGACTAGGTTCACCGAGCCGGTGGGCGCGGTGCGGCCGTAGTCGGTGCCGGCCGGACCCTTGGCCACTTCCACCTGCTCCACGTTGAACACGTCGCGCGAGATCGAGCCGAGGTCGCGCACGCCGTCGACGAAGATGCTGCCGGACGTGTCGAAACCGCGCATGTAGATGCTGTCGCCGGTGTTGGTGCTGCCGTTCTCGCCAACATAGAAGGTGCCCACGCCCGGGCTGTTGCGCAGCGCCTCGGTCAGCGTGGTGGCGCCCTGCTGCTGGATCAGCTCCTTGGTGATCACGCTGATGGTCTGCGTGGTGTCCAGCAGCGGCTGGGTGTATTTCGGCGAGGACAGCTTGTCGACGCGGTAGTCGTTGCCGGTGACGGCTTCCACCTTCACGCCCGGCAGGTTCTTGGCGGTGGCGATCTGGGCGTCGGGAGAGGGTGATACGTCGGCGGCTATCGCGGGGTGGACCAGTGCCAGGCCGGTGACCAGCGTCGCGGCTGTCAGCATGCCCGCCGTCGATGGTTGCCTGCGGGAGCCGACGGCGTGTTTGCGCGATTTGATGGATGACATGGGGATTCCGTTGATGGATGTTGCGTGCGTGTCGACAGGGCCTGGCGGGTCTGGCGAATGCAGGTGTTTCGCAATGGCTGGAGGCAGGTTTCGGATGGACCGGGGACGCGGCTGGCTGGCTGCGTGCGTCGCGCGGACCGGCGTGCCCCCGAAGCCCGGCCGATGCGTGGTTACGAAGCGCACCACCGGCCGGCGCAGTTGCATACGATATTTTTAATGAGAATGATTTGCAATACATGAATACAGATTCGCGCTTCCGTGGCGGCGAAACATCGAAGGCCGTTCCACGAAAAAGGCCCCGCATTCGCATGCGGGGCCTTGAGTTCACGCCGCGATGAACTGCGGCGTCGGGTGGTGCCGACTTACCAGATCTTCACCTGCTTGTCGTCCGCACGCACCATCGCGTCGCCCGGCTTGCACTGGAACGCGCTGGCGAAGGCCGGCATGTTCGACGGGGCGCCGATCGCGCGCAGCGAAGCCGGGGCGTGCGGGTCGGTGTTGAGTTGCAGCACGGCCTGCTTCTCGCGGATGGAACCACGCCACACGCGGGCCCAGTTCAGGAAGAAGCGCTGGTCCTGGGTGTAGCCATCGATCTGCTTGCCGGCTTCCTCGGGATTCTTCTTCAGCGCGACCTGCAGTGCGTCGTAGGCCGCGTTCAGGCCACCCAGGTCGCCGATGTTCTCGCCCAGGGTCAGCTTGCCGTTGACGTGCGCATCCGGCTTGTCCTTGATCGGCGTGTAGGCGTCGAACTGGGCGACCAGCTTGTCGGTGCGCGCGTCGAACTTCTCGCGGTCGGCCTTGCTCCACCAGTTGACGTTGTTGCCGGCGCCGTCGAACTGGCTGCCTTCGTCGTCGAAACCGTGGCTGGCCTCGTGGCCGATCACCGCGCCGATGCCGCCGTAGTTGATCCCGTCGTCGGCCTTGGCATCGAAGAACGGCGGCTGCAGGATCGCGGCCGGGAAGTTGATCGTGTTGTCGGTCGGGTTGTAGTACGCATTGACCGTCTGCGGGGTCATGCCCCATTCCTTGCGGTCGGTCGGCTTGCCGATCTTGGCGATGTCGTAGTCGTAGTTGAACTTCGCCGCGGCCATCACGTTGCCGTAGTAGTTGTCACCGGTGACGTTCAGGCCCGACCAGTCGCGCCACTTGTCCGGATAGCCGATCTTCGGCAGGAACGTATCCCATTTGGCGATCGCCTTGGTCTTCGTCTCGTCGCTCATCCAGTCGAGGTTCTGGATGCGCGCCTTCAGTGCGTTGCGCACGTTGTCGACCAGTTCCTGCGCGCGCGCCTTCGCTTCGGGCTTGAACATCTCGGCCACGTACAGCTGGCCCAGCGCCTCGCCCATCGAGCCGTTGACGGCACCCAGCACGCGCTTCCAGCGGGCCTTCTGTTCCGGCTGGCCGGACAGGGTCTTGCCGTAGAACGCGAACTTGTTGTCCTGGAAGTTCTTGCCCAGGTAGTTGGAGGCGTCGTCGATGGTGTGGAAGCGCAGGTACGCCTGCCACTGGGCGATCGGTGCCTTGGCGAGCAGCTTGTCGAACTCGGCGAAGAACTTCGGTTGCGACAGCGAGAAGCCCTTGTCCACGGTCACGCCCTGGGCGACGAAGAATTTCTCCCAGCTGAAGTGCGGGGTGGCCCGATCGGCGTCCTTGACGCTGACGAAGTGGTACTGGTTCTTCGGGTCGCGTTCGTCGACGCGGCTCAGCGACGCGGCGGCCAGCTGGGTTTCGAAGGCCAGCACGTCGGCAGCCTGCTTCTTGGCGTCGGCCTCGGCCACGCCGGTCAGCTCAAGCGCCTTGGCGATGTAGTCGACGTAGGCGTCGCGGATGTCCTTGTACTTGGCGTCGCTGTAGTAATCCTTGGTCGGCAAGCCCAGGCCGGCTTCGTTGGCGTACGCGATCTGCATGTCGGCGTGCTGGAAGTCGGCGCCGGAGCCGAACGCGAACACCTGGCCGTCGCCGCCGACGTAGCTCTTGGTGATGTAGTCGGCCACGTCGCCGCCGTTCTTCAGGCCGGCGATGGCGTCGAGCTTCGGCTTGATCGGATCGAATCCGGCCTTCTCGATCGCCGCTTCGTCCATGCCGGACTGGAACAGCAAGCCGATCTTCTGCTCGATCGAACCGGCCTTGGCCGTGGCGGCGCCCTTGGCGGCCTTGTCGACGATGTCGTGCTGGGTGTTCAGGCTGGCCTCGGCCAGCTGGTCGAACGCGCCCCAGCGGGTGCGATCGGCCGGGATCGGGTTGGCGGCCACCCACTTGGCGTTGACGAAGCCGTTGAAGTCCTGGCAGGCCAGCGCGCTGTCACCGAGTTCGCTGACGTCGAAAATGCTCTTGCCCAGATCGGCGGCAGCGGTGGTGCTGCTGGCGGCCGGGGCGGTGCTGGCGGTGCCGGCCGGCGCGTTGGCGGCCGGTTCCTGCTTGCCGCAGGCGCCCAGCGTCAGGGCGGCGCTTACGGCCAGTGCCAGCGCCAGGGGCTTCAGATACTGCTTGGTCATGGATTTCCCTCTGTGGATGATGGGTGGTGTCGTCTGGCCGCGCCGTCGGGTCCCCCCCCGGAACGCGGGCATGGCCGTTCACGCTAGGTCAAACGTCATGGGTGGCACAGTGTCAAAGGTCAGGGGTGCCGTGGCCGCCGGTGGACTGGACAGGCGCCGACACATGCTGCAGCTGTGCGGCGTCCAGGCGCAGCACGGGGTAGGCGCCGACGTGCTGGGCGGCGTACCAGGGCGAGCGTTCGAAGAAGAACATCAGCCGGGCGCGGGAGTCGGCGGCGAACGCGGGATCGTCATGCAGCTTCTGCGCGAACGCGGCCTTCAGCGCCGGGTCCTTGGCCAGCATCTCGCGCGCCAGCCGTTCCACCACGCGCGGTTCGCCGTATTCCTTGGCCTCGAACACCGCATCGAGGTAGCCCCAGCGCAGCAGCGAGTCCGGCGCCTGCGGTTCGAGCAGCTCGATCGCCACGTTGGCGGCGCGCTGGTCCAGCGGCACGATCGCCGAGCCGGCTGGCAGGGTCACCTCGCGCGGCACGGCGTGCAGGGTGAAGTCGCGCAGCATCAGGTGGCCTTCGAACGGCCGGCTGGCCCAGGCCGGGTCGTCGAGCTGGTAGCCCTCGGCACGGAGCGTCTGCGCTCGTTCGGTGCGCCGGTAGCGGATACCGTGGGCGTCGAGCCTGTCGATGATCGCGGTCCATGGCGCCGGCACCACGTACGCGGCCGGTGGGGCGATCGACAGGTCCGGCAGCAGGCCGTTCCAGTTGTCGATCGTGTAGTTCTTCGGCTGGCCGGGGTCGTAGCGGATCCACTCGCTGTTGGAAATGTCGCTGTGGCTCAGCGTGAACGCGTAGCCCTTGAGTTCGAAGATCGTCGGTTGCGGATCGGGCTTGAAGGTCAGCGCCACGCGCGCGTTCGCATCACGGGCGCGGGCAACGGTGTCGGCATCCGCCTTCGCGGTGGCGGCGAGCAGGGCGGCCGGGTGCGCACCGATCTGTTCCAGCATCAGCTCGACCAAGTCGTAGACGGCCCGCACGCGGTTCGCGTACGGCTTCAGCATGTGCGTCTCGATCAGCAGCGCGGGTCGGTTCTGCAGCGCGGCGTAGCCGGTGGAGAAGCGCGGGCCGGAGCCGAAGTTCACTAGCCCCAAGCGCGGGTCGCGGCCGTCCTTGAACTCCAGGTAGATCGAGGCGAGGTGTCCGCGCTTTTCATATGCGGGTATGGCGTGGTTGACGATCGCGTCGTGCTGCCATGCGCTCACCGCGGGATCGAGCTTGTGCGGGTCTTCGGTGTACCAGGTGAGGTCGTACTGGTAGTCGGCGCCGTCGGTGGTGTGTACGTCGATCAGGAAGTCCGGCAGCCAGCGCTGCCACAGCTTCAGCCATGCGCGCATTTCCGGCGCATCGGCTTTCACATAGTCGCGGTTGAGGTTGAGGTATTGCGACTGGCCGCGGAAGCCCATGCTGTCCGGGCCGTTCTGGTTGATGCGGTGGTACGGCGAAGCATTCTCGTGGCCGTCCACGCTGAACACCGGGATGTAGACCAGCACCGCATGGTCGAGCAGGTGCGGGTACTTGCCGGTGACCGCGATATCGCGCAGCAACATCAACCCGGCGTCCTTGCCCTCGATCTCGCCGGGGTGGATGCCGGCCTGCAGCAGCACGACGGGTTTGTGCGCGGCGCGCGCGGCGGCCGGATCGAACGTGCCGTCGCCACTGGCGATCACCACCGTCATCGGCCGGCCTTCGGGTGTGCTGCCGAAAGTTTCCAGATGGATTACGCCCGGCGCGGCCCGCTGCAGCCGCCGCAGATAACCGAGCGTGTCGGCGTAGCTGGGCGTGGTGCGGAACTGGGCGGCTTCGGCCGGGGTGGTCCAGTCGGTCGCATCTGGGCCAGCCGCATGTGCGGACGTGGCGGCAATACCAAACAGGAGGGACAGCAGCACGCGGCGCAGGCTCATGCAGGGTTCCCGGTTTCGTCGCGGCGCGGCAGCGCAGGCGAGGCGGGCAGCGTATCGGGCGCCACCGCGCCGCCGGAAATGATGAAGGCCATGGCCTGGTCCATCGTCCAGTCGGTCGGCGTGAGTTCGTCCAGCGGCACCACTTCCAGATAACCGCCGGTGGGATTCGGCGTGGTCGGTATGTACACCGCCGCCATCTCGCGACCGCTGCCTTCCTCGATCATCACCCGCGTGACGAAGCCCACCACCTTCATGCCGCGGCGCGGGAAATCCACCAGTACCACGCGCTGCACCCCGGACGGCTTGTTCTGCAGCACCGCCATCAGCTTCTTGGTGCCGCCGTAGATCGTCTGCACCAGAGGAATGCGCGCGAGCAAGCCGTCGAACGCATTGATGAAACGCTGGCCGATCACCCGGTTCGCCACGAAGCCGAGCAGGTAAAGCGCGCCCAGCGTGATCACCAGCGCGACGATGAAGACCAGCCACTCCATCTTGAGCGACTCGGCCGTATGCGGCGCCACCAGCGCCAGGCCGTTCAGCAGTGCGGCGACCAGCGGCGCGCCGATGCCGGCCAGCATGCCCAGCACGAACTTGAACACCAGCCAGGTCACCCACAACGGAATGAAGGTGAGCAGGCCGGTGAGGAGGTAGCGTTTGACGCGCAGGCGGGGCATGAAGTGGTCCGGAATATGGAGGGCCTTCGCATTGTAGGCGACGGTGGTGCTCATCCGGCACGTGCGCTACAGCCCATTTGTCCCGGCTCTGTCTGGGGAGATTTGGCAATGGATGACTCGTTTCACCCTTGGTGATTCGCCCATCGACTACCATTCCGCCATCTTGGAGGTTTCACCATGACCATTTGCACCATCGGATACGAGGGGCTCGATATCCAGGCCTTTTTGTCGCTGCTCATCAAGTATGGCGTTCGTACCGTCGTCGACATACGCGAGCTGCCACTGTCCCGCAAGCCGGGTTTTTCCAAGCGAGGGTTGTCGGACATCCTCGCTGATTCTGGACTCGACTATGTCCACATGGTCCAGCTTGGTTGCCCGAAAGAAGTGAGAGATCGCTACAAGAAAGACGGAAGCTGGAAGCAGTACACCAAAGGCTTTCTCCAGTACCTGGATGGGCAAGGCGACGCGCTTGAAGAACTTGCGGCGGCAGCCGCGGAGTCGCGATGCGCACTTTTGTGCTTTGAGGCCGATTACACCCGCTGCCATCGATCGTTCGTGGCGGACGCACTGCATGAACGGTTCGACATCGACGTACAGCACATCGATGTGGCCGAGGCTAAAAAAGGGAAGCCTGGCCGCCCGCTTGCGGCGGCAGCTTAGGTGGATAGATGAGGCTGACGATGAGCCATTGATGTTGAAAGCGGTGCTGGTTGCCCATCAGAAACATCAGGTCTTTTCCAATCAGGTCGTGCTCCAGCTTTGCGCGGAAAGGCTGCTCCCAGTTATCGCCATGGCTCTGGCGGCACCTCCAGAAGAGGGCGCCTGCTTCCCAGTCGATGATCTTTTGACTGTATTCGCGTTCACCGTCGGGCGTGCTGTAGATGCACCGGTAGTAGAAGTCGAAAGGAACCTTGCGCAACTGGCGCATTTCTCGTTGAACTTCCGCTTCTGAAAACAGATCGCCCTGCATAAGTTCGCGTGTCAGCTTTTCCCTTTCTTCACGGGTCCAGTCCGTGTGACGCGCGGAGATGATGTCCAGCCCAAGAACCTGGCGAGGCCGTAGCAGCGCAAGGGATATACCTTCACTGAGGCGTGCCGCGTCCATCGCTTCGGGGTTGTCGAAAGTCGGTATTTTTTCCAGCCACGGCCGTCTCTCCGCCCAACCGCGCCTGGTGTCGATCTGCTCGCCGCAAACGATGTCGTCGACGTAGACCTTGTGACTTTCTGGGCGGTGATCCCTGATCGCCTTTTCGACACGCAGCTCGACCCATTGCCATTTTTTGAATTTCTGGCTTTCTTCGATGAGCCGGAACGGCACCGGATAGAGCCTGCGCATGCACCCGTGCTCGGATATCCCTGCCACACAGGACGTCTCAACGTACTGGACGCTCGGAGACGGATAGGTCTTTGCCAAGATCAAGATGCGTTCAATCCTTGTAAGCGCCATCGCAGTTCCCCCTTGGGTTGATTCCGTCATTCAGTCCAAACGTTTCTTGTTCACCTGGTCTTCTGCTGATCGTGTTCCGGGATGTCGCTACTTTACGCGGGGCTTGCCGGCTTATTGCCCACAGCGGTCTCGTTAATATTCACACATACCGCAACCGCTCCACCGCAAACGCGCCATCGGTGTCGAGCCTTTCGCCCAGCTTGCGCAGGTGGTTGACACTCTGCAACTGGTAGCCAGCGAAGTGTGGATGGCCGACCTGGCGTACTACCAGAGCGTGCGCGAGGCGGCCCACCACGGCCGTGACGGCGCGCAGGACGTGTACGACGACCTGCGCCAGCGCTTCCCCGGCCCCCGCGGCAGCCGCGTGGTGCCGGAGCCGGCTGCGGCCTGAGTCGCGACCCTCGGCGGGGCGGTGGTCAACCGCCCCGTCGAGGTTCGCCACGTCCCGGTCGAGGTTCGCTACCTCCCTGACGACCTGCGGAACCGACCGCTGCCGTGCCGCATGTTCTGTGATTTTTTTCCGTACCCTGCGAATCATGGGGTGAACCGCGGGGAAGCAGGCGTCCATGACCGGCAGACAACATCAGCAACGTTTCGAGTCATTGCTGCACGAGCATCGCCGGATCGTGTTCAAGGTGGCTGGCCTGTACAGCCGCGGCGCGGCCGATCGCGACGACCTGGTGCAGGAGATCAGCGCGCAGCTGTGGCGTTCGTTCGGCGGCTACGACCCGGCGCGGGCGAAGTTTTCCACCTGGATGTATCGCATCGCGCTGAACGTGGCGATCTCGCAGGCGCGGCGCTGGCCCGATGCCGACCGTTTCGAGCCGTTGGACACGCATCACCTGGAAACCGTCGGCGGTGGCGAACCGATCGCGGAACAGGACGAGCGGCTGACTGCGCTGTACGCCGTCATCGGCCAGCTCGATCCGCTGAACCGCGCGCTGATCCTGCTGTACCTGGAAGACCGCAGCTACACCGAGATCGCCGACGTGCTCGGCATCAGCGAAACCAACGTGGCGACCAAGCTCGGTCGCATCAAGCAAAAACTGCGCGGCCGGATGACCGGCGCGGTAACCACCGTGAGGGCATGACGATGGAACTGGATGACTTCAAGCAGGCTTGGCAGGGGCTCGACCGTCGGCTGGAACGGCAGGAGGCGCTGCAGCTGAGCATGTTCCGCGATGGCAAGCTGGACAAGGTCCGTCGGGGTCTGCGTCCGCTGGCCTGGGGTCAGGCGATCCAGTTGGCTCTTGGTGTGATCTTTGCTGCGTGGGGAGGGGCGTTCTTGGCGGATCATCGGCAGGCTCCGCACCTGCTGATCTGCGGTTTGCTAGTGAATGCCTGCGGCTTGCTTTTCATCGTTTCCGCCGCACGCAACCTGTATCTGATCCAGCGCATCGACTATGCGGCGCCCGTGGTCGAGATCCAACATCGGCTCGCCGATCTGCATGCCTGGCGTCTGTGCGTCGAGGCGCCGGCAAACGCGGTGGTCGCCTGCTTCATCTGGATTCCCGTACTGTGGATGAGCTTGGCTGAGCACGGCTTCGATCTGTGGACATACGACAAGGCCGCCTTCCTGCTTTGGTCGCTATCGAGCAGCGTGATTGGGCTGGTGATGGTCGTGCTGGCGGTCCGGCTCATGCGCCGCCTGGGGCATGCCCGCGCGCTGGAGGACAGCGCGGTCGGTCGCAGCGTGCGAAACGCCGAAGCCGTACTCAGGGAGATCGCCCGTTTCGAACGGGACTAGGTCGACAGCGGTGAGGTTACGCGCGCTTTCGGCTTCAGCCGCACGTAGATCTGCTTGCGCACGATCGCGATGACTTCGCCGGAGGCGGTCTTCACTTCGGTCTCGAACCAGCGCAGCACTTTTTCGCCGCCGGCAGCCGCCGCGCGCAGTTCGTCGACCACGGCCGGCTCCAGCCTGAAATGCGCGTAGACATCCTCGCGGCCGGGTGCCACGAAGTCGATCGTGCCGGCCTTGTCCCATACGTAGTAGTCGTTGCCGAGCTGGTGCATCGCCAGCAGCATCCAGAACGGGTCGACCATCGCGAACAGGTTGCCGCCGAACTGGCTACGCACGTAGTTGCGGTTCCACGGGCGCAGCCGCAGCACCACCTTCGCCTCGCTGTAGTCGTCGCTGAGCGACTGCACGCGGATCGCGTTGATCAGGAACGGCGGCCACAAGTTGAGCAGCCGGCGGAAGGTGGAGGCGCGCATGCGGACTCGTCAGGCAGGAGATGGAGAAATCTTACCCGAACGTACGCGAAGGTATGGATTCAGCCTTCCGTAGGGCGGACACCGTCCGCCGCTTTTCGTATCGCCGCAGAGCGAAAGCCGGCGGGCAGTGCCCGCCCTACGCTCCCGCGCGTCAAGGGGCCAGATCAGAACAGCAACGAAGCCATCCGCCGCCGGTAGCGGCCCACCAGCTCGGCATCGTCGAGCGTGGCGAAGGCGGCGAGCAGACGCTTCTTCGCCTGGCCGTCGTTCCAGTCTCGGGCTTTCTGCAGGATCACCAGGAATTGCTCGAGGCCGGCGTCGGCGTCGCCTTCCAGCAGCAGGCGCACGCCGAGCTGGTCGCGCGCGGCCCAGTCGCTGTCGTCGGCCTGCACGCGCTGCTGCAGCTCGGCGAGGGCGGGCGCGTCTTTCAGTGCGTGGGCCAGATCCAGTTCGCTGCGCAGGCGCACGGCGCGGGCGTCGGTGGCCAGGTTCGCCGGCAGGGCGGCGAGTTCCGCCTCGGCGGCGGCGATCTGGCCGGCATGCATCAGCGCCAGCGCCAGGTCGAGTTTGAGTCCGGGTTGGTCCGGCCCGGTGGCGATCGCCTGCTGCAGCCGGTTGATCGCCTGCTCCGGGGTTTCCTGCACGGCTTCCTCTTCGGCGGGTTCGGCGGGCGCCTCCAGCGGCTGCACGTGACGCGACAGGAACTCGCGCAACTGGCTTTCCGGCAGCACGCCGGCGAAGCCGTCGAGCACCTGGCCGTCCTTCACCAGCACCACGGTGGGAATGCTGCGGATGCCGAACATGCCGGCCAGTTCCTGCTGGGTGTCCACGTCGACCTTGCCCAGCCGGAACGCGCCGTTGTATTCGGCGGCGAGTTTCTCCAGCATCGGGCCGAGCGTCTTGCACGGCTCGCACCAGGTGGCCCAGAAGTCCACCAGCACCGGCGTGGTCAGCGAAGCTTGCAGGACGTCGGCTTCGAAGCTCTGCTGGTCCACGTCGAAGACATGGGAAACGGTGGCGGCATCGGTCACGGGAAACTCCAGCTCGGCAGGTGCCGGTTCAGATCGGGGCGTCGCCCAGCATATCAAGCGGCGCGTTCACGATAGACTTGCGAGAATCCACGGAACGTCACGCCGAAGCAAGGCACCGGCTGCATGGGCATGAGCTCACCTGAAGCGCTGTTGATCTGCGAGCACTGCGACACGGTCTACCGCCGGCGCACGCTGACGCGCGGCGACGTGGCGCGCTGCGCACGCTGCGAGGCGGAGCTGGAGCGTCACCACGCGCTGAGCGTGAACGCGATGCTGGCGCTGATCCTGACCGCGATGATCGTGTTCGTGC
This sequence comes from Rhodanobacter soli, assembly GCF_040548735.1. Taxonomy (NCBI): domain Bacteria; kingdom Pseudomonadati; phylum Pseudomonadota; class Gammaproteobacteria; order Lysobacterales; family Rhodanobacteraceae; genus Rhodanobacter; species Rhodanobacter soli. The sequence continues at coordinate 684,008 of NZ_JBEPSD010000001.1, read as the reverse complement.
AGGCGAACATGTGGCCGATCGTGACACTGGGCCTGAGCGGCCAGCAGAGCAGCACCACGCTGTGGGGCATGATCCTCGCGATGTGGCGCGAGCAGGCCCAGGTCGTCTCGGTGCTGGTCGCCGCCACGCTGTTCTTCTTCCCGCTGCTGAAGATGCTGCTGCTGGGCTGGCTGCTGTGGTTCGCCCGGGCCGGGCGGCGCGCGCCGGGCTTCGTGCGGCTGATGGTGATCCTGCATTACCTCGGGCCGTGGACGATGAGCGAGGTGTTCGTGCTGGGCGCGCTGGTGGCGATCGTCAAGGCGCACACCTATTTCGACGTGACGCCGGACCCAGGCATCTACGCGTACGCGGCGCTGACCCTGCTGATCACCATCTTCGCCGGCGTGGACCTGCGCCGGCTGTGGGACGATGTGCCGGAGGGCGCTGCGTGAGCGCGCTGCCGCGCGCCAGCGAACTCGGCCTGATCGCCTGCACGGTATGCGGGCTGGTGTGCCGCAACGTGCCCGGCGACGCGCGACTGGATGGCGACGGCGTGGGTGACGACATGGCGTGCCCGCGCTGCGGCACCACCCTGCATCGGCGCAAGCCGAACAGCTATGTACGAACCTGGGCGCTGCTGATCGCCGCGTTCATCCTGTACATCCCGGCCAATGTGCTGCCGATCATGCGCACCGCCAGCCTCAACGACGTGGACGACAACACCATCATCAGCGGCGTGGTCGAATTGTGGCGCGCCGGTTCTCCGAACCTGGCGGTCATCGTGTTCACTGCCAGCATCGTGGTGCCGGTGCTGAAGTTCCTCGCGCTGGGCACCTTGCTGGTGAGCAGCCAGCAAGGCAGCGGCTGGGCGCGGGTGCAACGTGCAAAACTCTATCGGCTGGTCGAGCTGATCGGCTACTGGTCGATGCTGGACGTGTTCGTGGTGGCGTTGCTGACGGCGCTGGTGCGCTTCAGCGTGTTGAGCCTGGTGGAACCGTTGCCCGGCGTGATCTTCTTCGGCCTGACCGTGGTGTTGACCATGCTGGCCTCGATGAGTTTTGACCCCCGCTTGATCTGGGATGGCAAGGATACCGATGACTGACGACAGCCACATCGAACAAGGTCCGCCGGGTAACGGCGAGCTGCCGCGGCCGGTGGTGAAACGGCGCCGCTTCAATGCCTCGCTGATCTGGCTGATCCCGGCGCTGGCGGCGCTGGTCGGCCTGTCGCTGGTGATCAACAACTGGCTGCAGGCCGGGCCGCAGATCACCATCAGCTTCCAGAGCGCCGAGGGGCTGGATGCCGGCAAGACCCCGGTGAAGTACAAGAACGTGGTGATCGGCCGGGTCAACAAGATCCATCTCAGCGGCGACCGCAGCCACGTGCTGGTCAACGTGGCGCTGGAGAAGAGCGCCGAGAGCTTCGCCAGCAAGGACACGCGCTTCTGGGTGGTGCGTCCGCGGATCGGGCTGGGCGGGGTGTCCGGCATCGACACCCTGCTGTCGGGTGCGTTCATCGGCGCCGACGTGGGCAACTCGAACGAGTACGAGGACGAGTTCCAGGGGCTGGAGGCGCCGCCGTCGGTGAACCACGGTGCGCCCGGTCGCAGCTTCACCTTGCACAGCGACGACCTCGGTTCGCTCGATATCGGTTCGCCGGTGTACTACCGGCGCATCCAGGTCGGCCGGGTGGCGTCCTACCAGCTGGACAAGGACGGCAAGGGCGTCTCGCTGCAGATCTTCGTCGACGGCCCCAACGACAAGTTCGTCACCCGCTCCTCGCGCTTCTGGAACGCCAGCGGCGTGGACGTGTCGATCGGTGCGAACGGGCTGAAGCTCAACACGCAATCGCTGGCCACCGTGCTGGCCGGCGGCGTGGCGTTCCAGGATCCGCCCGGGCCGCACGACAGCACGCCGGCGCCGGAGGACAACGAGTACAAGTTGTTCGACGACCAGGTCACGGCGATGGCGCCACCGGACGGCACCCCGCACTACATCCGCATGCGCTTCGAGCAGTCGGTGCGCGGGCTGGCGGTGGATGCGCCGGTGGAGTTCCTCGGCATCAACATCGGCAAGGTGGTGTCGGTGCGGCTCGACTACGACGAGCAGAAGCAGCGCTTCCCGGTGCTGGTCGGCGCGGTGATATACCCGCAGCGTCTGGGCGCCGCCTACGACAAGCTGGAGGCGCTGGCCAAGGCGCACGGGGAGAACCCCGACCTGTCGCAGATGATCGGCCGCCTGGTCGATCACGGCCTGCGTGCGCAGGCGCGCACCGGCAACCTGCTCACCGGCCAGCTGTACGTGGCGCTGGATTTCATACCGAAGACGCCGAAGGTGGCGTTCGACCCGAACGCGAAACCGCTGACCATACCCACCGTGCCGGGCAGCTTCGACAAGCTGCAGGAGCAGATGGCCGGGATCGTCGACAAGCTCGACAAAGTCCCGTTCGACAGCATCGGGCGCAACCTGGACCAGACCCTGGCCGGACTCAATCGCACGCTGAAGCAGGTCAATGGCGAAACCTTGCCGGCGGTCAGGGACACCCTGCACGGCGTGCAGCAGACCATGGGCACGGCGAACGAGGCGCTGGCCGGCGACTCGCCGCTGCAGCAGAACCTGGGCGCCACGCTGGAGCAGGTGCAGCGCATGGCGCGTTCGCTGCGCGTGCTGACCGATTACCTGGGCGGTCATCCGGAGTCGCTGATCCGCGGCCGTCGCGCGGACGCGAAGCCGGCCGGCGTGGAACCCGTCAACGTCACGCCAGCGGCGGTCCAGCCGACGCAAGGGAGCAAGCCATGATTCGTACCGGAAGGCATCTGTGGATCGCGGCGGCCGGCCTGCTGCTGGCGGCGTGCGCCTCGGCGCCGCTGCACTACTACACCTTGGTTGCGCCGGCGGACGAGTCGGCCGAGACGGCGACTCCGCCATCGCCGTCGTTCGAGCTGCTGCCGGTGGGCGTGCCGGCACAGGTCGACCAGCCGCAG